>NZ_JAJUFJ010000020.1:0-17743 GCF_029266045.1 Caproiciproducens galactitolivorans | reverse complement strand
ATGAAATTGAACGTTATTTTCTTCGCCTAAAACGTTTTCGAAGAATTTTTACGCGTTATGATAAACTTGATATTATGTTCTGTGGTTTCATCTATTTCGCTATGATTATAGATGCAATTTTTTGTGTTAACAGACTCTAATCAAAGTGATTATAAGGAGGTATATACTACCTTTCCTTCAACTAAAGTCAGGCAGACTTTGATCGCCCGCATATTCTGCATGGATTCCGTAAAGACGTTCCCATCCAATACCGCAATGTCTGCCTTTTTCCCCTGCTCAAGGGTGCCGAGCTCTTTTTCACGGTAAAGATTGTATTGCCCGCCATAGGTCCAAGCGCGCATAACCTCACTTACCGTCAGAGTATTTTCTTTGTTAAAAGGCTCTCCGCCTTCTGGGAATTGCCCGCCGCAGGCATGGTAAATGGATTCCGGAATATCATCGATTAATAAAGGAAGATCCGTACCACAGGAAATTAAAACGCCGCTGTCCGCCATTTTGCGGCGGTTCCAGTAGTAGCGTCCGCGTTCCATTCCGATCTTTTCTTCAATCATTTCCAGCTTGCTCTTGCGATCCGCAATGGCCATAATTTGCGGATAAATTTCCGCAATCACCCCCAGCTTTCCCATCCGTTCCAAATCAGACGGATCGCTGAATTCCAGATCGGTGATGCTGTGGCGGTTTACCAGCTTGCCGTTTTCGCGTTTGCATTTTTCGTAAATATCGAGGACTTTGCAGATTGCCGCGTCTCCCTGCGCATGGAGTGAAAAACGGAAATTTTCCGCATCTGCCGCCAAGGTCTCCTTTTCAATTAGATCATAGTCGATTTCCTGAGCACAGCAGATGTTGGGAGCACAGCAGTAGGGCTCTTTCAAATCGCCGCACAACTGGCTGATAGAGCCGTCCGTCATCCGATTGTAGCCCGAAAAACGGACGTAATCGCCTTGAAAACGTTTTCTCATCTCCCGGCCATATGCAAGGTTCATACCGGCGCCGACCGGCTGGCTCATAAAGTTAACGCGCAAAGTCAATTCGTTCTTCTTTTCCAAGTCCTCCAGCACGTCTGTAAAGCCGTAAAAATCATCAAATCCCATTTCTTTTACGGAAGTTACGCCGCGGCTGTTCAGCATGGCCATATACTTTTTGAATTCCGGAACAATGAACGCACGGTCGCCCAGCACTTCACCCAAAAGCTTCCAATATGCTTCGGGATAACAGGTTTCCGGTGTAAACTGGTAAGTTTTTTCTGCTGCTTCGTTCATCCAGCAGGTTTCCTGCCCCTTTTCGAACAGAATCACCGGACGCCCCGCAAAGGCTTTATCCAACAGCGCGGGATCGGGATTTTTAACTTTTTCCGAATCCCACCCATGCCCAAGCAGCGCCTTTTCAAAAGGCTGTTCACAGGCATACCGCTTCATGATTTCAATTATTTCCTCCGCTGTGCCGGCGCAAGAAAGATCTGCGCCGACAAAACGCAGCACATACCCCGTAAAAAAGCAGTGTACATCTGCAAAGCCAGGACAAACCAATTTGTCGCCAAGTTCATATACAGCCGTATTCCGGTCAATATACTCCTCTTCTCCGTCGCTGCCCACAGCAAGAATTTTTCCGTCTGCAACAGCCACAAAGCCTGCCAACGGCTCTGGCGAAACAGCCGTATAAATACAATTCGATTTTAAAAGAATCTCTGCTTTTCCACTATTTGTCATTCTAGCACTCCCTCTTTAATCAATACGGTTTACATGAAAGGACTGTCCGACACAGGTGCGGTTACTGTGTTGACAGCAAAGGTAGATGGAAAATAATGAAGTGTTATATATAAGATTTAGCGTTTTTCATACCATTTACGCTTTTAAGATAGCATATATCCCTAAATTTTGCAATACAAATCTTAAAAGTTTTTATCAATTTGTAGAACTATTTCGTTGTGCGCAATAAAAATTTACAGTATATTATCATTCCCGATTGTATTTCAGACCATTTAAAAAAATAGAATAAAGTCCGGAATAATCCGTTGTTTGGTATGATAAATCTACTTCTGTGCTTATAACTCCGGTGAAAATTCTACAAAAATCGCGGCAAAAACCATCCGAAATCTTATTGACATTCCGAAAATGGAATGCTATTATGATTTTGCAAATGGTATGTAATTGTTATTAACTTATCTGCTTAAAGCCAAATTTACCGAGCTTTTAAACAAAAAACATAGAATTTGGAGGATGTATTATGCTTTGGACAGAAAAAATGTTTGGTGTAAAAAAACCGATCTTTGCAATGCTTCATCTGAAAGCATTGCCGGGCGACCCGAAATTTCGCTATGGTGACAGTATGAAAGCAGTTGTCGATCAGGCGCGCGCAGACCTGAAGGCATTGCAGGACGGCGGTGTGGATGGAATTATTTTCAGCAATGAATTCAGCCTCCCTTATCAGCGGAAAATGGATTTTGTTACGCCTGCGGCCATGGCCCGCGTCATCGGCGAACTGATGAGCGAAATCCGCGTGCCATACGGTGCGGACTGCATTTCCGACGGGCTTGCCAGCCTTGAGCTGGCCGCGGCGGTGGACGCAAAATTTATCCGCGGCACTTTCTGCGGCACTTACGTTGGCGACGGCGGGTTCTATGACAATGACTTCGCCTATTTGCTCCGCCGCAAAGCTGCTTTGCATCTGGACGACCTGAAGATGCTGTATTTCATCAACCCGGAATCCGACCATAACCTGGATACCCGCCCGCTGGCGGAGATTGCGAAATCGGTTGTGTTCAAGGCGTCGCCGGACGGGCTCTGCATTTCCGCTTCCGCAGCCGGGCAGGAGGTAAATGAAGAACTGATGAGCAGCGTGAAAAAAGCCGCGCCGGATGTTGCCGTAATCTGCAATACCGGGTGCCGCATTGATACAATTAAAGAAAAACTGAGGTATGCGGACGCTGCCGTTGTGGGCACAACCTTTAAGAAAAACGGCGATTTCTACAGCACCGTCGATTGTGACCGGGTTAAAGCCTTTATGAAGGTCGTGAAAGAATACCGTAAAGAGCTGTAAGTTGCGGGTGAAATATGAACCAAAAAATATTGGCTCTGGATCTTGACGGTACCGCTGTGAACGACAGCGGCAAACTGGGTGCTCTTTCCAAACAAGCGCTGATTTCCGCCCGCCAGCAAGGGCATATCCTTTGTTTTGTCACCGGCCGGCGGGATATTGATATGGTGCCTTTGGGCAAGGACGCCTGTTACGCCGACTATTTCATACTGAACAACGGCGGGAAAATCACCTCCGCTGCGGATGGGCGCGTGCTGAAAAATGATTTCACAGGCAAGGAAGATGCGCGGGCTTTGATTTCCTACTGCCTGCAAAAAGATTGTCAACTCCACATTTTCAGCGGAATGTACTGGGGCATCAATAAGATGACGCCGCGAACCCGAAAGTATGCGGAGGAACTGGGCCTGGAACCGGATTTTTACCATTCCCCCGAAGACGTGCAATGCGAAAATGTAGAAGGGTTTACTGTAACCGATGACGGCGAAAAAGTCCGCGCGTTTCTGGATAACTCGGATTTGGATTTGGAGTATGTTGCTTCCGAACCCGGCTGCCTCGATATTATGAAAAAAGGCATCAACAAGTGGAACGGGATAAAGGTCCTTGCCGACTTTCTTGCCATCCCGATAAGCCAAACGATTGCCGTGGGAAATTACGACAACGACATCGACATGCTGACCCACGCCGGGATCGGCATAGCGGTACAAAATGCCCTGCCGGATGTTAAGACAGCCGCGGATTATATTACTTTGAAGGATAATAACCATGACGCTGTTGCGGAAATTGTAGAAAAATTTCTTCTCTCCAACTCAAATTACCCTTAAATTTTTTTATGCATTAAAGTGGTATAATTTATATCTTGCTTATATAAACTATGAATTGTAAAAAATAAATAAATACGTGTCGTATCATTTAGATATTTTAACTCGTTGACGAATTAAAATCTTCGCGTTATACTTAATTTAGAGTAATTGGTTTAAAAAAATCAATTACATATCTAATATTTTAAAAAGGAGGCGTGAAAATGAAGGTCGCTGCAATCGGTGACAATTGTATCGACGTATACCCCCGTTTAGGGAAAAAGTATCCTACGGGCAATGCGGTTGACACCGGCGTAAACCTGCAGAAGCTGGGCATCCCAACTTCCATTATCAGCACTACTGGCGACGATGAAAACGGAAGATGGATGCTGAGTTGTCTGAATTCCGAAGGGCTCGACATCAGCCATCTAAAGGTTGGAAGGGGCCCGACAGCAATTACCTATATGGATATGAATGGTTTGGACCGCGTTCATGGGGAATATTGCGAAGGCGTTTTAGAAAACATTGTTTTCGATGAGGAAGATATCCGTTTTGCCGCCAGCCACGATCTTGTGCATACCGCCCTTTGGGGCAAGGCGGAAAAAGTTCTGCCGGAAATCAAAAAACACGGCGCAAAAATCAGCTTTGACTATGCAGACAGACTGGATCATGAGCTGGTTGAAACGACCCTTCCCTATGTCGATTACGGTTTCTATTCCTACAAGCAGCGGGATGAATTTATCGAAAACTTTTTGAAGGATAAAGTGAACCACGGAATGAAAATCGCGGTTTCCACCTTCGGAGAAAAAGGAAGCCTTGCATGGGATGGCAAAAGGTTCTATGAATTCGGCATCTTTCCCGCGAAAACCGTCAACACGGTTGGCGCGGGCGACAGCTTTATTGCAGGGTTCCTTTACGGTATCCTGACAAATATGCCGATCGAAAAGGCGCTGGAAAAAGGTGCGAAAATCGCCTCCGAAGTTGTCAGCGTTTTTGAACCTTGGGTTCAGAATAAATAACCATTTCCATACTTGTCCATTTCAAATATATTTTCCACCACTTTACACTTAACGTGCCTCCGGCACGAAATACGAACAGATAAGGATTGATTGTATGCTTAACATTGACAAAAGCAAGGTTGATTTCCTTGTAACCGCAAATATGGTCAAAGAAGTAGAAAACCTGATGGCAAATGACTTTCCGAAGCTCGACAAAATCGTAGCGAAGATGGTTGAACGCAAAATTGACCGCGTCTACTTCGTGGCCTGCGGCTCTCCCCTCTGTGCCTGCCAGACAGCTCAGATGCTGTTTGAAAAGTACTCCGACATCCCCTGCAAATCTTACAGCGGCTGGGATTTCCTTGATCAAACCCCGAATAAGCTGGATGAGCACTCCATGGTCATCGGCATAAGTCATTACGGCAAAACTGAAGAAGTCTACAACAGCATTAAGCGCGCGCGTGAAGCCGGTGCGTTAACGCTCGGTGTGACCCGCGATCAGGAAGGCACGCCTTTAAGCAAAGAAGCGGAATACGTCCTCGGCTACGGCGCAGAATGCATTTGGGAAATTCACCTGCTGGTCAGCTATTACATTGCCTGCAAATACATCAATGCAATCAAGGAAAATGAAGAAATCAGCAAAATCCTTACAGACATGCCGAAGCTGCCCAAAGTTTTGGGAGAACTCGTCGTTTCCCAGGAAGAAAAATCAAAGGAACTCGGTATCCGCGCAAGCAAATGGCCCTTCATTTATACGGTTGCCGCCGGCCCTATGCTGCCGCTCGCTTATAAAGAGGGCGTCATCACCATGATGGAATTCACATGGACGCACGGCTGCATGCTGAACAGCGCCGAATTCCGCCACGGCCCACTAGAAATCGTGGAAAAGGGTGTTCCGTACGTATTCATGCTTGGCACCGACGAGTCCCGACATACAACCGAGCGCACGATTAATTTCGTGAAAAAGTTCACCGAGGATTATATTGTATTTGATTATAAGGATCTGAACGTGGACCTGCACCCAATGCTCGCCCCGATGGTGCTGTTCGTGCCTCTCGAGTACTTCTATTATTATCTCTCCATCAGCAAGGATCATAACCCGGATGACAGGCGTTACTACGGCGGATTGGTACAATATTAACCGAATGCAACTGTAACGCTTGCTTACAAAAAACCGTTTGCTCTGTACCCGCATTGTAAACGGTTTTTTTACGCGGCTAGTTTAGCATATTTACTAAATTTAAATTCTAAACGGAGGAAATTTCATGAAAATAGGTATGTTTACATCCGGTTATCAGCGCAATCCCATGGAAGATATTTTCAAAGACGCGAAGCGGTTCGGCTACGATTACATTGAGCTTTGGGGAGGCCGTCCCCACGCTTTTGCCCCAGATTTAAAGGCCGGCGGCATCCGGCAGATCAAAGAGCTGATCGACAAATACGAAATACCGGTAATAGGCTATACCCCGGAACATAACGCTTATCCATATAACTACATGATCGGTACGGAGGCCATGCGCCGCGAGTCCATAGAATACCTGAAGCTCTCCATGGATATGGCCAAGGAAATGGGCGCCAACTTTACCCTCATCTCCTGCGGGCACGCGGGATACAACGCGACCACACAGGAAATTTGGGATCGGCTGATCCTCTCCCTGCGCGAATTAACCGAACACGCGGAAAAAATCCAGCATAAGCTCGTTGTGGAAGCCTTGACGCCCTATGAATCCAACGTATGCAAGAGCGCTAACGACCTTGCGGAAATATTCCGGCTAATTCCGTCCGAATTTCTAGTCGGCATGTGCGATATTGTCCCGCCCTATGTGCAGCAGGAAAGCATTATGGCTTATTTCGATAAGCTTGGCGAAAAGATGTATCACATGCATGTCATTGACAATGACGGCGCAAGCGACACGCACATCATGCCGGGCGAAGGGCAAATGCCTTTAAAGGAAATGATGGAAGAATTGAAGGAAATCAATTATCAGGGAACCATGACGATCGAACTTGTAACCTCTTATATCAACGAACCGCGTTTCTACGCCCGCCGCGCAATCAACAACATAAAGGACTTATTAAAATAGCAAGCTACATTTTTTGGGGGTATGTAGATCAGAAAGCATACCCCCGTTCTATTTATCGTGAGAAAGGATTTTAAGGATGTTTATCGATATTCATGTACATCCGGCTTTTTTTGAACCGATTAACACCGAGGAAGAACAAACGGAATTCCGCCATAATGCATTGGACATCCATCGCAACGGCACAGCCCCTTTAGAGCACATTTTTAACCAAATGCGCTGCGCCGGCCTGGACAGGCTCTGCCTCCTGCCGGAGGACTACACCACCACCGCAGGGCGCGCGGTGGTGACCAACGAGGAAATTCGCAGCCTTGTCGACATGGCGCCGGATAAATTCATCGGCTTTGCAAGCGTTGACCCACTAGCCGACGACTGCTGCGAGAAGCTGGAGCATGCTTTTGCCGACCTGAGATTAAAAGGCTTGAAGCTTCACCCTTCCAGGCAATGGTTTTATCCAAGCGATGAGAGGCTGGAACAAATCTATCAGATTTGTGAAAAATACAATAAGCCGATTCTGTTCCACAGCGGCCTTTCATGGGAACCGGACACCCTGAGCAAATACGCAAAGCCCATGGAATTTGAAGAACTCGCTTACCGCCATCCGAAGCTGCGGATCTGCCTTGCGCATTTCGGCTGGCCATGGGTGCAGGAAACCGCCATGCTGATGGTCAAATTTCCAAATGTATACGCCGATACCAGCTTTTTGTATTTTGATTGTGCAAAGGAATTTTACTTCCGCGTACTCACGCAGGACCTTCCCGTAACATGGATCGACCGCAGCCTGCGTCATCAGGTGATGTTCGGGAGCAACAACCCGCGCTTTGAACAGATACGGATGGCACAGGCAATTCAGGAACTTGACTTCCGGGAAAGTACGCTGGAACTGATCAAGGGTGAAAACGCGATTGAATTTTTAGGCGGACTGGATTAAGCTTCATCCTCCGCGAAAGGAATGATATGGAAAGATGGTTATTTATAAAAGCTTTTCATTGCTGACAACACAATACAACGACCTGATCCGGATTACCGATGAGATAGAAAAAGCAGTAGCCGAAAGCGGCATCAAAAACGGAATCGTCACGGTTATTACCAAGCACACGACAACAGGAATTACGGTGAACGAATCGCTGGAATGTCTGGAGAGCGATATTGACACCTTCCTGAAAAGGCTCGTGCCGGAGGATTATCCCTACGTCCACGCCAGAATGCTGAGAAGTTACGGTTCTACTGCGGGCAATCCAACCGGACATTTAAAAGCACACCTTACTGGGAATCACTGCGTTTTCCCAATTGTGAATAGTGAAATGGTAAAAGGCGATGCCCAAGATGTATACTTCTGCGAGTTCGACGGTCCGGCAAAGCGCACGATCAGTATCAGCATTCTTGGCGAGTGATTTTCGGACGGGTTTCATAAATTTTACCAAATTATCAAGATAAAACAGAATGTTTATTATGGATTTTAGAAAAAATAAGGAATATTCTGCATAGTATTGGTATAATATAATCCATTTCAACATTAATAGATCTTTAGTTATAATTACAATTCTATCGGTTTTCTTTCATTTAACATGACGAATTTATTGATATTTTATATTTTTTCCCTTTTTTAATTGACAACTTTTATCGTATATGCTATTCTTTTTGTGAAGTGGTATGGAAAATATGTTGTGTTATGTATTTTAGCGTTGTTTCTGCGAAAAAACGGGAATAACAAGAAACGGCCGCAGCCGGAAGCGGTTCCGCTTTGCGGCCAATCAAGAAAGGGGAATAATCCATGTCTACAAAAGAAAAATCAGGCAATACAGCCCCGGATAATCAGGACCTGAAGCGTAAACTTGGTCTTAGCGCAGCCGTTGCGCTGTCCGTAGGCACCACAATCGGCTCCGGCATCTTTTCTTCCCTTCAAACAGTTGCCGCGGCAGCAGGTTGTGCAGCATTTACCATTCTGGCTTTCGTTATCGGCGGGCTAATGCAGGTTCCGGCAAATCTTTGCTACGCAGAGCTTGCCACAGCCTATCCGGAAGACGGCGGCCAATACGTTTACTTCCGCGAAGCGGGTTCCCGCCCGCTGGCCTTCCTCTGCGGCTGGATCAGCTTCTGGGCAACCGACCCTCCGTCCATTTCCATTATGGCGATTGCCATCGCAAATTACCTTGCTTACTTCACAAACTTTTCAGGCCTCACGACGAAATTTGTCGCCACCGGTTTGGTGCTGATCTTTATGTTTGTGCATTTGCGCAGCGTGGAAGGCGGCGGTAAATTCCAGTCTTTTATCACCGCGTTTAAAATCCTCCCCTTCGCTCTTCTAATTGGTATCGGCTTATTCTATATCAAAGGCAACTATATTTCCGCCCCGGCCCTTGCGGGCGCTCCGGTTGGAATGACGGCTCTGCTGGCCGGCATTTCCGCCACTACATGGTCTTTCGATGGAATGGGCGCTGTCTGTTACATGACCGGCGAAATTAAGGAACCGAAAAAGACAATGCCGCGCGCTTTGATCATCTCCGTTATTACCGTAACCGTGCTTTATGTACTGCTCAGCACCGTTGCCACCGGGTTGCTTCCGCTGAAAGCTCTTGCCGAAAGCGACGCACCGGTAGCGCTGGCAGCCTCTCAGATCCCGTTAATTGGCGATGCAGCCGGCACAATCACAGCAATCATGGCCATTATCGTCATCATCGGCTCTTTGTCAAGCTGCATTATGTTCCAGCCCCGCATTGAGTACGCAATGGCGAAGGACGGCCTGTTCTTTAAATCCTTTGCAAAGGTTCATCCAAAGTGGGAAACCCCGTACTTTTCCATTCTGGTTCAATGCGCAGTTGCAATCGTTCTGATCTTCGCTTCCAGCCTGTCCGACCTGCTCGGCTACTTCACCCTTATTGCGCTGCTGAAAAACTTCATGACATTCGGCACTATCTTTGTCTTGCGCCGCAAAAAAGGATATGACCCGCTGTGGAAAATGCCCTGCGGCTATCTGATGGCCAGCATCGCAATGTTTATGACTGGAACGCTGATCGTTTCCACTTTCCTGTGGGCACCCATTCCCGGTTTAATCTGCGCAGCACTAGTTGTTGTAACCGGTTTGCCGGTCTTTTATTACTGGGATAAAAAAAATAACGTTTCAACAGAAAAAGCCGAATAAGCTTTATCGTAAACGATTCCCCCCTATGCTTGAAGGAATTTCCAAGTATAGGGGGTTTCGGAAAATGTACAGACATTCATTTTTTTCTTCCCAAATCGCTGTAAAAGTGGTATAATTTGTAAAACAATATATGTACCAAATCAAATGCTACGAAATTATATATTTATACCATATCGATTTAGGAGGAAATCCCATGACCAGCGAATTTCGCAGCCGTCCCAGAGACGAAGCCACAGAAAAAATTGAATGCTATATCATTGAACATAAACTTCCGCCCCATTCCAAGCTGCCTTCCGAGCGTGACATGTGCAAAATGTGGAATTTTAACCGTACAACGCTGCGAAGCGCGATCGAACGGTTGATTACAGAAGGAAAGCTGTACCATCGGAAAGGCTCCGGCACCTTTACCGCCAGCCCCAAGCTGATCCGTAATCTGCAGGATTTGAAACCCTTTTCCCACGTCGTGGCAGAAGCGGGCAAAAGGCTTACTACCCAGGTGATTTCCGCGCTTGTAATCGAAAGCAACAAGCAGATTACAAAAATGCTGCACCTGCCCTTGGGGCATAAAGTTTATGAGCTGACCCGCCTGCGCATTGTGGACGGGGAACCCGTGATTGTTGAAACCTGTTACGTGGACTTTGAGCGGTTTCCTGAACTAATCCATCACGATTTCGGTCAGGAATCCTTTTACGGGGTATTGGAAAACGATTACGGCGTCTGCATTGTAAAAGGCGAGGAAAAAATCGCTATTACCTATACGACCCCCGAAGAGTCCGAATACCTGAAAATTGAGGAAGAATCCCCCGTCTTTTTACTGACAGGGGTGGTAAAAGACGAAGAGGATGTCCCGATAGAATATTTTAAATCGGTTGTAAGGGCAGACTCGGTTCGTTTTGCGAGTGTGCTCACCCGATAGATTGGAGCATGAAAAATGAAAATAGCAGCAGTCGGCGACAACTGTATGGATGTTTACGAGAATTTAGGAAAAGCATTTCCGGGCGGTAACCCGGTAAACGTGGCTGTTTATTCGGTTCGCCTTGGCGGCGAGGCCTCTTACACCGGCGTAGTTGGCAACGATAAATACGGTAAAATCATGATCGATGCGCTAAATGCCAAGGGCGTAGACACATCTCACGTGAAGGTACTGCCGGGAAACACCGCGATTACACAGGTAGAATTGATTGACGGCGAGCGTGTGTTCGGCGATTATGACGAAGGCGTTTTAGCTCAGTTCAAGCTTTCCGACGAGGATATCGAATTTCTCTGCAGTCAAGACATGGTCGTTACCGGGCTGTGGGGCAAGATTGAAAACGACCTGTATAAAATCAAGGCAAAGGGAACCCCAATCGCCTTTGATTTTGCAAATAAACTGGACGACCCCGTCATTGAAAAGGCAATCTATCATGTCGATTACGCATTCTTTGCTTCCGATGACGGCGACACAGATTTCATCCGCAATTATATGAAAAAAATGCACGCGAAGGGGCCGAAAATCGTAACTGTTACTTTAGGGGACAAGGGCAGCATTGCCTATGACGGCGAGAAATTCACCACCTTCGGAATTGTACCCTGCGACGTAAAAGATACAATGGGCGCGGGCGACAGCTATATTGCCGGTTTCCTGAGGGGAATCCTTCAGGGAAAAGAACTGAAAGAATGCATGCACATGGGCGCGGCCAACAGCAGTATAACTTTGCAATACAACGGCGCATGGTAATCTTTCGGTAATCATTTCAAATAGGAAAGGAAGCAGAAATTCCTTTCTCCCTCCCTTGGCGGGGAAACGGAATCGATTCTACAGTATTTAGAAATTGCTATCTATTATGATTCGTTGAAGGAAGGAGTTGGCATAAATGAGTGTGACGGAAGAAAAAATTAGTTATCAGTCCCCTATTTATTTGCAGCTGCGGGAGGTTGTCCGCACGAAAATTGAAGACGGGGAATATCTGCCCGGCACCGCCATTCCCTCTGAAAATGAGCTGGCTGAAACATACGGTATCAACCGGCTGACCGTTCGCAACGCCATTGACGCGCTTGTCCACGAGGGACTTCTGAAACGGGTGCAGGGTAAGGGTGTTTATGTCATGGGCGCAAAGGTTGAGCGCGACCTGGAAACACTAGGCGGATTTACGCAAACCATGCGTTCCAAGAACACCCATCCCACCACAAAGGTTCTGACAAAGGCACTGCGGGACGCCGGCGGCAAATACAGCCTGATTTTCGGGATCAAACCGGAAGATAAGCTGTACTACATCAAGCGCATCTGCTACGCGGACAACGAATCGATCTCCATAGAGGAAATTTTGATCCCGCAATACATTGTGCCGAAGCTGGAGGGAATTGATCTCTCCGTCTTCGGGATTTATGAGGTATATGATTTTTACGGAGTGAATCTCAAACGCGCCTACCAGACGCTGGACCTTGCCAAGCTGGAGCCAAAGGACGCGCGGATGATGGGGATTGATGCGTCAGAGCCGGTTTTTTTATTTAAATGCACCAGCTACGACGATAAAAACCGCGTAATCGAATTTACCCGCACTTATACACGAAGCGATAAATGCAATTTTTACGTACACTTCTATAAATAAGGGATTCACCCCTTCCTTTCCTCTTTGCTATTGCGAATGCCACACGAAAACAGATAAAAAGAGGTATAGAAATGAACAAAACATATTTTATGGGAATTGACACCGGAACTTTTGAAAGCAAAGGTGTAATTATCGATAATGAATGCAATGTAATCGCAACCCACGCCGCAGCACACGGTATGGAAAATCCAAAACCAAACTACTTTGAGCATGACGCCGACAAGGTATGGTGGCATGATTTCTGCCTGATCAGTAACGCGCTTTTGCAGAAAAGCGGCTTAGACCCAAAGGATATTCGGGCTATTGGCGCAAGCGCGCTGGGCGCAGACTGCCTGCCTGTTGACAAGGATTGCAACCCGCTGCGCAAAGCAATTCTATACGGCATTGACGCACGGGCCACCAAAGAAATGGAATGGCTGACGGAATACTACGGTGAAGACCAGATCAAAGCATGGTACGGCCGCCCGCTTTGCTCTTCCGACGTTATGCCGAAAATCCTCTGGATTAAGAATAATGAGCCGGAAGTTTACGCAAAAGCCCATAAATTCCTAACCGGCTCCAGCTTTATAACCGCAAAGCTCACCGGCAAATTTACCGTAGACCGTTTTCTTGGTCTTGCCAGCTTTAATCCGCTCTATCATTCGGACGGCACGCCGAATCCGGAAACCTGCAAGCCAATCTGCCGCCCCGACCAACTGGCAGATGTGATGAACACCGTAGATATCGCCGGTCACGTTACGGCAAAGGCCGCAAAGGAAACCGGGCTTGCCGAAGGAACCCCCGTTATCGTCGGAACGGACGATTCGGGCGCCGAGGCAATCAGCACCGGCGTTCTGCAGCCCGGGGATATGATGTTACAGTTCGGCTCCTCCATTTACATGATCCTCTGTACTGACAAACTGGTAAACGACGACCGTATCTGGCGCGAGGAATTCATTGTTCCGGGTACCTTTGACGTTTCCGCCGGCACAAACGCGGCCGGTACGCTGACGCGCTGGTATCGGGACAATATCTTTACCGACTGCCTTAAAGCGGAAAAGGAAACAGGCGTGAATGCGTATTCATCCATGATGGAAGGCATCGACAAGATTCCGATCGGCTGCGACGGGTTAATTACCCTGCCCTATTTTGCAGGCGAGCGTACGCCAATCAATGATCCGCTTGCGAAAGGGATGCTGTTTGGCCTTACGCTTTCGCATACGAGGCAGCATATGTACCGCTCCACACTGGAAGCCGTGGGTTACTCTATTAACCAGCACTTCAAAATTTTTGAAGAAGACAAAGTTCAAATTAACAAAATTATGGCTGTAGGCGGCGGAACAAAAAATCCGGGCTGGATGCAGATTGTCGCGGACATTACCGGCAAGACGATCGCAACCGCCGGCGTGACCATCGGAGCCAGTTTCGGCGATGCCATGATGGCCGCCATGGGTATCCATTTCTTTGACAGCTTTGCTGATTTGGCAAAGAAAATCAAGCCCGGCATTACCTATACGCCGAATATGGAAAATCATGAAAAATATAAAAAATATCAAAAGCTGTTTGATGAATTGTATCTTGCAACCAAAGATTTAATGCACCAGTTATAAGCTTTCCGCTCCGCCTGCCCCGGCTATGGCGGCGGCTCCAAGAAGCAAACGCGTTTTTACCGCCTCCATAAGGAATATAAACCCGCATGAACTGCATCGTGTTCATGCGGGTTTTATCATTGTATAATTTATAAATACGGCCGTATATCAACGGAAAGCTGTTCCTCGGACTGGATGAGCTTTTTCGTAATATCTTTCACTTGTTCATCCGCCGCTTTATATTCATTTAAATAACGGCTCAATGATTTCACACCCATATTGCACCCTTCGGTAATTAAATCCGCTGCAGTCTGATCCGTCGGACTCATGGCAAGCTTTGCGTTGGTCTTTATCCAAGACATTCCTTTTGCCAGTGAACCGGGCTCTTCCCCACCGTCTCCATATTCATTCAATAAGCGGTGTGTTTCATTGCCCAGTTCCTCATGCAGATGCTTACAATCAATTAAAGCCTGTCCAAACTGCTGGTCTTTTACCTTTGGTAAAACCTCGTTGATTGAGCTTACCGCCATTTTGATTCCTGCATTGCACTCATTTAATAATTTTATCGTATCGTCGTTAACCATCGTTCCACCTCCTTCCGATGCAAAATTAGTATGCCCTTATCATCCCTTTTTCTCCCCACCATATTGAATTGTCACGTTCGGGTCGTGCTTTCTTTCCATGACATGCCGGGCTTTACGGTTGGTTACTGTGTCGAAAAGAATTGAAAAATCGTAATCCGGCGGATACAGTTCACTTGCCTGTGTTTTTAGGCGAAGCCTTTTCTGGTTAACCCATTTTTTAATGCCTTTGATTTGCACACCGACTTCTCCGCGCTCGTTCATTGGATGAAATACGATTCCGATTTCCCGACGTGGAAAAACGATCACACTGTCCCCCAGTTCATATTTCTGCGTATTGGAAACCGCCTGCGGCTTATGTTTTTTAATTGTGGGAACCGGCGGCAAAACTGTTTCATTCTTGTTATCCTCAAAATCCGGCTGAAATGCGGCAATCGCCTCTGCCCGCCGACGATCCCGGTAAGCTTCCTGATAAGCCCGTTCCAACAAACGGGAGGGAAGTCCTAAGCGTTTTGCAATGTAGAGCGCACAACTCTCCCCGGCTCTGCCAATCTCCAGCCGATAGGTAGGACGAAGCGTTTCCCTGTCAAATGCCATACTCGCGTTGATCATCCCTGGTGCAGACTCCGCGTAATCCTTCACCTCCGGGTAATGCGTGGTTACGATAAACAGACAGCCCCTGCTGCTCAGTTCCTCCAATACCGCAATGGCAATCCCCATCCCTTCCGCCGGGTCGGTTCCGGAACCCAGCTCATCCAACAGAACCAAGCTTTCCCGCGTCGCGTGCCGAAGGATATCAATAATACGAGTCATGTGGGCAGAAAACGTAGACAGGTTCTCCGAGATGCTCTGCCCATCCCCTATGTCGCACAGATACGCGTTATTCATACTGAGGACGCTGGACGCATCTGCTGGAATGTGCAGGCCGCTCTGCGCCATCATCGAGAGTAATCCAACGGTTTTCAACGCGACAGTTTTTCCTCCGGTATTCGGTCCGGTGATTACCACGCCCAAACAGCTTTCGCCTAATTCAAAATTCAGAGGAACACAGGCTTTCCGGTCAATAAGCGGGTGCCTGCCGTTTTGAATCGATATTTTCCGTTCGGAAGAAATGCAAACCGGATGGGCATCCATCTGCGCGCTGAGCTTTGCTTTTGCAAATACATAATCCAATGTTTCCATCGCTTCCATATTCCGTTTCAAGTCCGGACTGTATTCATCAACCAATGCGGTTAGAGTAAAAAGAACTTTTCTTACTTCGTTATCTTCTTCAATTTGCAGTAAAGAAAGTTCCTCCTGCAATTTCGTTACTGCGGACGGTTCCATAAAGTACGTTCCTCCGCTTCCCGATACGCCCAGTATGCTTCCGCTGATTTGATTTTTATGCTCTTTTTTTACGGGGAGGGCAAACCGCCCGTTGCGCGTAAAGATAATCGAATCTGAAAACCATTGTTTTTTTCTATTCAGAATATCATTTAGTTTTGTCTGTACTTGTGCCTTTACGTTCTCAATTTTCCGGCGAAGATCGCGCAGGGCGGGGCTTGCGTCGCTGTCCACCTGATCATTCCGGATACACCGGTCAATTTCCTGCCGGAGTTCCGTCAAATCAGCCATGCTGTTCCCATAGCAGGCAATCGTACTTTCCAGCTCTTCCGCTTTTTTAAGGTAGGATTTCACCCTGTTGCAAGACACAATAAACTGCACAACCGAGATAAGCTGTTCGGGAACCAACATGGAACCTGTTTTCGAAAGCGTCAGGATTTCCTCAATCTGTGTCATGGCTGTCAGCGGAGGCGTTCCGCATACGTCTAAAATCCTCCTCCCCGCAGTAGTTTCTTCCATTTTTCGTACACATTCTCTCTCATCCAAACAAGGAGATAACTCCGCTAATTTGCCGCGTGCGCGCTCCGACATGGCGTTTTCGCAAAGCATTTTCTTTACTCTGGTAAATTCTAATATAATTTCTGTTGTATTCATTTTGTTACTCCATAAAATTAGATAATAAAAGCCCACAGGAATCATCCGCCGTCCTTTCAAAAAAACAGATTAACCAGAGTTCCCATCTTCATACTGGAAGGTCAAAGAAGGCAATTTTGTTTTCTGTTTCATCGGAAAATGGCAGAATGCTCCTGTGGGCATTATCATCCAAACAAAAAAGCATAACGGGACAATCCCATTATGCTCCTAGATCAGATAAAATGATAATCTCTTTTATCTGGCAATATATAACTGGATGGTTATATTACGGCAATAAACCGTATGGAAGCAATCTGTAAGGGCGGAAGTCCGACGGTGCAAGTATAGAAAACCCGTACCGCTAAAAGGCATAGCAAACACGCGGAATAACCGCTTATTGCTCACCTTCTACAACTATTTAGTTGTTTTTCACCTTTACAGACAGCGCCGACATCAAAACCAACCTTCCTAATTTTAAATTATGAGAATACTATACCATTCCTTTTTCCAGATGTCAATACGAAACTCTTTGTTACTGGAACAGAATGGTTAAACGAATTTGAATATTTCTTGCGTGGAGAAGAAATTCCTATAGTCCTAAATTTTACCCTACACAATTTTTGACTTGCATAATTTCAAAACATCTTATAAATTCTTGTAATATAATGTAATCAAGAGAAAAAAGAAAACCGCACCAAACAGCTGATAAATGGCTATCTGATGCGGTTTTTTCGTGGTGGGCCATCAAGGACTCGAACCTTGGACCGACCGGTTATGAGCCGGTTGCTCTAACCAACTGAGCTAATGGCCCGAGCAAAAAGTTACCGCCGCTAATTTAATAACGGCGGCTTTACTTTTCTGGCTCCCCAAGTTGGACTCGAACCAACGACCCTGCGGTTAACAGCCGCATGCTCTACCGACTGAGCTATTGAGGAATATTTGTGTTGGCACCTTCCTATTGTCCCGGGCCGTTGCCAGCCAAGTATCTTCGGCATCGAT
>NZ_JAJUFJ010000011.1:0-100927 GCF_029266045.1 Caproiciproducens galactitolivorans | reverse complement strand
ATTGAAGATTGCTCATACTCACATTTCCACGTTGCCGCGGAAGATATGAGGCAATTCGATCAAATTGTTCTTTTGTTATTTCCATATAATTATTATACTATATTTTATACTTTAATGCAATAGTGTTAACAGACTCTAGCAGGTAGTCGGTTCCTTTAACTTCTTCAAAAAATTGCAGTTTTTTGAAAGCTTATTAAAGTACGTATTTTTTTTGCCTTATACAAGGCATATCTTTAAATCCGGAAAAAGAAAATCCGGGGAATTGAAGTGCATTTCTACACTCCGATTCCCCGGTACTTTAATTGAATTTAAACCGCATAGTAAAAAATCCTCCAGACCAGCAAAGTCTGGAGGACTATGACGCAGTTGATTCAGGGTGTGAAAATAGCTTCTCCAAACCTGCATTCTTTTATTTGATAAGGAACGATATAAAGTGGATACTACTCTGTTCCTTGTGTTTTGGGCAAAACCCAGTTTTTTTGAAGAAATATTTTGCGATACAGATCTTCGCCATAAGCAGTTTGAACTGGCTGCCCGGGAGCGATCTGAAACGTCCGCGTTCCATCTTCTGACCTTTGTGCTGTTAAATACAGAACATCCTGACGTCCATCCTGAAGAAAGCTGATTGCGTAAGTATAAAGGTGTGTAACAGAAAATACTTCAATTTTATTATCAATCAGCGCCTTTGTAATCTGTCGGCAGATTTCAGAACCTTCCCGTTCGTTTGTAGCCGCAAAAGATTCATTAAAGAGCACAAAAGAATAGGGACTGAGTTGATCGGAAATTTGATTCATACGAGACAGTTCTTCATCAAGCTTTCCGCTTTTCATAGAACTATCCTCTTCTTTTTTGAAATGGGTAAAAATTTTATTCCTTATTGGAGCCTGAAAGGATTCAGCTCCGACAAACATCCCACATTGCATCATCAACTGAGCCTGGCCAATACTTCGGAGAAATGTCGACTTTCCCCCTTGATTTGCGCCCGTAATGATAGTAAGGCGCTTATTTTCTGCACAAACCCGATTACCGATAACCGATGTATTTTTGGTCAAAGCAAGGCTAATGTCGTATAAATTATCAAATTTTCTATTTTCAGATCGGAGAGAAAGTAATTCAGGAATACATAGAGGCATCTTTAATTCCTTCATTTTGTCGTGCAAATTCAAGCAGCCTATATAAAAGGCAAGCTCCTGTTGAAGGGTCAGAAAAAAGTTTCCAATGTGTTCCGCTGATTGTGAAAGAACATTGGTACTTTCGTTAATTGCCCGATCACGTCTTTTTCCAAAATCAGAAGCACCGGCATCATCCCTTGGCGCTAGGTTAAATTCAGGAGAGAAACTCCAATGCCACCAAAAATGCTTTCCTTCTTTGCGCCTTAAAACATAATTCACACCTTGACAATAGTTACCAAGATTAGCACTAATCAATATTCCTTTGTTATCTTCATCTTTTAGTTCATTCAGCAACGCTCTAACCTGTGTAAAATAGTCATCACTCAGTTCATCTTGCAACATCTGAATGAATCGTTTCCAACCTTTTGCATGAAAATTCTGCGAATTACGTACTGCTGCATTACGGATGTTCAACAATGCTTCGGAATAAAGCTTTAGAAGGGTAATGGAGCTTGAATAATTGATTGACAAAGACTGATTAGGCGATAACCACGACCATAATCTGCTCTTCTGTTCCTTTGTTTCACAAGTAATTTTATATAATTTCCTTATGGTATCTGAATTACTAATACAGTCTTTGAGAATATCCTGTCGGTAACGAATTTGCTCTATGTTTTTCAAAGAATGAGACAGGACTTGATCGCATACATTCTCAACCAAGTCGTCCCCGTTGCCCATTGCGGATATAATCCGTTTTAATTCGAGATCATCAGACAATGTTTTCCAATCACAAGAGGGTTTTTCCTGCATATTAAAATCAAAATCATCAGCTAATAATCTGACTTCCATTTTTACCTATTCCTTCCGTACTTGGTACTATTCACATTTTTTGCTTTAGCCGTGCGCTGAGCTGAGCATAAGTAAGATGGTATTTCGAGGCGATGTGAAGTGCATAAGCCAGTCCGTCAGGAGGCTTACGTACAATTTGAAAGGTCCTTATTGTAGGATCGTTTTCATCTACCGTACTCATCATACTGACTGTTTCTTTTCCGTAAGTGGCAAGTTCATCAATAAATGTTACACAAATAGCCGGACAGCCGATTTTCACAATGGCATCCATCATATGGTTGCCCAGCAAAATAGCGTCCGATAGGGTGGTTGAAGAAAATATTTCGTTGATGACAATAAGGCTTTTCGAAGTGGCATGGCTTAGAATGTCATACAGTCGTTCCAAATCATCCTGTAGTTTTCCGTTGAGTGATGATAAATCTTCTTCGCGTTCGAAATGAGTGTAAATCTGGTCAAATAATAAAAGCGATGCCTCTTTTCCCGGAACGCACAAGCCGAGACTTGCAAGATAATGGATTTGCCCAAATGCGCGCGCATAGGTAGTTTTTCCTCCCTGATTTGGCCCTGTGACGACTAAAATCCGTTCCGGAGGCTCCAGCGTAAAATCGTTTGTAACCGGCTTGTTTTCAGAGCCAAGCGACTTTGCCAGTGCAAGATCGAAGAAGTTTAGGTCGTAGAGCCTGTCAGCACCGGACGTAAGCCTGGGATAGCAGAAAGGCAGCCCCCTTTCTTTGAGAGGTGCTATAAATCCCAGCCATGAAAGATAGAAGTGAACTTCACGTGAAAACTGCGCGATAACCGGATCAATGAATTCCAAGTTCCGCATACAGAAATCGTTCAGATCAGAAAAAACATTTGGGTAGCAGGTTGCGACCAGTTTGAGAACAGCAGCTTCCACATGCTCTGCCCGAGGTTCTTCCGTCAGCTTGTGGCGGTACTCTTGCACATTTCCCTGCTGAAAACGGGCAAATAATTCGCGGACGTCAACGCTGATGTCTGGCTGATTCTCGTATTTTCGGACTCGTATGGCGCCGTTTTTTATCAACATACAATAGTGCACCGTGGAAAGTTCCTTTTTCAGATCATCCACGCTTGTTTTCAAGGTAAGGAACTTCTCGCTTTCTTGATAGTTATGCAGATAGTCCACAAATCTCTGTAAGCCTTTCGAAAGTATCGTCTTTTTATTTAGACCATTTACTGCCTCAATGATGACGGAACAATATCGACTTGCAAAATCCAACATTCGTCCTCTGGCCAAATAGTTGTTTTGATAAGCGTCATTGGAAACCAGAATTTTCCTCAATTGATCTTGAAAGGCATTGAGCTCAAAAATGGTTTTAGAAAAAGTGGAAATGAGCTCCCGTAGCCCATCATTTTCAAGGTCACGCATAACATCCTGCCGATATTGGATAATATCCGCATTAGCGAGGGGTGTCAAAAACCAGCGATCCAGCTGGTATGTTTTGTAGCCGGTTAAAATTGGGTGGATTATTTGATCCAAATTTAGGTCTTTGAAATAGCCCGGTTCTGATTCCGCTTCCTGATGAGGAATCTTATCATCATTTGGGAATAAAATGCTGAAGAACGTAAAGCATCAATCCTTTCCAATTTGTGCGTCTGTTGACATGTCACATTGGGTTATTGTATTTGCATATGCAGCAAGTGATCTAAGCGTGTCCGTCATGCGTTCGTTGAATATCATCATATGGCTCGGAGCTTTGAGCTGGACGGAAGAAAAGTTCCATATAGCAACGATACCTGCTCTGACTAGTGCATCACAGGTCGTTTGCGCGCTGATACCTGGTGTCGCAATAATGGCAATCTTCGCATTCAACCGATGGCATATTGCTTCCAACTCATTAACAGGATAAACCGGCTTTCCCGATACGCCTTTTCGAATCAATTGTTCGTTAATATCAAAACCGGCGAGAATGTCGAGACCGTAGACGGAAAACCCAGCATAACCCAAAAGTGCTTTCCCGATTTTTCCAACACCGACCAATACCACCGCACTTGCTGATTTGCAGAGCATATGCTGATAAACCGCTTGAAAAAGTTCTTCCCGATTAATTTCTCTGAAACGTTCTATACCTAACAGAATCTGTATATCTCCCTTGACAGTTTTTGAAGGGATAGAAAGATCCTTTGCGATAGCGTTTAGCTTCAAGGCTTGTATATTTTGGGGGATATTTTGCAAATACTTAAAATAAAGTGGGATGCGCCGCATCATATCATTATCAACTTTCATATAACACCATTTCATAAATTGAATTACCCTGACTTATCCAATTCCTCAATGCTTTGCTTATAAATTGTCGTAAATCCATCAATTAATGGAACAGGCCCCGAATATTTCTCAGTTGGTTCATCGGTCATAAAAATTCCCTCTTGAGCGGTAAGCACCGTAAAAAACAGCTGATGCCATCTACCGCAATTTGTTGTAGAAGTCATCAGCCATTCGTTTCGGCTTGTTGCCAAGGGAGAACTTCATTCCCTTTTATTTAGTTTTCCGTGTTCTCAAAGCGGGCAATATAATGGAATTTTAGTGGTTCCGTCATGCTTGGGTTTACTACTTTTATTTGATCCAGATGGTCGTAACAAACCAGTATTTCAACCTGAATCTCTTTTTCTTCCCCTTTCTTTAAATCGTAATGATCCGGCTGTTTGTTCTGAGGCGGAAGGTTCCACATATTTCCATCCGGGTTAAAAGCTAGATGATTCAGCCTCATTTTCCCCTCTAAGACCGTAATAAAATAACTGCATATTCCCGCTTGAACCGGCAGATAACAAGTGCTCGTTTTCAGACTGGCTTGCCCTGCCAAGGTGACAATATCATCCATATGCTTGCATCTTACTAATTTACGGTTCAATCGTTCATAGGAACCGTTTTCCGGTACAATCATGACGATGCAACTAGCGTATTTTACCACATAAGACGCTACAGATCCAATCATTTGAGACCAACCGTCTTTGGTGGATTTTGTCATTACAATGATATCTATGTTATTTTGGTTTGCACAATCCAAAATCCCTTCCCCGGCGCGGCCAATCACTACTTCTTTTTTCACCTGAAAACCCGGCATTTGATCGGAAACAGCATCCAAAGTCGATTTCATTTCCTTTTTTATCTTATCAAATTCTTTCGCAGAAAACATTGACGCAATATCTTCCCGAACCATGAGCAGTACAATATTCACGTCTTTTGGCATGTATAGTGACTTTACCAAGTCAACCGCTTTCATGCTGCGTTCCGTTCCGTCAATCGGGATAAGGATATTTCTCATGACAGTGCCTCCCATCTGATAAGTCCCCCCCTTAGACGATGAAAAAGGCTGACAACCTCTACAATCTTGTAGAAGCCATCAGCTGTAATCAGCAATTCGGATATTCCGAAGGGGAGCTTCATCCCTTTAAGGGTAGTATAGCACTTTGCATCAGCATCTGCAAGAATTATACTAACTTTTATCAATTGTATTTGCAGCATTGAATTATAGTTGACAAAACACAGTCTTATGACTAAACTTAAAGCAATTAGAATAACGGCGATGAAGTTCGCCTTATACCCCATTTCTGGGGTTAATGACTTCTATTATTATAAATAATAGAAGTTTTTTTGTTGGAGAAAAAAGGAGTGTATCATCATGAAGCGAAACAGAAACAATGTTCGTACTCTCGGATGGGTAGCTTTCTTCGGAGGATTCGGGCAAGATATGATACAGCCCATCC
This sequence comes from Caproiciproducens galactitolivorans, assembly GCF_029266045.1. Classification (NCBI taxonomy): domain Bacteria; kingdom Bacillati; phylum Bacillota; class Clostridia; order Eubacteriales; family Acutalibacteraceae; genus Caproiciproducens; species Caproiciproducens galactitolivorans. Next base: position 95,240 of record NZ_JAJUFJ010000011.1, on the reverse strand, counting down.
TGCCTGTATTCTATTCCTCAGTCCTTGGCATGAGCAAGGAGATGATAGGGTTAGTAGAAGGTAGCCTTACAACAATCGTAAGCATCTTCAAAATTTTGTCTGGATTTTTGTCGGATAAACTAAAAAAGCGTAAAGCAATCGTATTTATTGGATATTTATTATCTGCAGTCAGTCGATTTTTGTTCGGCTTTGCTTCTACAGCATGGCAGGCTTTTGTTCTCCGCTTTGCCGACGGTATAGGAAAGGGCATAAAGGATGCGCCAAGAGACGCGCTTGTTGCTCAATCCGCAAAAGAAGGGGAAATGGGATTTTCCTTTGGCTATCAGCGCACACTTGATACATTTGGCTCTGTTGTTGGCCCACTTGCTACCGCCGGTCTCTTATGGCTTCTTGCGAAAAATATTATGCGATACAGAATTATTTTCTATATTGGCGGATTGATTTCAGCCATTACCCTTTTGCTGATTGTTTTTTTCGTGAGAGAAAAGTCTCAACCGGATTCACCCCAAGGGAGTAAGTTTAATTGGACACTCTTAAAAGGCAAATTCCTATATTTTCTGATTATAATGCTAATATTCACTTTAGGAAATTCAAGTGATTCCTATTTAATTTTACGTGCTCAAAATGTAGGTGTCAGCGTCATCGCAATTCCTGTTGTATATGCACTGTTTAACCTATTCTATGCGCTCCTATCCACACCGGCAGGTGCGTTGTCCGATAAAATCGGGCGGGTTAAAGTCATGCAAGCCGGGTGGCTGATTTACGCAATCGCCTATGTCGGGTTTGCTCTTGCAAATCAAGCATGGCAAATCTGGATCATTTATATCTTTTACGGGTTCTATTATGCGACGACAGAGGGTATAGCAAAAGCGTTAGTTGCACATATTGTGCCTGATAATCAGCGTGGCACAGCATACGGATTTTTTAATGCTTCTCTCGGACTAATGTCCTTACCTGCAAATTTAATTGCCGGATTCCTATGGGACAAAGTTGCACCGGCAGCAACTTTTTATTTCGGAGCTGCTTGTGCAATAATATCTTTAATTCTTTTAAGCTTTTCAAAATTAGAAAGATGTGCTGCCGATTAGGCAATGCTAAGAAATTGCTGCGCAAAAAAGAAACAGCATTTGGGAGACAATAATATATGGATAAAACAACTAAAAAGAAAAATCTCGCACTTGAATTTATTCTATTATTTGGATTAATCAGCGCCTTGGGGGATATTACTTATGAAGGAGCGCGTAGTATCTATGGCAGCTATTTAGGTGTATTGGGTGCCAATGCCGTGGCAGTTGGACTTATAACGGGTTTTGGAGAATTCCTGGGATATGCAATCCGGGCTGTTTCGGGATATTTTATTGATAAAACCGGTAATAGCTGGATTGTGACGACTATAGGCTATGCTATGCTTATTTCAGTTCCATTACTGGCTTTGGCTGAGCATTGGGAAATTGCAGCACTATTTATTATTCTTGAACGAATTGGCAAAGCGGTACGCAGCCCCGGCAAAGATACTATGATTTCACATGCAACAAAGCATATAGGATCTGGATTTGGTTTTGGTATTAGTGAGGCTCTTGACCAGATCGGCGCAATTATTGGGCCTCTTATTTTTACGGTATGTCTTTCATCTTTTGGCGGGTATAAGCAGGGGGTTCAAATTATGTGGGCTCCTGCAATTTTAACGATTGCCGTCGTATTATATACAAAGCATAAGTATCCGAATCCGTCGCAATTTGAAACAATCACCGTGTCCGGAGGGGCAGCAAATCAAAAACCGCAAGCTTCAAAAAGGAAGGTATCGGCTGATTATTGGTTATATTCTCTGTTCATTTTTTTTAGTGTTCTTGGCTTTGCCGGCTTTCCTATACTTTCCTATCACTTTTTATTTCAAAGAATATTAAACCAAGCGGCAATTCCAACATTATATGCAGTTGCTATGGCAATTGATGGATTGCTTGCTGTTTTTATCGGAAAGCTTTATGATCGTATGGGAATAAAAGTTCTCGTATCTATTTCGCTTTTAAGTATTGCTGTATCAGTTTTAGGCTTCTCTACTTCAACTGCTTTTGCTGTCATCAGCATTTTATTGTGGGGATGTGTAATGAGCATTCATGAAACTGTTATGAAAGCAGCAATATCTGATATTACCCCTGTTGCCGATAGAGGAAAAGCCTTTGGTTATTTTAACACAATATATGGAATGGCAATGTTAATTGGAAATTCAGCCATGGGTTTTATATATGAGCGGTCAGTTCTTTATGTAATTCTGTATGCCGTTATAATAGAAGTACTCTCTATTGCTGTATTCCTTGCTTTTATAAATAATCTTAAACGTGAACAGAGAAAACGTAGTTAGACTGGTTTCGAATCGCAACAGTTGCTTAACATATCTGATTTGCTTCTTTTTTCCATAAGTACTGTCTTTCTCCAAGTTCCAAACCGATCACGAGCTATTTTATTACGAAAACCGACTTCCCGAAATCCACACTTTTGAAACAACAAAATGCAAGAATAATTATTATGCATTATTGTCGCTTGTAACGTCCAAAATCCTTCTTTTTCTGATTCTTTTATGACTTTATCTAATAGCAATGTTCCAATTCCTTGATGCTTTGACTTGTTTTCCACGTAGACACTAACTTCAGCTACACCAGAATATGCAGTTTCATTTGAAACAGGCGACAACGCAATCCAACCGAGAATTCTCCCGTTTTGCTCATATATGTAACGGCATTTCTGTAGATATGTTTTGTTCCATATTTCATAAGTTGGACACATTGTTTGAAATGTCGCTAAATTCGTATCAATTCCCTGATGATATATTTTTTGGACTTTATTCCAGTCGCTTTCCTTGAACGGTCTAATAAAATCTTCCATTTTACCCACCCGCTATCAAACTAAAAAATTCCCCTTTGGAAATGCATGCGTAAAAAAGCTGATGACTTCACCAATTTAGTAGAAGCCATCAGCTGTTCTCAGCAACAATTTGGACATTTCCAAAGGGGAGCTTCATCCCTTGCATAGTATAGCACTTGGGAAAGCAATCTTCAATATTAAAAATAGCAATTCATTGTTTGTCAATTTTATCTAGTGTTGATCAGTAATACAATCCTTATATTTCAATTTGTCATTTAACAGTAATCCTTCCGGTAGTTATACTGGGCATCCAAAAAATGGTGAAAATCCCGAATAAGCGTGGATGATCTTTTGCTCAAATTGTAATAAATGCACAAAATCAAACCGAAAAATTAATAATTTTCTACCTTTTGGTTCGTTTTCGTATCTTTTATTAAATTTATAAAGCAATGAAAGTTGTATAATAATAATATAGCGATTTGGTGATGAAGCTCACCATAATGCAGTCAATGCTAACGGCTTCTACTTTGAGAAAAGGTAGAAGCTTATATTTTTGCCTTGAGGGTGGTATATTTCTTATGAAACTCAGTAGAATCTTAATAGTTGGCTTGGGAGGCTTCCTTGGCACCGCGCTCCGCTGCATCATTTCGACCGCTACAGCAAAATATTTTGGCGATTTTCCCATAGGAACTCTTATTGTAAATGTCCTTGGCGGCTTCACCATGGGCTTCATCATGGAAGCAAGCACCAGTATCTGGCCTATTTCTGCAAATGCCAGAATATTTTTAACTACAGGGATTATGGGCGGCCTTACCACTTTCTCCACTTTCAGCTATGAAACCGTCTCATTCTTTTCCGACGGCGAATACCTGATGGGTGGAATGAATGCAGGATTAAACCTTTTTTTCGCTTTATTCGCCTGCTGGTTTGGAAAAATAGTAGCCCAATAAAATCAAATGCTCTAAAAAACGAAGATATTTGAAGAAAACGAGAGTTTATTAAGGGAGTCTCTGATTTAATCTTACTATTGGGTTATTATTTCCAGTCAATACTTCCTGATTTCATATTGACAAAACTTGATTTGACGTATATATTAATAACATATCAAATAATTTTGATATGAGGTGATAGCTTGTCAACCGTATATGAAGAACAGGCAAAAGTGTTCAAGGCATTTTGCGACGAAAAACGCCTTAGGATACTTGAACTTCTGCGCGACGGGGAAAAATGCGCCTGCGTTTTGTCGGAACAGTTGGACTTGGGGCAATCGGGGCTTTCCTATCACATGAAGATTCTGGTTGAATCGGGTATTGTGGAGAGTCGGCAGGAAGGCAAATGGACGCATTACAAAATTAGTGAAAAGGGAAGCGCCTATACCGGTAATCTATTAAAAAAACTGACAACGCCCAACGCGGTTACAGAAGAAAAAATTTGTTGCAAATCTAAAAAGCCATCCTGACGATGGCTTTTTTAAGAACAGAATACATCAAATTTTTTTGATGTTATTGAAAGTGAGGTTTATCTCTCATGCAGATACTAAAATTAATTTGGGACTTTTTCCAATACCAGATCCTTGCTATGAAATGGCTGGATGGCCTAATCCGAAGTGGCCTGACCGCTATTGGACTTGATACATCGGCGCGGTTGGGTGGAAGCATTGAGTTTTTCTTATACGATGTGATTAAGATCACGATACTTCTGTGTTCGCTGATTTTTCTCATCAGTTATATCCAAAGTTACTTCCCACCGGAGCGCAGCAAACGGATTCTCGGTCGTTTCCACGGTGTCTGGGCAAACTGCATTTCGGCGCTCCTTGGCACGGTGACGCCGTTCTGTTCCTGTTCCTCTATACCACTATTCATTGGGTTTACATCCGCAGGGCTTCCTGTTGGTGTGACGTTTTCGTTCCTGATTTCTTCCCCAATGGTGGATCTCGGATCGTTGCTTCTGTTGATGAGCATTTTCGGTGCAAGAGTAGCAATTATTTATGTTATTGTTGGGCTGATCGTCGCAGTCGTCGGAGGCACGATTATTGAAAAACTGCATATGGAGCGGTATGTTGAGAGCTTTATCCTGTCAGCGGGTAGTGTGGACATCGAATCGCCAGACCTGACAAAAAAAGACCGACTGATTTATGCAAAAGAGCAAATGCTCTCCACCTTCAAAAAGGTGTTTCCCTATATTCTGGTCGGTGTAGGCATCGGCGCGGTCATTCACAACTGGATTCCGGCAGAATGGGTATCGCTCGTGCTGGGAAGCAAAAATCCCTTTGGCGTCGTTCTGGCAACCCTAATCGGGGTCCCGATGTATGCCGATATCTTCGGTACTATTCCGATTGCTGAGGCACTATTATATAAGGGGGCACAGCTTGGTACTATCCTTTCATTTATGATGGCTGTCACAACGCTGTCCCTTCCGTCCATGATCATGCTCCGCAAGGCGGTCAAACCGAAGCTGCTGGCACTGTTCATCGGCATCTGTACCATAGGCATTATCCTTGTAGGCTATTTTTTCAACGCGATTCAAGGATTTATCATATAGGAGAAAAGTGTTATGGCAAAGACATGGTATCCTATTATTGACTATCTGATATGCGCGGAGTGCGGCACCTGCGTTACAAGATCTTGATTTTGCAGACCTGTAACCGCTGCATCGGAACGGATACTGTGCTTGATGAAGTAATGGCGACGCTTACCCCGCGCTGCAGCTTGCCGGTTTTGATATCGAGTATAACAAGATCGCCGAGAGGTTTAGATTTCTTTCCTCTCCGACGATCCGTGTAAACGGTCAGGATATTTGCGGGTTCGTAAAAGAGAACCGTTGCGGATGCTGCAGCGAAATCAACGGAGCTGATGTTGACTGTCGGGTATTTGAATACAATGGGGAAAGTTATGAAGTGCCTCCCAATGAGATGCTTGCCGAGGCAATTCTGAAAACCATATTCGGAACAACAAGTGATTGTTACTGCGGCGACTATAAACTGCCGGACAATCTGAAAACTTTTTATGAGGGGAAAGCCAGTAAATCAGCATACTCCTGCGGGAGCAATTGCTGCTAACCAATAACAACAACTGATAAAGGAGCGTAATGAATATGTCACTATTCGGAAAGAAAAAGAAAGAAACGACTTCCTGCTGCGGAGGAAACTGCGATGCGAAAAGCATGGCCAAGGCTGAGAGCGCTAAAGTCGAAGGCGCAAGTGTAAAAGTGCTTGGAAGCGGCTGCGCAAAATGCAATCAGCTTGAAGCCGCTGCTAAAGCAGCGCTGGAACAACTCGGCATGGATACGACGATTGACCATGTGACCGATTTCTCACAAATCGCAGCCTATGGCGTCATGTCAACGCCTGCCCTTGTGATAGATGGAAAGATTGTTTCTTACGGTAAGGTTCTTAATACTGAGGATATCGTTAAGATACTGCAAAAGGTAAGATAAGCCGTTAAAATGAGGTTCCAGACGATTTCATTAAAATACAGAAACTGACTAAAACTCTTAAAAATAGTGAAGATTTTCCGGCTGGCAGTTTTATCTAGAACTGCCAGCCGAAATTATTTGACTGGATATCCATAAAGTTCAGAGCTCTGGGAAAACACAGAGGAAATTACGGTGGAATATAATAAAGCAAATCCGAATAAACCTTAAAGGAGAATCGCAATGAACCGCCGTGATGAAATGAATAAAATAATCCAAGATTTCAGTACAAGTGTAAACCTCTTGCAGGTTACGGCAGACGAAATAACCAAAAGCAATATTTTGGACCATATAAGATGTAAGATTTATGATCTCTATTTGATTAACAACTTGGGTGCAGAGCTGAAAATGCAAAGCAATGCCGTCAGGACGCTGCCTTTTCAGAACAACAGAATTTTTACTAAGGAAGAACTCTCAAGGTATAACGGAAAAAACGGCATGCCTGCCTATGTCGCTGTGAACGGTACTGTCTATGACGTGACGAACAATGCTGCATGGGGAGCTGCAACCCATTTTGGCCTTACAGCAGGGAATGATCTATCCACACAATTTGCGTCATGCCATGCTGGACATCCAATCTTACAAAATTTGCCTATTGTGGGGACGATGGTGGAATGAATGGTTATGAAAATTTAACAGAGTGTTTGATGAGGGAAGTGCGGGACCGGTTTTCCGTATCATGTAAACCGGATATCAATCTTGTCTGGCTGGAACTTACCGGATGCTCTGGCAATATTATTTCCCTGCTGGATGGCAGTCAGCCGAATTTTACCTTCCTAATCACCCACATGATTCGTTTTATCTACAACAACAGCCTGATGGCCGCTGAGGGAAACGCTGCCATGCAGAAACTGAAAAGCGTTGTGGCGACGCCATATATTCTGGCAGTAGAGGGTGCTGTCGCGACCGCAAATGATGGTTATTATAATATTATCGGCCAAATGGATGGAAAGCCGCTGACAGCCCTTGCTGCTTTGAAAATGCTTGGAGAGCGGGCTAAGTCGGTCATTGCGGTGGGAGCCTGTGCATCCCATGGGGGAATATCTTCAGCTTTTCCAAACCCGGCGCATTGCGTTGGAATACAAGACGTACTTACGCGAAAAGTGATTCAACTGCCCGGATGTCCCTGCCACCCTGACTGGTTTGTGGGAACCCTTGCATATTTGCTGCTGTATGGAGAACCGGAACTTGATCGAATGAACCGGCCGGTCATGTTTTACGCACATACCATTCACGACCGCTGCGAGCGCCGTTCTCTGTTTGACCGCGGCGTTTTTGCACAGAAACTCGGCGATGGAGGATGTATGTTCAAACTGGGCTGCCGGGGGCCTGTTACCCGAATCGACTGCCCGGTCCGTAAATGGAACGGGCGTACGAATTGGCCTGTTGGAGCCAGCACACCGTGTATTGGCTGTGCACAGTTTGGATTTCCCGATAAAATGGAACCATTCATTTCTTATGACACAACAAAATGAGGAAACATATGGAACATATTTTAATTAACCCCCTTACGCGAATTAGTGGATTTTTGCAGATAGAAGCGACCATTAATAACGGCGTTATCGAGGATGCGCGGAATAGTGGGTTCCTATTTCGTGGGTTTGAGAAGATTCTTCTAAACCGCAGCCCGTTTGACTCCGTATATTTTACTCAGCGCATTTGCGGAATCTGTTCCGCAGCTCATTCCATGGCATCTTCTCTCGCTCTGGAAGATGCACTTAGTATTATCCCTTCCGAACAGGGGAAGATCCTGCGGGATATTGTCCACGGTTGTGAATTTCTGCAGAACCATATCCGGCATTTTTATCAATATACTGTTCCAGATTATGTCCGGCTTCCGGAAAAATTTCCACTATTTGATACTGTCGGCAATGACTTCCGTCTATCGCCGGAGCAGACGGAAGCAATCTCAAACCACTATTTTGACTCATTAAAAGTCGGTATGCAGACCCATGAAATGCTGGCCGTACTTGGTGGAAAAGCTCCTCATAACCATGGCATTTTTATTGGCGGGGTTACCGTCAGACCGACTACGGACGACGTAATCCATATGAAATCTCTGCTGTCTGTGATCCGTGATTTTGTTGACAACAAAATGGTCAGTGATATGGGGGTAATCGCAAACGCTTATCAGGACTATTTCCATTTAGGCGGAGGATGTGGGAATCTTCTAAGCTATGGTTGCTTTCAAGGTTATGATTCACTTGGAACGCTCTATCTTCAACCTTGCATCATGACGGATGGGGTAAAACAGCCGTTTGACGCACGCAACATAACCGAATCCATCGACTACGCATGGTATTCGGGAAAAGACAGTTATGAACCTTTTGAAACAGTCTCGGAACCGGATATGCAGAAACAAAAAGCGTATTCCTGGATCAAGGCGCCGCGATACCTTGGAAAACCTTTTGAAGTAGGGCCACTTGCGCGTCAGATTTTATGCGGGTGTTACGAAAATCATGTTTCCGCTATGGACAGGATTGTTGCGCGTGTCTATGAAACGCATAAAATCATAGAAATCCTGACAGTTTTACTGGATCAGGTTGTACCTGGCGTAGAGACGCAAAACCGTTATGAACTGCCACTGCGGGCGAAGGGAATGGGGCTGATCGATACCACTCGGGGTGCTCTTGGCCATTGGATGAAAATAAACGAAGGAAAAATTGCTTTTTATCAGATTATTACGCCGTCTGTTTGGAACTTTTCCACGCGTGACGGGCAAACACAAGGACCGTCCGAATTATCTCTAATCGGTACTCCAATCCACGATACCTATAATCCGGTCGAAATAGGGCGTATTTTGCGTTCCTTCGACCCATGCGTTTCCTGCGCAACCCATGTTTTATGTCCGGGTAATGAAACAAAAGTCTATCAGGTGGTTTCATGAATAATGTTTCAGTTGTCGGAATAGGAAACAGCCTTTACTGTGACGACGGTGTCGGATGCGAAGTGGTGCGAAGGCTAATGGAACGGAATAAAGATGATCACCTTGAATTCATAATTGCCGAGTCCGATATTTATTATTGCTTATCAAAAATTCATGCGTCGAGCATTGTCATCGTAGACGCTTTATACGCCGGATACAAACCGGGAAGTATTCATCTATTTAACCTGAAAGAATGTTCGGCATGCTTACAAAATGGTCTATCCATGCATAATCAGCATCTCATTCCATTGTTGAAGACAACAGGGGCTTTCACTATTTTAATCATAGGGATTGAACCGTTTGAGTTGTCGCTTCAGGCCGGATTGAGCCATGCAATGGAACTGTGTTTGCCTAACATTGTGAATTCAACGGCAGTCATACTAAGTAGCATTGCTTAGGCCTTAATGCTTTGGACAATAGATTATACTTTCGGCTGTAAATAAAATGCCCCCAAAAGTTAGACAATATTTTAATTTTACGGAAGCTTTGTAAGTGTTTGGCTCCCTTTTATCCTCTGATATACAAAAAATGTATTTTTGCTCGCTTTCATCTTGAAGACCTCCTCGATATTTTTGTTAGGTTGACAGACCTGAACTTTAATATATCGGGGAGTTTTATTTTTGTCCATAGCTAAAGATTTTTACCCACCAGCAGAGCTGGTGGATTTTATTCCGTACAAATCGCCATTCCTTCGCATAGTGAAGCAATGGCGACAGAAAAATGCGCCGCCGCAGGCCTATCCGCGGTGGCGCATTTCTTTATTTCAAACGTTTTACAACCTCTTTTGTTTTTACCAAAGATTCCTTTGTTTTCTCAATATCATTTTTCGCAATGCCGAGATAGAGAAGATCCGTCACAATCAGCGAAGCGTTCCTGGAGGCAATCGCCCCAAGGCGCAATTCCCGCTCCGTTGTTGGAATATACAGCAAGACGTCCGCCAGCTTAGTCAGCGGGGTCTTTTTGAATTGTGTAATCGCGATTGTAGCCGCGCCGGATTCCTTTGCAAACTGCATCGCTGTATTTACTTCGTGCGTTTTCCCGCTGTAGCTTACCGCAAGGGCGGCGTCCTGGGGCGTCATATGGGCTGCGGACGCAAACTGGTCGTGAAAATCCTTATGGTAAACAACATGGCGGTTGATTCTGCTCAACTTTTCCATAAAGTCCGTACAGACATTCCCGGAGCCGCTGACGCCGAACAGATAGATTGTCCGGCTGTTCAATAAAACGTTGACCGCCCTTTCCAGACTCTCAATATTCAAAAGCCGATAAGCCTGATTCTGCAGCATTGTATTCAAGTTTTCCGCTTTTTTCACCACCATCGCCATCGTATCGTGCTCATTGATCATGTCGTCAAAATTCATGATGTCATCCGTAGTATCCCGCGCAAGGTCAACCTTCATCGCCGTAAACCCGCTGTAGCCGAGCTTATGGGCAAAACGGATCACCGCAGCAGCCGAAACGCCGACCTTCTCCCCCAGTATCTGTGCCGAATTTAAGGTGACCTGGCTTGCATGCTGCAAGATGTAATCCGCAAGCTTTTTTTCCGTATCGGTATAGCTTGCCATTCCTTCACGAATCTTGTAAACACAGCTCATGGCGCAAAATCCTTTCCGCTACTTTGCATTTGCTTGAACGGTTTCAGAGGAGCTCTCTTTCAGCGAGCGGATCGCTCTGGAAATATTGTTCTGGTTTCTTTTTAAAATTATATCACAATTTTCGCGGGAAAGGCCAGTTAGCGCCATACAAATTGCAATTTTTACATTGGAGCCGCTTTTCTCCAGAAAGCCTGCGGCATCTTCGTAGCTGCATCCGCTGCTGGATGCGATGATGCGCTTCGCGCGCTCCACAAGCTTTTCATTGGTGGGCTGCACGTCCACCATTAAATTTCCGTACACTTTCCCGTACTTGATCATAAGGGAAGTGGAAATCATATTTAAAATCATCTTTTGCGCCGTCCCCGCTTTCATCCGGGTAGAACCGGTGATGACCTCCGGCCCGACGACCGCTTCAATTTTTGCCTTTGCGTGCCTGGAGATTTCCGCATGGTTCACACAGCTGATCGCGCCGGTGTAAGCGCCGACTTCATTCGCATAATCCAGTCCGCCTATGACATAGGGGGTGCGCCCGCTCGCGGCAAGGCCGATTACCGTATCATCCGCTGTGAGCAAAATTTTCTCAAGGTCAAGCCGGGCTAAGGCAGGGTCGTCCTCCGCGCCCTCCTTTGCTTTCAGCAGCGCGCCAAAGCCGCCCGCAATCATGCCCTGTATTAGGGAAGCGTCCACGCCGTAAGTTGGCGGGCATTCGCTGGCGTCCAGCACGCCAAGCCGGCCGGAGGTACCGGCCCCGATATAGATCACCCGCCCGCCCTTAAGCATGCGGGGGTAAACGGCGTCAATCAGCAAAGCGATATCCGGTAACGTTTTTTCCACGGCGTACGCTACGGTTTTATCTTCCTCGTTAATGATATTCAGAATACCCATCGTATCCATCGTATCGATATTTTTGCTTTTCGGATTCACGCTTTCCGTATCCAATTCATTTAAATTCAGTGACATTCCACATTTCCCCTTATTCCTTTTTGACAGTATTAAAATCATTCAATGAAAAGGCCGTTTTTATTATAGCAATATTAAAATATAAATTCAACGATAGTTGAAAAAATAGTAAATATAATTTCTTATATTTTATATATTCACTATATTCTACGAATGTTGCTTATTACAAAATATCCATAAAATTTTAATAAACATGAAATTAAATAGGCAACAAAGAATAAAATTATTTCTAAATCAAAAAAATCCATTTGGATTCTAAATAAAATGTAAAATAAAATTTCATTAAATATATACATTATTTAAAAATATTATTGACTTATAAATTCGAAAATGTATAATAAATGTAGTCGAAGCAACGGAAGGGCATATTGGAGAAGAAAACCTGGATTCTCCCCTTGCGGGAAGAAGCAGGAAACGGTTCTTTTGCGGCGCCCTGATTTTATGAAAGAGAGGTATGTGTACTATGGATTATCGAAAGACAGCACAAGATGTCCTGTCGGCCATTGGAGGGAAGGCAAATGTCCGCGCCAACGCCACCTGCATGACGCGGCTTCGCGTGGGAATTATCGACCCAGCCAAAGTGGATATTTCGGCCATAAAAAAGATTGACGGCGTTCTGGGCGTGGTTGAATCAGACACAATTCAAATCGTGTTCGGGCCGGGAACCGTAAACAAGGTAGGCGCGGCGTTTTCCCAGCTTACCGGCCTTGCCCTTGGCTCCGAAGAGGCCGAAGAAAGCGCGCAAAACCTTGCGCAGCAAAACAAGGCGATCAATAAAGAAAAACATAACGGACCCGTTCAGCAGTTCCTTAAGCGGATTGCAAACATATTCATCCCCCTTCTGCCCGGCATTATTGCGGCGGGCCTAATCAACGGCATATGCAATGTCATCAATGTTTCCTCCGGCGGCGCGCTGAGCGGCCTGTGGTGGTATGAATGTATCCGCACCATGGGCTGGGCGCTGTTCCTCTACCTGCCCCTTCTGGTAGGAATGAACGCTGCCAAGGAATTCAAAGGTTCGCCGGTTTTAGGCGCTCTTGCAGGCGCAATGTCCATTGCCAACACATCCATGCCCCTGCTGACGAAGTTTCACGATGCGGACGTTCTTCTTCCGTTAACGGGAAAAGTATTCAACCCGGGCGCGGGCGGCTTGCTGGCCGCGCTGTTTGCCGGAATTTTCTTTGCCTATCTGGAAAGATGGATCCGCAAATGGATGCCCAACATCCTCGATACGTTCTTCACCCCTCTGCTTACGGTTATCTTCGGCAGCCTGATTGCGCTGATTGTGCTTCAGCCGCTCGGCGCGCTCTTTACCAGCGGAATCTACTGGCTGTTGAACTTCTTCTATACTTCCTTAGGCGTTGTGGGCGGCTATATCCTTTCCGCAGGCTTCCTGCCGCTCGTGGCGGTCGGCCTGCATCAGGCGTTAACCCCGATTCACGTCATGCTCAACAACCCCGATGGACCAACCCAGGGCGTAAACTACCTTCTTCCCATCCTGATGATGGCGGGAGGCGGCCAGGTTGGCGCGGGCTTTGCCCTGTTTTTGAAAACCAAAAACAAGAAGCTGAAGAGGCTGACAAGGGATTCGTTGCCGGTTGGTATCCTCGGCATTGGCGAGCCGATGATGTATGCGGTTACCCTGCCGCTCGGCAAACCGTTTGTCACCGCCTGCCTTGGGGCCGGTCTGGGCGGAATCCTCACTTCGCTGTTCCACATCGGCACCATTTCACAGGGTGTGTCCGGACTGTTCGGCCTTTTGATTGTGGTTCCGGGGCAGCAGCTGTTTTACGCCATTTCGATGGTCGCAGCCTACGCCGGTGGCTTCCTTCTTACCTATTTCTTCGGTGTGGATGAAAACAGAATTAACGAGGTCTACGGCGAGAACGAAAAATAACAGGAGAAAAACGGATGAATCAATTTGGAATTTCCCTTTATCTTGGAACAGGCTATGAAAAGAATAAAGAGATCATCGAAAAAGCAAAGCGGGCAAATCTGAGCTATGCCTTCACTTCGCTGCACATTCCCGAAGAAAGCGTTGAAAATTACGCGGAAGAGGTAAAAAGGCTGCTGGATTTGTGCAAGCGCTGTTCCATTTCCCTGATTGTGGATATTGGCCCGAGGACATTGCAAAAACTGGGCTACCGGCGCTTTGAGGAGTTGAAGCAGACTTCGATTTCCCATTTGCGCGTGGACTACGGCTTTACGTATGAGCAGATCATTGACCTGTCGAAAAGCTTTCAGATTGTATTCAACGCAAGCACCCTCCTTGAGAAGGATATCCGTGAACTGCAGAAGCGGAATGCGGACTTCACCCGGTTCAGCGCGTGCCATAATTTTTACCCGAAACCGCTGACGGGACTATCCATTGCGAAAACGCGAAGCATCAACGATAACCTCCGCCAGCTTGGAATGACCACCATGGCCTTTGTTGCCGGGGATAAGGAACTGCGCGGGCCGCTCAAGATGGGGCTTCCCACCGTGGAAGCACACCGCCGCGCCGACGTATTGCTCAGCATGCTTCAACTGATAAAGGATTGCCACACGGATATCTGCATGGTCGGAGACATTGACATCAGCGACAAAGCGTGGGAAAACGTCGGGAAATTGTCACAGGGCTATGTCAGCCTGAAAGCCGATATTGACCCTGCGTACCGTTTCATTACGAATCGAATCCACCATGACCGCCCGGATTCCAGCGAATACGTAATCCGCTCCCAAGAATCCAGAGCCTATGCTTCACAAGGCAGATTGTTCCCCGCGCAGGCTGTAAAGCCCCGAATCCGGGGAAGTATTTCCGTTAGCAACGAAGGCTATCTGCGCTATTCCGGCGAGCTGGAAATTGCTCGGAGGGACTTGGAGCCTGAGCCGAAAGTCAACATTGTCGGGCAGATCGACGAAGCGTCCCTGCCGTACCTTGACTATATTACGGACGGGATGGGCTTCGAGCTGATACAAAGCTAGACGCGAGTTCTCCGATAGATAAGATATTTCCCAAAAGAAAGAACCGCGCCTGCCGTTTCGAACGGCAGGCGCGGTTCTTTCTTTCTCCTTTATTATTTTAGATCAGCGCCGCTGTGATGATCGACATTTTGTAAACTTCATCCGCGTTGCAGCCTCTTGAAAGGTCGTTGATCGGCGCGTTCAGGCCTTGGAGAATCGGGCCATAAGCCTCAAACCCGCCGAGGCGCTGGGCAATTTTATAGCCAATGTTTCCGGCGTCAATATTCGGGAAGATGAACGTGTTCGCCTTGCCCGCAACCAAAGAACCGGAAGCCTTTGTTTTCGCTACCTCCGGGGAGAAAGCGGCGTCAAACTGAAGCTCGCCGTCAACCGGGAAGTCCGGATTCAGCGCCTTGAGCTTGTCCATCGCCCGGCGCATCTTTTCTACGGATTCGCCCTTGCCGGAACCAAGCGTGCTGTAAGAAAGCAGCGCGACGCGGGGATCAATGGAGAAAACTCTCGCCGTTTTGGCCGTTTCCACCGCGATTTCGGCAAGCTGGTCTTCGTTCGGGTCCAAATTGATGGCGCAGTCCGCCATGGCGTAAAGCTCCTCGGCATCATCTTTCCTGCGGTGAAGAATAAAGCAGCTGGATACGATCTTATTGCCGGGCTTGGTCTTGATAATCTGGAGCGCCGGACGGACCGTGTCGGCGGTGGAATAGGTTGCCCCGCCCAAAAGCGCGTCCGCTTTTCCCATTTTTACAAGCATGGTTCCGAAATAGTTGGATTTCCGAAGCGCCGCACGGCAGGCTGCTTCATCGTCCTTCCCTTTTCTCAGCTCTGCCATCATCGAAACCATTGCTTCCATATCGCTGTAATTCAGCGGATCAATAATCTCGATTCCGTCATCGACAGGGAAACCGCATTTTTCCCCTGCGGCCCGCACTTCGTCCGGGTTGCCCAAAAGGATGGGCTGAAGGATTTTTTCCTTATGCAGACGATGAGCCGCTTCGAGGATACGCGCGTCCGTTCCTTCCGTAAAAACCAAGCTCCTCTGTTTCGATTTCAGCAGTTCGATCATTTTTTCAAACATATGCCTTACCTCCATTTATTTTATTCCAGTCACGAAACCCACACACCTTAGTCCGGCTTCTATGTGACCGAAAAAATTATCGATATTGCATAACCTGCATTTTCAAAACTTGCATATGGATATATTTTACCACGAAAACAGCAAGCGTGCATTAGAAAATGAAATTTACTTGAAAACAGCCGGAGCCAATTCCCGAAAAAGGATGAAGTGGGAAATTCCGTTTGCGGTTTTGGGGCTTCTACAAAAGAACGCGATACTTTCTATTTAGAAAGAAATATTTTTAATGTTAATTTCGAACAATTTTCATTTCCACCGCCCGCTATAATAGAAAAGGTAACTGTTACCATCTGAAATCATAAAAACGGAGGAACGTTCAAAATGCAAAAAACATTACAACTTGGATGTGCGCAAGGAATCGTTGACACGCTTGGAGGCGAATTAATCTCGTACAAAAACAACGGGAGGGAATACGTCTGGACGGGCGACCCAAAGTATTGGACCGGACACGCTCCCATTCTTTTTCCATTCGTCAGCGCGCTGAAAGACAACAAAGTGAAGTTCGGTTCAACCGTCTGCTCCGCAACAGCAAAGCATGGATTTGCGCGCAAAAGTCAGTTTGAACTGACCGAGTGCACCGACACAAGGGCCGTTTTCACACTGGTTTCCAACGAGGTAACAAGGGCGCAGTACCCGTATGACTTCGCGCTTACCATCGCGCATGAAATTTCCGAAGCCGGCTACAAGACCACTTATACGGTAAAAAACACAGGAAACGGCGATATGCAGTTCTGCATCGGCGGGCACCCCGGCTTTTGCGTGGACGGCTCGATCGAGGACTACGAGCTGAAATTTGAGAAAGCGGAGAATACCGACCTTTATTATACGGACGAAAACAGCCTGTTCAGCGAGGATTATAAATTCAGCAAGCGCATTGAATCGTACACCTTCCCCCTTCTCTACAGCGATTTTGACGTTGACGCGCTCATTGCAAAGGATCTCAAGAGTCGCAAGGTCCGACTTGTAAAGAAAAGCGACGGGACCGGCGTTGAGCTTGACTTTAACGGTTTCCAAGTCCTAGTGCTGTGGACGCCGCCAAAAAAGCAGGCGCCGTTCGTCTGCCTTGAGCCGTGGAACGGGCTTCCGGCGCTTACAGATGAAAGCGGCAATTTTGAGGATAAGCCCTACCGGATTGTACTCCCAGCCGGGAAAGAATATTCTGTGGGCTATCAGGTTTCGGTACTGAAATAACAACACGCAAAGCGGCGCAAACCCGCTCGAATTGTGTAAATTCCAAACCGAATAAATTAAGAAAAAGCGCTGTTCTTTGGAACAGCACTTTTTTCTGAAAAGCAAAGAAGCTTGGCGTTGAGTCCATGGCGGCCTTGGGTAGTGGGCGCGCTTGGCGGCGTTAAGCCGTCCATCATGGAAATCGTCCCCGTGGCGGCCGTGAAAAAAGTGCTGGGGAAACCGGCATGAAGCCGGAGGACTTCAACCTGTTCAAAACCAACGAAGCCTTCGCCGCCCAGAGCTTTGCTGTGATAAAGGAACTGGGCCTGGACACAAACAAAATCAACGTGAATGGCAGCGCAATTGCCCTTGGCCACCCGGTGGGCGCTTCCGGCTGCCGCATCCTGGTCACCCTGCTGCATACCATGGAAAAGCGCGGTGCGAAAAAGGGGCTTGCCGCCCTTTGTGTCGGCGGCATGGGCTGCGCCACGATTGTTAAAAGGGAATAACGGCGGCTTGGCTTATTAACAGCCGCACAAAGGAAAAAGACGGAGCTCTGTTTCGAACAGAAACTCCGTTTTTTATTTTAATAGATCCTTTACATTACTTATTCCGGAATCTCGCCAAAAAGTCCTTGGTGGCTTCCTGCTTTGGGTTTTCGAAAAGTTCTGCCGGTTCGCCTTCCTCGGCGACAACGCCGTCTTTCATAAAGACCACCCGGGACGAAACGTCACGCGCAAAGGCCATCTCATGGGTAACGATCACCATGGTCATGCCCTCCTTCGCCAAGCTGCGCATAACCTCCAGCACCTCGCCCACCATCTGCGGATCCAGCGCGCTGGTCGGTTCGTCGAACAGAAGCATCTCGGGTTCCATCGCCAGCGCGCGGGCGATCGCCACCCGCTGCTTCTGCCCACCGGAAAGCTGATGCGGCTTTGCGTTGATATATTCCGCCATGCCAACCTTGGAAAGGTATTCCATCGCGGTTTCCTCCGCCGTTTTCTTATCCTTTTTCAGAACCTTCGTAACGCCCGCCATGCAGTTTCCCAGAACGGTCATATTGTTGAACAGGTTAAAGGACTGGAACACCATGCCCACCTTGGCGCGGTAGGCGTTGATGTTTATCCCCTTCCCGGTAATATCCTGCCCGTGGAACAAAATCTGGCCGGAGGTTGGGGTTTCCAGCATATTAATGCAGCGCAGCAGCGTGGATTTTCCCGAGCCGGAAGCACCGATAATACAGATTACATTGCCGTGCCGGGTTTCAAAGTTGATGTCCCGAAGCACCACATTGTCCCCGAATCTCTTGCTCAGATGCCGAACCTGCAGAATGGGGGATTTCAGTTCGTCCATGTTTTCCCTCCTCCCATTTGGACAGGATTATGACCCGAAGGGTCGGCCATCATGTCGCTCTTTACGAGCGAGTAATAGCTGGAACCATCAATTTTATGCTCGATCCAGAGAAGCAGGCGCGAGCATGTAAAGGTCATGATAAAGTAGATCACACAAATGATGAAGAACACTTCAAAGTAGCGCATAAAGGCGCCGGCCGCGGAGTTCCCGGAAAAGTACAGCTCCGTTACGGAAATGACATTAAGAACGGATGTATCCTTGATATTGATGATGAGGTTGTTTCCAATCTGTGGGAGGATGTTGCGCAGGGTCTGCGGCAAGATGACGTACAGCATCGTCTGCCAGTGAGACATCCCGATAGCCATAGCACCTTCCGTCTGGCCGATATCGATCGAGCCAATCCCACCTCGGACGGTTTCCGCCATATACGCGCCGGTATTGATGGAAACAACGAAGAAGCCCGCGAAGAGGGGCGTCATATCTACTTTAAACACCTGCATGGAACCGTAGTACAGCACCATTGCCTGCACAATCATCGGGGTGCCGCGGAAAACTTCGATGTAGGCGGCCAAAATGAACTGGAGCAGCCTGTGCAGGGTTTTTACAAACGTGTTTGCGTCCCTGCGGACGGGGAGCGTGCGCAACACGCCGACCAGAAGGCCGATGACGCAGCCAATCAGCGTGCCGACCAGCGCCAGCAGGAACGTTACGCCCGCGCCGTTTAGGAAAATTACGCCGTAATGTTTTGCAATATAGAGAACCCAGCCGAAAAAATCGGCGTCGCCGGGGAGATTCATAACTGACAACTCACTTCCTGTATTTTCGCGTTATTGCGCCAAAGGCTGTTTGGCAATCGCATCCTGCATGATTTTGTCGCGGTCCGTCTCGCTGATGGCGGAAAGGGCCTTGTTGATGGCGGCCTTCAGTTCGGGGTTCGACTTGGACACCGCAATGCCGAGGTTCACATCCTCATCGGAAGCCTGAAAGCCGTTTTCGCCCGAAAAGTCGAGCATCACCAGCTTTTTGTTGGCATACACGGCACCCATTGCGGTCGGCTTGTCCGTTACAAAAACATCGGTTTTACCGGAAGAGAGGGCGACGATTAGCGAAGGAACATTTTTCATGGCCGGCTGAATCTTCGCGTCCGGAATCTGCCTTAGCATATCGTACCAGACGGTATTCTGCTGGGAGGTACAGGAAGCTCCCTTTAAATCCGCCACGCTTTTTGCGGAAACATATTTGCTGTCGGAGCGGACCAGCGCGTAGATGGTTGCCTTATAGTACGGGTCGGTGAAATCAACGGTTTTCTTGCGCTCTTCGGTAATGCTCATGCCGGCGATAACCGCGTCCAGCTTGC
The DNA here is from genome assembly GCF_029266045.1 of Caproiciproducens galactitolivorans. Lineage (NCBI taxonomy): Bacteria > Bacillati > Bacillota > Clostridia > Eubacteriales > Acutalibacteraceae > Caproiciproducens > Caproiciproducens galactitolivorans. The sequence continues at coordinate 75,456 of NZ_JAJUFJ010000011.1, read as the reverse complement.
CGGAAACCACGCCCGGCGCAAGGCCGTCCCACTCTGTTTTCACAATCTGCAGTTCATAGCCGATTGCGTCGGCGATTTTCTTCGCCATCATCACGTCGTACCCGTTGGTGTATTCGCCGCCGCTGTTGGCAATGGGGACCGCACCGTTAGAGTTGTCCGCCTGCGTCCAGTTGTAGGGGGCGTAGTTACATTCCATGCCAACCCGCAGTACTTTTTTTGTTGCGTTTGAGGCCGGCGCCGCTGTTTCGGACTTCGTGCAGCCGGCCGTGGTTATCAGCCCCGCCGTCAGAAGCACACTCACAAGCGTCGCCGCAATTCTTTTTTTGAATTTCATAATAAACTCCTATCTTTTATCAAATAATTCCTGTTATTGGGTGAAAAACGCGACCGGCGCCATGTTTATGGCGCCGGCAAAACCTGTATCGAAATCGGGGAATGTTGTTTTCTGTTCAGTACAATACCGGATATCCCCAGTGCCAATGGGATTGGATTAAGCAGGAAGCATACCGGAAATCGCGGTAAAGGCAATACCAAGAACCGTCATGACAATGAACAGCTTCCAGCAGGTTTTCCACCACTGTTGGAAAGAAATTTTGCAAACCGCAAGCCCTGCAACCGTCATACCGGCGGTGGGACTGATGGTATTGATGCACTGGTTTGCATACTGGAGGCAGGTTACAGAGGCTTCCGGGTTAACGCCCATCAGTCTGGTAAGCGGCGCCATAACCGGAATGGTAAGGGCAGCCTGTCCGGAAGAAGAGGGGATTAACAGGGCGATCAGGCTCTGTGCGAAATACATCATTGTTGTGAAGATGACGGTCGGAACACCCTGCAGGGAAGTGGCCAGAGCATTCAGGATTGTGTCGATAATCAGGCCGTTTTCCGCAACGGAAAGGATTCCACGGGCAACGCCAATAATAACGGCGGCATATGCAAAATCTTTCAAGCCAATTACAAACTGTTCCGCAATTTCTTTTTCCTTCAACCCGCCGAGAATACCGGAAGCCAGCCCTATTCCAAGGAAGACCATGGAGATTTCATCCATATACCACCCGAACTTGACTAGGCCGAAAATGATGAGCCCCATGCCAAGGGTGAAGGCAAGGAGGACGAGCTTTTGCCTTAGCGTGAATTCGCTGTCCTCTTCCTGAGCGTTCACAAGGAATTCTTCGCGCTTCGCGATATCGTCATGGTAGGTAATGGAGCTTTCCGGATTGTTTTTTACTTTCTTTGCATACATCATGACGAAAACAATACCCATCGCCATGAAAATAATCCACTGGATAAAGCGGAAGCCCAACTGCGGATTTCCGGAGATGCCCGCGATTCCCTGCGCAATCAATACGTTGAAGGGGTTCGTAGTGGAGGCGCAGTATCCTAATTGCGGCCCCAGGAAAACGATCATGAACGCCGTCATGGAGTCGTACCCCATCCCCATGATGATCGGCATAAAGATCGCGTAGAACGGAAGCGCTTCCTCGGACATGCCAAACGACGTACCGCCAAGCCCGAAAAGAATCATGGAAATCGGAATAATCAAAGATGCTTTGCCGCGCAGCTTTTTTACAACGCGTTTCATGCCGGCGTTAATTGCGCCCGTCGTGTTGATGATCTGGAATGTGCCGCCAATCAGAAGGACAAACGCCACAACATCGGAAGCCGCTTGAATTCCTTTGGTCGGCGCCTGAAGAATGTCCGCAATGTCTTGACGATGGTCGGTTCCGTCCTCGTCCACCTTTGGAACGAGGTGGTATGTTCCGGCGATGGCTACCGACCGGGTTCCTGCCGCCGTTTCAATTTCCTTTCGGTCAAATTCGCCGCTGGGTACGAACCAGGTGAGGATGGCAACAAAAACAATAAGCAGAAAGGCAATTGTGTAAACGTGGGGCAGCGTGAATTTTTTCTTTTTTAATAAAGCTGAAGTTCCAGTAGACATAGTTCTCCTCCTTAATATCATTCCGCTGTGCTTACAAAGGCTTGCTGTAATCGTATTAGCATGTCATATGTCGTAATACATCGTCATATAGAGATTAGCAATTTTCACACCCATTGTCAATAGTATTTAACAGATTTGTGGATTCCTTAAAAAATTTGTTCATTTTTTCGTCATATTTTTCAGTTGTGTTTCCGCACAAGAATAACCTGAGGAATTTTTTGATTTTTCCTTTCAATACGCCTTTTTGAGTCCGCAGCCGGGCGTTTTTATTTATAAGAAAAAAGCAGCATCCCTTGAAGAGATGCTGCAAGGGATGCTGCCATCGTATGTATTTGTATAGATCAAGGAAGATTGAATATATACCGGCTACCGACAATATACTGCCTTCCAATATGCACCGGGCGGTTATTGCTATCCGTAATGTTGGCAATCATGTAAAAAAGTGGCTCGCCAAGCGAAACATGGAGCAGCTTAGCTGTATAAGCGGTCGCGCGCACCAGCTCCAGCGTACAGGTTTCCGAACCCGCGGGATAAATCCCCTTGCTGTTCAAAAGCGTATACAAAGAGCTGTCGAGCTTTTCTTCCAGTAAAAATTCAAAGCCCTTAATGGGGAAATAATTGTTTTCGAGCATAATGGGGTCGCCGTCCGCCGACAGCACCCTCTGCGTAAATATAATTTTATCGTTGCTTCCATGGTTTAAAAAATTCTTTTCATCCACACCGGGGTTAATGATCTTCCGGTCCACCAGGGTGTGGGAAGGTTTCATGCCACAGGCAATGCAGGCGTTTTTAAAGCTCAAAACATTTTCGATTTTACGCTTGAGCTTTGGCTTGTTTACAAAAGTACCCTTCCCCTGCTTTTTCACAAGGTAGCCTTCCGTAACAAGCTCCTCCACCGCCTTGCGCACGGTAATCCGGCTGATGGAATACATATTCATAAACTCCGGCTCGCTGGGAATCTTATCGCCGTAGCGGAATTCGCCGATGTCAATTTTTCGCTTTATTTCCTCCATTAGCTGCTGATACAGGGGAGTTTGTGACTCCATATTTAAAGAAAGACCCATAGAATTTGTCCTTTCAAACCTTTTTCAATAAAATAACGTTCTAATTCAACTTATATTTATTATATTACATATTTCGTTTCTTTACAATAGATTTTTAATTCATTAAGAAAATTATCCCCTGAAAAAGTGGATAGAAAGTCTAAATTTCGTTACAATAGATTAAATCAAACTGATAAATTGTACAAAATTTATAATTGTATTCCCCATTAGCATATGTTATAGTATGATTGTAATCGTAGAATAGTAGGTATAATTGTCGTTCGTATGCTCGTTTTGCTTTCCGCAGGATGAGCAATTTTCTTGGCATTGAATATGTCGTATTATTACGTCATACCGTTTGATAACTTGGAGGTACAAAAATGTCCTGGATAAAGGATCTATTCCATACAGAAAAGCCGATTATCGGGCTGCTGCATTTAAGGGCACTTCCCGGTGATCCTTCGTTCTACATAAACAACAGCTCAATGGATAAGGTTATCCAACAGGCCCGGTCGGATTTAAAGGCCCTGCAGGACGGCGGCGTGGACGGCGTTCTTATCACCAATGAATTCAGCTTGCCGTACCAGAAAAAGGTTTCCGCCGTCACGCTGGCGGCAATGGGGAGGGTGATTGGCGCGCTTTCGGACGATTTCCGGATCCCCTACGGCGCGGAAGCGATTTACGACCCCGATGCAACCATCGAGCTTTGCGCCGCAACGGACGCCCAGTTTACTCGCTGTATGTTCACCGGCGGTTGGGTGGGCGACCTTGGCGTGATTGACCGCGACATCGGCGAAACGATACGGCTGAAAAGCGCGCTCCGGCTGGACAAACTGCGCCTGACGTATTTTATTAACGGAGAGGGCGAAGTCTATTTAAACGACAGGGATCTTGCCAGCATTACAAAAACCATGATCTTCAACTGCGCGCCGGACTGCCTTGTGGTTGCGGGCGGAATGGCAGGAAGCGGTCCCGAAACGTCTTTGCTTGCAGAGATAAAGGCCGCCGCGGGCGAAACTCCGGTATTCTGCGGAACGGGGTGCAATCTTTCCAACGTAGAATCCGTGCTGCGTATTGCGGACGGCTCCTATGTCGGCACGACATTCAAGGAAAACGGGAAATTTGATGGAAAAATTGACGTAAACCGCGTTTCTGAATTCATGGAAAAAGTACGTGCGTTCCGGAACGGCTTAGAATAGAAAAGAGGATGAAAATGAGCTCTCAATTTTTCATGGGAATTGACGTGGGCACCAACGAGACAAAGGGCGTGCTGATTGACGAGAACTGCAAAGTGGTTGCATACCAGTCGAAAACACACGATATTGAAAACCCTCAGCCAAACTATTTTGAACACGACGCGGAAAAGGTCTGGTGGGGCGATGTTTGCAGCGTAAGCCGCGCACTTCTGGAGGAATCGGGGATTTCGCCCTCCAAAATCGCCTGCCTTGGGATCAGCGCGCTAGGGTGCGACTGCCTACCCGTGGACGAAAACTGCAAGCCTTTGTGCAAAGCGATTTTGTACGGCATCGATTCCAGAAGCCACAAGGAAATCGATTACCTGAACGAGTACTATGGGGAGAACGCGGAAACTGTTTTCGGCCACCCGATATGCTCCTCCGATATTTCCCCGAAAATCCTGTGGATTAAAAATAATCTTCCCCATGTTTACGCGAAAACGTATAAATTCCTGACCGCCTCGTCCTATATCACGGCAAAGCTGACTGGGCGGTACTGCATCGACAAATATCTTGCGGAGGACTTCGCCCCGCTTTACGACCTGAAAAACGATACAGTAAACGAAGCGATGTGCGGCATGTTCTGCAAGCCATCCCAGCTGGCGGAAGTTATGACGGCAACCGAGATTGCCGGCGGCATCACCGCGCAGGCGGCGGCCGAAACCGGCCTGCAGGAAGGCACCAGCGTGCTGGTCGGCACCGGGGACTCCGGCGCGGAGGCGATTAGCACCGGGGTGTTCCAGCCGGGGGATATTATGGTTCAGCTCGGTTCCTCCTGCTATTTTGTTTATCTTGCGGATAAGCTGATCCAGGACAACCGGGTCTGGCCGGGCACCTTTATCATCCCGGGCACGTACAGCGTCTGCGCCGGAACCAATACTGCGGGCACCCTGACGAAATGGTTCCGCGACAACCTGTATTCCGACCTGGCTGCGGCGCAGGCGGCAGGCGGCGAGAACGCATTCGCCGCAATGGCAAAAGATATTGAGAAAATACCCGCGGGCAGCGACGGGCTGATCACCCTCCCCTATTTTGCGGGGGAACGGACGCCCCTGAACGACCCGTTCGCAAAGGGGATGTTCTTCGGGCTTAACCTGGGTCACACCCGGTCGCACCTGTACAAATCCGCGCTGGAAGGCATCGGCTACTCCATCGCTCAGCATTTTGATATTTTAGAGGAAAACAACCTACCCGTCAAAAAGATCATGGCGGTCGGCGGCGGAACCAAAAATCCGGTCTGGCTGCAAATCGTGGCGGACATCCTCGGCAGAACGGTCTGCACATCCAGCATCACCTTCGGCGCTTCATACGGCGACGCCATTATGGCGGCCCTCGCTGTAGGTGCCTACCAAAGCTGGGGCGAGCTTGAAGCTGTGGTCAAGCCTGCTATGGAAATCCACCCGAACATGGAAAACCATGCGGTTTACCAAAAGCACCGCAAAATTTTTGATGCTCTGTATATTTCAACGAAAGAGCTGATGCATTCCTTATAAAGATAAAGGAAGTGATACCGATTCCGAAAAAATATTTCTTCTTTGATATTGACGGCACTATCGCGGAAAACGACCGCGCCCCCTCGATCATGACCAAATATGCCCTGCGGCAGCTTCGCCTTCAGGGGCACCGCATCTTTGTCTGCACCGGGCGCACCCTGTGCGACGTGTATCCCGCGATTACATCGATCGGTTTTCACGGGATTATTTCCGGCGCCGGCGCCAATATTACCCTGAAAGAGAAAACCCTGTTCCAACACTCCATTCCCCCTATTCTGCTTCGGGAAACGGTATCCAGAATGCTTTCGCACAACATCTCCGGCGTTTTGGAAGGTACGGATCAGATGTATATTGTAAAAGGCGGGGTTCCGCTGTGCTGGGAAAACCCCTTGCCAGCCATCTGCCGTATGGAGCAACTGGAAACCACGCAGGATATTGAAAAATTCACCCTGCATGTGGCAAGCGCCGCAGAGTTGGACCCCATAAAAGGCTTTCTGGAACGGTATTACGACCTTTATCCCAATGAAAACGGAACTTTCTGCGAATGCGTCCGCAAGGGGCGCGACAAGGGCTCCGCCATTGCGCGGGTTCTCGAGCATTACCACGCGCAGCCCAAGAACGCGGTCGCCTTCGGGGACAGCCTGAACGACTGCGCCATGTTCCAAAACGTAGGAATCGCCGTCGCCATGGGAAACGCCCCGCGGGCGCTTGCGGATATTGCCGCCATGGTGACCGGAACCATCCGGGAGGAAGGCGTTTACCATGCGCTTGTACATCTCCGTTTCATTGAGGAACTTCCACCGAAAAAGAACGATGAGGTATAAAAATGGGATATTGCGTAATTTGCGGAAAAGAAACCGAAAACAAAGGAAAAATCCATGTGGGAACCCCCTGCGCCGAACAGCCGGACACCGGACGCTTGGTATTCGACGACTGCCTTTACAGCGATTATGTTTGTGCGGGCTGTGTCAATAAAAAACTGAGCGGTGATTTTTCCGGGCTGGGCCTGTATCTTTTTTTGGAGCTGCTCTGGTTTAAGGTAGCCCAAAATGGATTTTCCAACATCTGGGGAATCCTTTCCTTCGTGGTTGCGGCCACAGCCCTCGTTCGGATTCTGCTGGTTCTGGCGCGCAAATTCATGCAGCGTTTTTTTAGTAAGAAAGAAATCCCCCGCATCCTCGACTGGGGCGAAGACCGCGAAGAAACGGCAAGCGCTCTGCTGAAACAAAAAATGCTGGAAAAATTCCAGGCGGACGGAAAGCGCGTCCAGACTCTTTCCGAGTATAGATTTAACACGCCCCACAAGGTATAAAACAGAAAACACGGAAGATTTCCTCCATTCGCAAAAGTCCCCCGGCAACTTGTGCCGGGGGATCCTTTTGTGAGCTTTCTATTTTGCTATTTGCAAAGTGCGACAGCTTCTATACTCTTTGTAAAATTTATTCCCCTGCCGGGCTCTTTTCGAACCCGCAAGGCACACCGTCAGAATTTTTTGCCCGCACAAAGGCCGGCATCCTTTTGGACAGGATGCCGGCCTTCTCTGCATCTTCCTTAAAACTGGCAAGCCAATTTCGTCTTTCTTGCCGGTTTATTCGTATTTTTTCCCATGGCCCCATGCTCCGGCCATGCCGCAAACCTTGGAAGCAAATCCGGCGGCTTTTTCAAGGCACTCCGCGATCGCATCTTGGCCTGCTTTTCCCTCTTTCACCTTTTCCATATAGCTGACAAGGAAGGAGGTGAGCAGGCTGTCGCCCGCGCCCATTGTGTCAACCATTTTCTCTACGGGAAGGGCACGCTGCACATAGAAGCGGCTTCCGTCGTATGCAATACAGCCTTCGGAGCCGCGGCTGGCAACCGCGATTTTCACGCCGTAGCCGGTCACCTTTTTCAAATGCTCCTGAATGGCTTCCTCAGACATTTCGCTGCAGGACATGAACGCATAATCCACCAACGGGGCAACCTGCGCATAGTATTCCGGCGTAGAGTCATCCGAAAAATCGAAGGAGAGCGGAACCCCCGCCTCTTTAATTTTATGGAGCTGACGCTCGGTGAAGCAGTAATTTCCGCTGTGCACCAAGTCGAACCCCCGGATGTATTCCAGGTCGAAGCGGTCGAGCACATACAGCGTTTCTCCACGGATACCGCCCTCGTTGGAACCTAAGAACACGCGGTCATTGTTGATAACGGTAACGCGGGCACAGCCGTTTTCACCGACAAGCTGTTTGCATTTCACCGTTTCGATTCCCTCCTGCCGAAGGGATTCGATCACATGCTCCGCTTCCTTGTCGTCGCCGAAATAGCCCATATACGCGCTGCGCCGGGCGCCGAACATTTTTGCGTAAACCGCAAAGTTTACGGCGTTTCCGCCGGGGTACATCGTTTTGATATGCTCATATTTATCGACGACATTGTCGCCGAAGCCAAGAACCTTAACATTATATTCCGCCATTTTTACCACCTTTTCTCCGCGCGTAATAGTTTATGGAATGCCCTGTGGATTTCGCGCGGCAAATCCCGGGCAGATTCTTTAAAATCAGTAAGCCACAATCCCCATGTAGCGGCGGGTGTCCACCGGATGGTTGTGTTTCTTCGCCAAAGCCTCGCGGAATTCGCAGTTCATCGCGTAGAACAGAATCGGGTTGAAGTAATCTACCACCTCCGGGTTGATTTTGTCCATACCTAGTTCCAGCGCATCCAGAACCATCAGCTTGTCCGTATGGGTTTTCAGGAAGTCCTCGGCGCGCTGGTCCATTACGCGGCATTTTCCGGCTGACTTTTGCAGGAAATAGAACACGCCGTTTTCTGTACACTCAAACGGGCCATGGAAGTATTCCCCGGAGTGCAGGTACGCACAGTTCTTCCACTGCATTTCCATAAGGGAGCAGATGGAAAAGCCATAGGTCTGTGAAAAAGCGGCACCGCTGCCCAGGATATAGAAGAAAGGCTCCTCGCCGTATTTTTCCGCAAATTCCTGCGTCATTCCGCTGTTCACCTTGGCGACAGCGCCCTTGATGATTTCGTCCATCTTCGAAATCGCGTCCCCTACCTTATCGTTCTTTGCGAAGCCCTCCTGCGCGGCAAGCAGCTCGCTTGCCAATGCAAGTGAAATACAGCCGGGGGTTTCGCTTACGGAAACGCCTTCGCCCCACGGATACACCCAGGAAATAAAATCGGGCTTGTCGCAGGCGGAACCGGCCTTATCGGTCAGGGTGATCACCGCCGCGCCGCGCTCTTTTGCCAGAACAGCGGCCTCCACGGTTTCCTTCGTATTGCCCGAATGCGAGCAGGCGACAACAAGGCTGTCTTTGCTGAGCTTTTTCGGGGGGAGAACCAGGAACTCCTTGCTGGTGTACCAGCCGGACTCCACGGTTTCGGACTCCGCGTTCAACATAAAATGCGCCGGATACAAATCGATTAAGGAGCCGCCGCAGGCTACCCAGTACACCTGCTTAATCCGGCCTTTCTCCTTTAACACATCTGCAATAACATTTTTTGCGTTCATTTCATTTCCTCCAATAGTATTAATATAGAATTCGAATCAATCCATGTATCTTTCAAAGTTGTGCATATTGCGCAGATCATGCGCGGCGGGGTCCGCAAAATAACGGCTGTCCGTAATTTCCTGCCCAAGATAGCACTCATAATGGTAATCGTTCAGGGTCTGGATAAACTTGCCGAGGTGGTGCTTCCCGTCGCCCCAGACAAGGTGTCCGTACGGCTCGCCGTCGACAAAATGCATATGCTGAATGTTGTCCCCAAACACCTGAAACCAGTCCTCCAACGTTTCGCCCGCAACCCCCATGGCGCAGGTATCCACCATCACTTTAAAGTTCGGGTGGTTTACCTCGTCGAACATCCGCTTCGCGCTTTCCAAATTAATTACAAGCTGGGATTCCTCGGGGCGAAGGGATTCCATGACCAGCGTAACACCCTCCCGGCCGGCGACGTCCGCCAGGCGGCACAGCATTTCCCGCGAGCGCTTCCACGCCTCTTCCTTTTCCTCGTTCCAATAGCCCCAACCGGAGTTTACCTCCATAAACCGGCACCCCAATTCCGCGGCCGCGCGGATTCCGTTTGCAAAATAGCCAAAGCTGCGCTCCCTGTGGGCAGGCTCCTTGGCGGCAAACTGATAGGGATAGGTACAGTTTTCCGGGGTGAGCACCTGTACGCTCAGACCGCGATCTTTTATCTTTCTGCCGACCGCTTTTGTGTCGGAGTACGTCATATGATCCAGCCAGAAATGCGGCGCGGCGCACCAAAGCTCAATGGTTTTGAAGCCGGCGCGCTGCTGCGCATCAAGAAAATAATCCAAAGAATAATGAATATAGTGGATATTCATACCTGCTACCTGTTCACGCCGAATCGTTGCCAAACCGGTCCTCCCCCTTTTCAATCGATAAAATACGGTTCAAAAGCCTTGAAATTCCGCAAATCTGCCGACGCAGGATCCGCAAAATACTGCCCGTCGGTTATTTCCTGCCCGAGGTACCCCTCATAGCCAAAATCGTTCAGCACCTGAATGTAGCGATCCATCGGGTAAAGACCGTCGCCCCAGACAAGGTGACCGTACGGCCTCCCGTCAACAAAATGGCAGTGCACGATCTCTTTGCCGAAGGTTTCAAACCACTGGCGGGGCGTTTCCCCCGCAACCCCCATGGCAACCGTATCCAGCGCAATTTTTACATTGGGGTGGCCCACATCTTTATAAAGCCGCTCCAGTTCCGGAAGCGTTGTAATGATTTTCGATTCCTCCGGGCAAACCGTTTCTACCGCAATTGTCACATTGTTTTCTGCAGCCACCGGGCCAAGCTCCTTCATGCTTTTCACCGCGCGCTCGTAGGTGGCGCCGGGGGCTTCGTCCCAGGTGCCGCCAATGCAGTTCATAAGCATAATTTTCGCCCCGAGCATCCCTGCGGCCTTTATGCCCTGCTGAAAGTACTGCATGCTCCTTTTGTGGAAGTCCGGGTCAGGCGAGCACAAAAGATAATGGTACGCCGCGCATTCCGGGGTAAAAATGCCGATTTTCATGCCGCGGCTCTCCAATTTTTCACGTACCTCGGCGGTGTCCTGAAACCCGGTGTAGTCAATTAAAAAATGCGGCGCGGCGCCCAGCAGTTCAATGGTTTTAAAGCCCGCCCGCTGCTGCGCGTCGAGGAAATAGTCCAGCGAATAATAGACATAATGGGTATTCTTGCCCGCTACCTGTTCCCGCCTTAAATGAGCCACGACAAATCCCCCTTACCTTAATGTATTGTGTACAATGCGTCCGTCCGAAATCGTAAGGCAAACCTTCACATCTCGTAACTTTTCAACAGGGGTGTGGAAAACATCCGCGTCCAGAACGGCAATATCCGCCAGCTTCCCGGCTTCCAGCGTGCCGAGCCGGTCCTCATTGTAGCAATTGTACTGCCCGTTCCTTGTCCACGCCGTAAGAAGCTCGGTAACGGTGAGCATATTCTGGCGGTTGAAGCTTTCGCCATCCTTGAAGTACCCGCCGACCGCGCAGTAAATGGATTCCGGAATATCGGGAATCAGCAGCGGCAGGTCTGTGCCGCAGGTTACGCATACGCCGCTGTCCCACATTTTGCGGCGGTTCCAGTAGTTTTTGCCGCGGTCCCCGCCAAGCTGGGTCTCAATCATATCCATAATATCCTGCTTCTTATCCAGCGACTGAATCTGCGGGTAAACCTCCGCAATCACGCCCAGCCTGCCCATGCGCTCCAAATCGGCGGGATGGGTGTATTCCAGGTCGGTAATGGCGTGACGGTTTTTGAGCCTGCCGTTTACCTTTTCGCATTTCTCATACAGATCGACCGTATGCCGCACAGCCCCGTCGCCCTGGCAGTGCAGGGAGAAACGGAAACCGTGCCGGTCCGCTTCCAGCGTTTCCTTCTCAATCAGTTCCCATTCCACCGGCACAAGGCAGGTTGTGTCCGGCTTGGAGGCGTACGGCTCAATCAGCTCGCCCAAAAAGCGGGCGATCCCGCGGTCGGTCATGCGGTTAAACCCTTCAAAGCGGACAAAATCCCCCTTGAATTTTTCACGCATCGCTTCGCCGTAGGCAATGTTGATGCCTTCGCCGACCGGCTGCGACATAAAGGCGACGCGCATATTCAGGCGGTCATCCTTTTCCAGCCGTTCCATCACATCGGTAAAGCCGTAGTACGTGTCGAAGCTCATTTCCTTGATGGTAGTAACGCCGCGTTCGTTCAGCATTTGGATGTAGTCCAGATACTTCTGCTCGATGCCCTCCTCGGTTAAATATTCGGGCATCATGCGGTAGAGCTTTTCGGCGTAGCATTCTTCCGGCGTAAAGCCGTATTTGTCGCGCGCCGCCTGATTCATCCAGCAGGTGTCGCGGTCAAACGTAAAGATCACAACCGGAAGATCCGGGAATTCCTTACTGAGCAGATCCTCCCCGCTGTACTGGAAGCCCTCTGCTTCCCAGCAATGCCCGAAAACCGGTTTGTCAGCCGGGCGGGTTTTCCGATATTCCTTAATCGCGGCGATTCCTTCCACATCGGAGCGGATTCCGGTAAAATCGACTCCTATGCTGCGCAGGACATAACCCGAAAAAAAGGTATGGTTGTCCACAAAGCCCGGAGTGACCACCCGCTTGCCAACGTCGATCACACGCTTGGCTTGTTTGACCCAGCTTTCCGCTTTACTGCGGGGACCGACTGCACAAATGCGGTTTCCCTTGACCACAAGGAATCCATCCAACGGCTTTCCCTCGGCTGCTGTAAAAATATTCTTCGACAGCAATACAAGGAACTCTTCTCTTTCAGCTTGCATAAAATCCACCGCTCTTTCATCATTGTTACTGTAACATACTATATCATACTATAACGTTATATTACAAGTCGTAGATTGACAAATTCTAGAATGATTTTTTGTGGAGTTTGATGATTGTCCACCGCGAAAGTGTATAAAAAAAGCACGCAAGCCGTTCCAACGCTTGCGCGCTTTTAAACCAACTACAATTCAACAACTGGTATATTTGTGTTTTTTATTACCATTTGTTGTAGTGGATTCTCGCTTTATCGAAGCGGTCCGCCAGTTCCTTGTGCTCGGCTGGGTAACCGACAGACACAATGGAAAACGGATAAACACCGTTGGGCAAACCCAGCAGCTTTTCAAGACCGTCCATCCGGTCTTTTTCCGGGTAAACGCCGAGCCATACCGCCCCAAGGCCCTTTTCCTGTGCGGTAATCAGGATGTTTTCCGTTGCCGCGGCGCAGTCCTGCACCCAAAGGCCCTTATATTTTTCCCTGGAAACATCCCCGCAAACGATGATCGCCAAATCCGCGCCGGGAAGCATTTGAGAATAAGGATGAATCTCGGTGATTTTCTCCCGTATCCCTTTATCCCGCACAACAATAAACTCCCACGGCTGTTCATTCCCGCCAGAGGGAGCGGCCATCGCCGCCCGCAGAAGGTCTTCGACCAACGCGTCGCTAACTTTTTCGCCCGTATACTTCCGGATACTTCTTCTCTCTAAAATCGCGTTCATTAAAACTACCTCCAGACTTTATTGAAAATAGGGCCCCTCCACTTGTTTCCGTCTGCGAAACTGGGAAGTTCCCGCGGATTTCCGTTCCGCTTCCATCCCCGAACAAAAAGGACTTTTTTCAATTTCTTGTTCCGAAATTTCCATCTTTGTGTTATAATTCTTACATAAAATTCCACAAAATCGCGTCGAAAAGGAGCAAAAAATTGAAATGGACAAAAAAATGGATTTATTGGTCCGGGTTTCAGAACTGTACTATGAGCAGGACTTGAACCAAAGCGCCATTGCTGATATTTTAGGCACCTCGCGCCCCACCGTTTCCCGCCTTCTGGATGAAGCCAAGGAAAGCGGCGTGGTAGAAGTGATTGTACATAGCCCCATTCGCAAGAACGCCGCCCTTTCCCACAGCCTTCGCGTAAACCTCGGCTTGCGTGAAGCGGTTGTGGTAAGCGGCAATTACGATTACGAAAGGGGATTGAGCCGCTGCTGCGAAGCGGCAAACCAGCTTTTCAGCACCATTATGGAAAACAACACAACCGTTGGAATCACATGGGGTTCCGCCTTGAAAATCCTCTGCGATCTGATTGAAACGAAGGACTATTACAATGTAAACGTCGTGCAGATGGTGGGCTGCCTTGCCACCGGCAACCCCAAGCTGGACGGTTTGGAGCTGGCTCTTCGCATATCGAAAAAGCTAGGCGGAACTTATTCCAATATTTATGCCCCGATTTACGTGGAAAGCGAAGTGGTCTATTCCTACCTTGTGGCGGAGCCGCAAATCAGCGCCACGCTGAAAAAGGCGATGCACACCGATATTATCCTGACCGGAATCGGATCGCTCGATTCCAACTCCACCTTGCGCAAAGCCGGCTACCTTACCGAACGGGACCGGCTGGAGCTGATCGAAAAAGGGGCGGTCGGGCAGCTTCTTGCCCATCCGATTGACCGGTACGGAAACGAAATCCCCTTAAACGGCAGGTTTGCGATCAGCGCACCGCTCGAAGCAATGCGTGCGGCGCACTGGTCGATCGGTATCAGCGCGGCGGAGTTTAAAGCGGAAGCTGTGCTGGCGGCTGTGCGCGGCGGCTATATCAACACCTTGGTCGTTGACGAGAAACTGGCAAAAAAAGTGCTTGAACTGGCACAGGCAGAATAATTTTTCGATAGCAAAGGCCCTCCCGAAGCGTCCGGGAAGGCCTTTTTTATGCAAGACTTCAAAAAATTAATAGTTTGTCGCCTTGCGCTCAAAATAAGACTGCGGATGCTTGCAGGCAGGGCACTTCTCCGGAGCGTTTTTGCCCACATGGATGTAACCGCAGTTGCGGCAAACCCAAATGGTTTCCTCGCCCGCCTTGAATACGATGTCGTCCTTCATATTCTGGATCAGCTTGCGGTAACGTTCTTCGTGGGACTTTTCCACTTCCGCGATCAGTCGCATGGTCTTCGCGATTTCCGTAAAGCCTTCCTCCTCGGCTACATCGGCGAATTCCTTGTACATGGATGTCCACTCGTAATTTTCGCCCGCAGCGCCATCCTCAAGGTTCTTCAGCGTAGGGCCGATTTCCCCGCCCTGCAGTAATTTGAACCACAGCTTTGCATGTTCCTTCTCGTTGTTGGCGGTTTCTTCAAAAATCGCCGCAATTTGCTCGTAGCCTTCTTTTTTTGCCTTGGAAGCGTAGAAGGTGTACTTGTTTCTCGCCTGTGATTCACCTGCGAACGCGGCCATCAGATTCGCTTCTGTTTTGCTGCCTTTTAACTCCATCTCATTTTCCTCCTTCAGTCTTTTTATTATTTAGCCTGTGTATCCCTAAAGATATTATACATAAATTTTCCTGTGTTTCAATCTAACAATTGTAAGATTTTACAAATTTATAAAAAACTTCCCCCGTATAAAATTTTTGGAGGTTGAGGAGCCCCACATCCTCAAGCTTTACGTCCGCTACAAATTATACGTTAAACCGGAACAGGACAACGTCCCCGTCCTTCATAACGTATTCCTTGCCTTCGCTGCGAACCAAACCTTTTTCCTTGGCAGCGGTAATGCTTCCGCAGGCCATCAGGTCGTTGAAGGAAACCACTTCTGCCCGGATGAAGCCGCGCTCGAAATCCGTATGGATTTTCCCGGCGGCCTGCGGCGCTTTCGTGCCCTTTTTGATCGTCCACGCGCGAACCTCCTGCGGACCGGCGGTCAGGTACGAAATCAGGCCAAGCAAATCATAACAGGCCTTGATCAGGCGGTCCAGCCCAGACTCTTTTAGCCCCATGTCCGCAAGGAACAGCTCCTTCTCGTCCTTGTCCATGCTGCTGATCTCCGCCTCAATCTGCGCGCAGATCGGCAGAACGCCGGCGTGCTCGCTGTCGGCAATTTCCTTTACGGTTTTAAAATACGGATTCTTTTCAATGCCGCCCTTGAAGTCGTCCTCACTCACATTGGCGGCGTAAATCACAGGCTTGTTGGTCAAAAGGGAAACGGAGCCGAGAAGCTCTGCCTCCTCTTCGGTACATTCCACGCTGCGCGCGGATTTCCCGGCGTTCAGCGCCTCTTTTACGCGGAGGAAGAAATCATATTCAGCCTGGTACTTCTTGTCCGCCTTCATCATTTTCTGCGTTTTCTCGATGCGGCGGTCCAGCACCTCCAAGTCGGACAGGATCAGTTCCAGATTAATTGTTTCAATGTCGCGCTTCGGGTCGACGCTACCCTCCACATGGATAATATCGTCGTTGTCAAAGCAGCGAACAACGTGGACGATCGCGTCGGACTCGCGGATATTCGCAAGGAACTTATTACCCAGCCCCTCGCCCTTGCTTGCGCCGCGCACCAGGCCGGCAATGTCCATAAATTCAATCGTTGCGGGCGTATATTTTTCCGGGTTGTACATCTCCGCAAGCTTGTCCAGCCGTTTGTCCGGAACCGCCACCACGCCCACGTTCGGCTCAATGGTACAGAACGGATAGTTTGCAGACTGCGCGCCCGCGTTGGTAATTGCGTTGAAAAGGGTACTCTTGCCTACGTTCGGCAAGCCTACGATACCAAGCTTCATGATTGTTTCCCTCTTTTATTTCTTTCTTCCTTGATTTAGTGCTCCGCTTCGGAGCAAATATAAAAAAGCGACTTAATCTTTTTGCACATCCTATTTCATCGTAAGGGCAATGCGCTTTTTCGCCATGTCAACGGAAAGCACGCGCACCTTAACCACATCGCCGACCTTCAGCACCTCACCCGGATGCTTAATGAATTTGTCGCAGATCTGCGAGATATGCACAAGGCCGTCCTGATGCACTCCGATATCGACAAACGCGCCGAAATCGATAACGTTGCGCACCGTCCCGTTCAATTCCATGCCGGGCTTCAAATCCTCCATGCTCAGCACGTCGGTGCGGAGGATCGGGGCGGGCAGCTCGTCGCGCGGGTCGCGGCCGGGGCGCAGAAGCTCCGTTACAATATCCCGGAGCGTCGGCAGACCAATGCCCAGCTTCTGGGCGGCGGTTTCCTCCCCAATTTTCATCACGCGCTCTTTCAGCTCGCCAATACGATTCTTTTTCACGCTGTCCATATCGTAGTCGCAAAGGGAAAGCAAGGCTTTCGCCGCGTCGTACGATTCCGGATGGACTGCGGTATTATCCAGTATATTCTCGCTTTCGCTTACGCGCAAGAAACCCGCGCACTGCTCGAAGGTCTTGGGTCCCAGCTTCGGCACTTTCTTCAGTTCCCCGCGCGAATGGAAGGCGCCGTTTTCCTCGCGGTAGGCGACAATATTTTTCGACACCGCAGCGGAAATGCCCGCCACTTTTTCCAGAAGGGACGGCGAAGCGGTATTTAAATCCACGCCCACCGTGTTTACGCAATCCTCGACCACGCCGCCAAGCGCCTCGTCAAGCTGTTTCTTCGGCATATCATGCTGGTACTGCCCCACGCCGATCGCCTTCGGGTCGATTTTTACCAGCTCGGCAAGCGGATCCTGCAAACGGCGCGCAATCGAAACCGCGCTGCGCAGGGTGACGTCGTATTCCGGGAACTCCTGCGCCGCAAGCTTGCTCGCGGAGTAAACGGAGGCGCCCGCTTCGCTGACGACCATGTAGGCAACGCCGCCATGCAGTTCCTTTATCAGGTCGGCGGTAAACAGTTCGGTTTCCCGGGAAGCCGTTCCGTTGCCGATGGCGATCACCTCCACCTTATGCTTTTTAATCATATCGGAGATGATCTGCTTTGCTTCCTGCACTTTTTTCTCGGAATGGGTCGGATAAATCACGCCCGTATCCAGCACCCGGCCCGTCGGGTCAACCACCGCCACCTTGCAACCCGTCCGGTAGCCAGGATCAAGCCCCATCACGACGCGGTTCTTCACCGGCGGCTGCATTAAAAGCTGGCGCAGGTTTACGGAGAAAACTTTGATTGCCGCTTCGTCCGCAGCTTCGGTCAGCGAATTGCGGATTTCCCGCTCGATGGACGGGAAAATCAGCCGGTCGTAAGCGTCTTCCCCCGCCTGCTCGACGGCTTCGGAGCAGGGGCTGTTTTCTTTTACGAAGGTGGATTCCACAATATGAAGCCCGCGCGTGCGGTCCAGATCGATCGTCACTTTCAAAAAGCCCTCGCGCTCGCCGCGGTCAATGGCAAGCACGCGGTGGCCGGCAATTTTTCTGCATGGCTCGCGGAAATCATAGTACTGGGCGTAAACAGAATCCTCGTCCGGGTTCGCGGCCTTGGAAACCACATCCCCCTGCGCCATGGCGACCACGCGCAGGCGCTTGCGCACGCCCGCGTCGTCGGAAATGCGCTCCGCAATAATATCGAGCGCGCCCGCAAGCGCGTCCTCCGGGGTTTCTACGCCAAGCTCGGCGTTCACATAGCCTTCCGCCAGATCGATCGGGTAGGGCGAATCCGGTTTCTGCTCGAAAATCGCGTCTGCAAGGGGTTCCAGCCCCTTCGCCTTCGCAACGGACGCGCGGGTTTTCCGCTTCGGGCGGAACGGGCGGTAAATATCGTCAATTTCCGAAAGCGTTTCCGCGGCGGCAAGGGCGGCGGCGATTTCGTCCGTCATGCAGTCGGCGGCGGTAATCAGCCCGGTTACTTCCTCCCTCCGCTTTTCCAGCGAACGCAGGTATTCCAGCCGTTCCGCTATGTTCCGGAGCATCTGGTCGTCGAGCGAACCGTGTGCCTCCTTGCGGTAACGCGCGATAAAGGGGATGGTGTTCCCCTCGTCGATCAGCTCAATCACCTTCTGCACCTGCCACTGCTGCAGTTGGAACTGCTGCGCCAATATTGAAACAAAATCCATGAAATCCCTCCGAAAAGATCAAAATGCTTTACTGTATCCGTTTTACGACAGCGGAAACGGCGTAGCATACGCCGTAAATCACCGGCTGATGGACAATATAAATGATCAGGGCGTGCCGCCCAAGCCACGAAAAGAACGGGACGCGCGACGGATAAAAGAACGCGGGGAAACGTCCCTGCACGGCCAGCTTGCCAAGGAACGTACCCGCCGCGAATACGAAAATCCACGGGAACAGCCCAAAATAGTCCGCGCTTCGGAACGTACTGCTGTAAATTCCAAGCGGCGCGAGCCAGTTTGTCTGATAAAGCGACTGCGGGAGCGATACGCCAATCTGTGGCGAAATGCCAAGGTATCCGCTGGAAATCCCCATGGTGCAGACGTAAAGCACCGCACAGGCCGCAACCGCAACCCACGAAAAGCGGAAACGGTCGGCAAGGGGCTTTAACAGGCCGTACAAAATCATGCAGACCGATAAAAAATGCAGGATGCCGAACACAATCACTTCTTCCGGCACCACAAGCCAGGTAATCAGCGTAACCGCGAGCGCCACGCCGAGGAGCTTTATACCGCGCAGAAGATTCGAATGTGAAAGGTTCGAGGAAATACCGGAAATCAGCATAAACAGTCCGGCGTAATAGGGTTCTGCGGGCATAAAAAAGTCGAGCAGAAACATGCCCGCTTTGCTGTTATAAAGAAAGGCCAGCGTGTAAAAGCCATGATAGAAGACCATGCAGAAAACCGCAAAGCCGCGCAGCTCGTCCATCAAATGAATGCGCCCGCGGCCAGCGCCCGAAGTTTGAGGCATCCGTTCCCCTCCCAGTAAAATATCAAAAAGCCGTCAGGCGTCAAAAATCGTACAAACAGGGCAGCAAGCGCCGCAACCGGAGCAGCAAACCCGCAACCGACGTTTTGGAAATTTTGCCATTTCGGAATTTAGCCAGCAGGCTGCCCTCCGGTTATTGTTTTCTATTTATTAATCCGACAGAGTATGTTATACTAAAGACAAAGTCCGGTTCCTTCCGGCTATTTCCATTCGTTTATCATTTATTATATCATGATACAGGAGGCAATTTCAATGAAAGAGACAAAATTGACCCGCGAATACACCGTCAAGGAAGAGATGCTTGCCGTCAATTTCGGCAGCGGAAGCGTGCGCGTGCTTGCCACTCCGATGGTTGCCGCCTTTTTTGAAGGGACGGCAGCCGAGCTGGCGCAAAAAAACCTGGAAGAACCTTACACTACTGTGGGCTCTGTCATTACCGTTGAGCATCTTGCCCCTACTGCTCTCGGCTGCAAGGTAAGCGTTACCGCCGAGCTGACGGAAATCGACGGGCGCATATACCGTTTCAAGCTGGAAGCCTACGACAACGCCGGGCTGATTGCAACCGGCACGCACGAGCGGGTAAGCGTAAAAAAGGATCGTTTTGAGGAAAAAGCAGAAAACAGAAAAAATCAATAAAAGAAGGGTTGATCAAATGAAACCAGCATACGATTTAATCTTATTTGATTTGGACGGCACCCTCACCGATTCCGAACCGGGCATCACCTCCTGCGTTAAGTACTCCCTTGAAAAAATGGGGCTCCCGGTTCCCAGCCATCAGGTGCTCCGCAAGTTTATCGGACCACCGCTTTATTACGGTTACGTTAAATTCTGCGGCATGACGCCGGAACAGGCGGAAAAGGCCAGCGTTTATTACCGCGAAGTCTACCACACGACCGGCGCGTTCCAAAACACCCCCTATCCCGGCATTATGGAACTTCTGGAGGAACTGAAAAGCGCAGGCGCAACGATGGCTGTGGCAACCTCCAAGCCCGACCCTATTGCTTACCGCGTTCTGGATTATTTTAAGCTTTCGCCTTATTTTTCCTATATCGCCTGCCCCAATGAATCCGAACACAGCGGTGAAAAATACGTGCTGCTGGAATCGTGCCTGAAGCACTGCGGAGTAAAGGCCGAAAACGCCGTTATGATCGGCGACACACATTTTGACATTGAAGGCGCGCAGAGGGCCGGCACCCATTTTATCGGCGTGCTATACGGCTTTGGAACAAAAGAGGAAATGGAAGAAAAGGGCGGCAGGGTTTTCGCACGCAACCTTGCGGAGCTGAAAGAACTCCTCCTGATTCCTGATTAAAGCGCGAAATTTGCCGCGCCCGGCGGAACTTTGTCATTTTATTCACAAAAACACTTGACAAATCAATGCCTTTTCTGTAATATATATTATTGAACTGAATACACAGGGGCGCTGAGTAACCTCGGCTGAGAGAAAGCGAATCGACGTTTTTGACCCTTAAACCTGATCTGGATAATGCCAGCGTAGGAAATTTGCTTTTTAACGCTCCAGCGGAATCCGTGGAGCGTTTTTTATTTCCCGGGTATTGTTTTTCGGTTCAAAATTTACAATTTTCGGAGGGTAATTATGAAAAAGAGCAATACCTTGATTCTCGTCGAATGCGCTCTGATGATCGCCATGTCGACCGTACTGAGCATGTTCAAAATTTACGAAATGCCGCAGGGCGGCTCGGTTACCTGCGGAAGCTTGGTGCCGCTGGTTCTGGTTTCTTACCGCCACGGGCTAAAATGGGGCGCCGGCACCGCGTTCGTGCACAGCCTTTTGCAAATGCTGATCAAATTCAATCCGCCGCCGGCAAACAGCTTTGCCGCTTTCGCCGGCGTTGTGCTCTTAGACTACGTCCTTGCGTTCACCGTACTGGGAATCGCGGCGTTCTTCGGCAAGCCGTTTAAGAACCGTTCCGTCAGCGTCGCTGTCGGCGCAGCCGCCGTAACATTCCTGCGGTTCCTGTGCAGCTTCGCTTCGGGAATCCTTATCTGGCAGGACTACGCGCCGAAGGATATGCCGGTCTGGCTCTACTCCCTTACATACAACGGAAGCTACATGCTCCCCGAAGGGATTCTCACCGCTGTGGTCGCCGTCATCCTGATTAAGGCGCTCGACCGCGTAGAACACCGCACCCCGTCAAGAGCATAGCCAGTATTTTTATATAAGGAAACCCAATTGTCGTGATTAACGACAATTGGGTTTCCTTGCTTCTCATGCTTGTAGGAAAAACGAGATTAAGCTCTTTTTAATTTTTAGAATCCGGTAATAATTTAGTTTACCCTCAGGCTGGAAGGGCCCTTACTTTCGGTATCGGACGAAAGTATGCAAAGTCCTCGCAGGGGAATTCACAATTCCCGTCGAGAGGGTTCAAAACAATCCCCCAGCACTCCCGGGTATCCCCAACTACCTTTCGTGTACATGCTTTCTTACAGGTTTTCATTGACGTTCAAATCATAGGAAGTTCAGAATTCCAGTTGACAAATTCATTTTTATTCTCAATAGAAAATATGCTGTAATTGAGTATTAATATAAAAGGAGTTAAAGATGATGGGGAGTTTTATGTTATTACTTGCAATAGCAGTAATAGAGTCTTTTTTGAGAATTTTGGTTTATATTACAATTATTTTTATGGGTTTAAGTTGGGTAAGGCATTGAATAATTATAATAATAAGAATTCAAAGTAATTTATTGTTAAATTCCCAATAGGAATTCCGAAAATGAAAACAATCAATAAGAAAAGGCTTTTTCCCTAATAATTTATTAAGGGAAAAGCCTTTCTGGCTTAATAAGATAACATTTGTTATATTTTTCTTTAGTTCGGAGAAATACCAATTGCCCAAGCATGATCGGAATTTCCGATAGATGAAGATACGGAAAGGGCGCGGGGGTTTGTCCCCGCGCCCTTTGTTTTTAGCTGTTTGCTTTTTTCTTATGGAATTCCGGAAGTACGTTATCCTCAAAGAAAGCCTTGGCGGTACTGCCGGTAACGCTTTGCGGCTGGCCCCTGTCGATGCTTACGCACACACCCTCACCGCCGCATTTACCCATGCAGAAGGCCGCTTTCACTTTTACTTTGTCATACAACTTATACTTCTCGATTAACTGCTGAAAAACAGCGATGACATTATAACTGCCCTTCAAATGGCAGGAGGTTCCGACGCAAACGCGTATGGTCATAGCAATCACCTGTTCCCCTTTTGATAATCCACATGAAGGAGCTTATGAACCTTCCCTTTCAGCAGATCGCCGTACAGGGACATAACCACCGGGTTTTCCTCCGAACGCTTGATGCTGCACATCTTATCTGCCGCATACAGGCCGGCACCGCGCTTTTTCTTGCCCTCCGCGTCGGTAATCGGCTGACCCGCGCCGCAGACACAGCCACCGGGGCACGCCATGACTTCTACGAAATCGTAATGCGTTTCGCCGCTCTTCATGCGCTGAATCAGGTCTTCCGCGTTTTTCAGACCGCTGACAATGGCGATTTTCAGCTCGCGTTCGCCGTATTGGACGGTTGTTTCCTTCAAGCCCTGCATTCCGCGCACGCCGTTGAACGCGATGGAACGAAGCTCTGCGCTGGACTTATCCTCGGCCAGACGGCGGATAACCGCTTCCGTAACGCCGCCGGTCACGCCGAAGATCACGCCCGCGCCGCTCTTGTCGCTAAACGGCATATCGATCGCTTCAGATTCCAGCTCGGAGAAATAGATACCGGATTCCTTAATCATCTGGATTAATTCCTGCGTGGTAAGGACGTAATCGATATACGGCACGCCGTTTTCCTTGAATTCCTCCCTTGCCGCCTCGAATTTTTTCGCGGTGCAGGGCATAATCGCCACGACCACGGTCTTGCGGCGGGAGTGCTTGTTTTCCTCCTTCAGAACGGAACCGAACATTTCCATCGGCGAACGGCAGGTGGAAACATTGGGGAGCAGCTCCGGATGCTTCTTTTCCACGTACTGAATCCACGCCGGGCAGCAGGAGGTGAACAGCGGCAGGTTTTCACCGCTTTCCAAACGCTCAATGAACTCGTTCGCTTCCTCCATTACGGTTAAATCCGCGCCGGTCGCGGTGTCGTACACTTCGTCCGCACCCATGCGCTTGAGCGCGGCGACGATCTTGCCCATTAAGTCATCTCCGGCCTTCTGACCCAGCTTTCCGCCAAGGCCCACACGCACGGCGGGAGCAATCTGTACCACAACTTTGGTCTTTTTATCATTGAGCGCGGCCCAAACCTGATCCGTTTCCTTCTTCACCACAATCGCGCCCGTCGGGCAAACAGCGGCGCACTGGCCGCAGCCCACGCAGTTGGATTCCGCAATCGGGATATGGAACGCGGTGCTAACCGTCATTTTCGCTCCGCGCGACATAAAGTCGATGGCGCCGACGTTCTGCACTTCGTTGCACATACGCACACAGTCGCCGCAGAGGATGCATTTATTGGTATCGCGTACAATGCACGGGGAAGAATCGTCCAGCTTCGGCTGATCCGCCGTATTCTGGAAGCGGACGCGCTTGATTCCGAAGCGCTCTGCAAGCTCCTGCAGCTTGCACTCACCGTTTTTCTCGCAGGTAGTGCAGTCGCGGCAGTGATTGGACAGCAGAAGCTCCAAAATCATTTTGCGGTACCGGCGGAGTTTCGGCGTATTGGTGTAAATCACCATACCGGCCTTCGGCGGAGTGGAACACGCGGCTTCCATACCGCCCCATTTATTTTCAACCATGCACATACGGCAGGCGCCGTATACGGACAGTTCAGAATGATAGCAAAAGGTTGGCAGCTCAATGCCCGCCTTGCGGATCAGGCTGAGCAGGTTTTTCTCGCCCTCGATTGCCACGGGAATATTGTCGACCATTACAAAATCTCTGCTCATTTCATTAATCCTCCTTTACCGCATGGAACGCGCAGGCGCTGACGCACGCGCCGCACTTCACGCACTTTGCGCTGTCAATGACAAACGGCGATTTAATTTGCCCGGTAATCGCCCCTGCGGGACAATTTCTGGCGCACTTTGAACAGCCCTTGCACAGGGCGGGATCTATGTAAATCTTCCTCAGCTTCTGGCAGGTTTTCGTCGGGCAGACTTTGTCGTTAATATGCGCGTCGTACTCGTCGCGGAAATACTTGATCGTGCTGAGTACCGGCAGCGCCGCAGATTTGCCCAAGCCACACAGCGCAGTTGCCGAAATGGTTTCCGCAAGTTCTTCCAGCAGTTCAACGTCGCCCGGCTGGCCGTTTCCGGCGACAATCCGCTCCAGAATTTCCAGCATGCGCTTGGTGCCTTCACGGCAGGGCACGCATTTTCCGCAGGATTCATTCTGGGTAAAGCTCATGAAGAAGCGGGCAACCTCCACCATACAGGTGTGTTCATCCATAACAACCAGTCCGCCGGAGCCGATCATGGCGCCGACCTTTTTCAGGTTGTCAAAGTCCAGCGGCAGGTCAAGGTGTTCCTTCGTAAGACATCCGCCGGAAGGACCACCGATCTGCACGGCTTTGAATTCGGCACCGTCCCGCATGCCGCCGCCGATATCGTAGATGATTTCACGCAGGGTAGTTCCCATCGCCACTTCAATCAAGCCGGTGTTCACGATGTTGCCGGTCAGGGCGAATGCCTTGGTTCCCGGGCTGTTTTCCGGGCCGATGGAACGGAACCACTGCCCTCCGTTC
Source organism: Caproiciproducens galactitolivorans (assembly GCF_029266045.1). Lineage (NCBI taxonomy): Bacteria > Bacillati > Bacillota > Clostridia > Eubacteriales > Acutalibacteraceae > Caproiciproducens > Caproiciproducens galactitolivorans. Next base: position 50,450 of record NZ_JAJUFJ010000011.1, on the reverse strand, counting down.
AGGACAATCGCCGGAACGTTCGCGTAGGTTTCCACGTTGTTCAATACCGTCGGGCTGTCGTAAAGGCCATGCTCAACCGTACGGGGCGGCTTTACGCGCGGCATACCGCGCTTGCCCTCGATGGAAGCGGTCAGCGCGCTGCCCTCGCCGCAGACGAACGCGCCCGCGCCGCGGCTAATTTTTATATCGAAGCAAAGGTCAGTCCCTAAAATATGGTCGCCCAGGATACCGAGCTCACGCGCCTGCTCAATGGCGATGCCGAGGCGCTTTACCGCGAGCGGATACTCCGCTCGGACATAGATATAGCCCTGCTTCGCGCCGCAGACGTATGCCGCGAGGATCATGCCCTCCAGCATCTTGTGGGGATCGCTCTCCATCACGCTACGGTCCATAAACGCGCCGGGGTCGCCCTCGTCGCCGTTACAAACAATGTATTTCTCCTTCGCCTTCTGCCGTTTTACCTGCGACCATTTGCGCGCGGTCGGGAATCCGCCGCCGCCGCGCCCGCGCAGGTTGGAAATTTCAACTTCGCGCAGCACTTCTTCCGGCGTCATTTCAAACAACGCCTTTTCCAGCGCGGTGTAGCCGTCTTTCGCTATGTACTCGCCGATGGAGGTTGCGTCAATCTGCCCGCAATGCTCCAACACCACGCGCTTCTGCATTTTATAGAACGGAATGGATTCCTGATGTTTGTGGGTTTCGTCCCCTTTGTGGTATGTCAGCCGCTCAACGCAGGTATCGCCAACCACGCTGGTTCCCAGAATCTCTTCGCAGTCTTCGGGCTTTACTTTTACGTACAGGTAGCCTTTCGGCTCAATGCGCACCAACGGGCCCATTTCGCAGAAGCCGTGGCATCCGCTCTTTTTCACGCCGATGGGGTCGCCTTCCGGCTCATGCTCCAGGTCAACCACGCAGTTGATTCCTTTTTCCTGGATCAGCTTCATAAAGGTATCGTACAGCTTCAGCGAACCGTTTGCCACGCAGGCGGTTCCGGCACAGATCAGGATTTTTACTTTCTGGCGGTCCAACCGCTCCTTGTAAAGCGCGCGGAGGTTTTGCAAATCTTCACGGGATTTAAGCATCAATCGTTCCCTCCTTCAGCCCTGTCAGAAGCTCCTTCACTTTATCCGGAGACATCATTCCCATTACCTTATCGTTCACCGTCAATGTCGGGGCAAGCCCGCAGGCGCCAAGGCAGGAAACCGTTTCCACCGTAAAAAGAAGGTCGTCCGTCGTTTTTTTTGAAGGGGAAAGCCCCAGTTCGCTGCGGAGCTGCTCAAGAATAGCCGTCGACTTGCGGACATGGCAAGCTGTTCCGTCGCAAACCTTAATGACATATTTTCCCTTTGGTTCCAGCGAGAAATTCTCATAAAAAGTCGCTATGCTGAAAATCTGCGCTTCGCTGATTCCCAGCTTGCTCGAATAATAGGGAAAAACGCACCGGGGAAGATAATGATACACCTCCTGTGTATCCTGAAGAATGGCAATTATGCTTCCGGGATCATACTGATACTTTTCCAGTATCTTGTCTAATTGGATTACGTCACACACCGATTCCAATTGGAACTCTCCTCTCATATAATTTGTCCCTACAGGAGCTGACGGGCTATGCCGCCGTTACTATTAATGTTAAAAATATATCATATTGTTATTTTTTTGTCAATGCATAGACAAGCGGATTTTTAGGGGAAATTTTGTACTTGTTTCCCATAATCCTACTACAACGGATGAAAACGAAAGAAAGAGCGGAAAAGAAAGCAATAACTTTCTTTTCTTTGGAAATTCAGGTTAAAATCTTTAATTTTTTCAAGAGCAAATAGCACAGAATCAGCGCTGCAAAAAGGATAACCCCGCAGACCAGCGCGGACACCTGCCCCTCGTAAAACGGCGACGTTGCCAGAACCGCCAAAATCAGCACCGCTTCCAGGAAGCAAGTAAAGGGATAGCCCGGTGCTTTGTAGCGCAGCTTTTCCGGATTTTCCCGAAGCGTTTTTCTGCGGTAAAAATAGTGGGTGACGGAAATCGTCAGCCAATTGAACATGGCCAGAAAGCCGCTGGCGGTCGCGAGCAGGACAAAGACCTTCTGCGGAAGCCAGTACGATAAAACCGCTGTGAAAAGCAACGCCACGCTGCTTACAACCAGCGCGTAAACCGGCACGCCGTTTTTGTTGTTTTTGAGGAAAATTGCCGGAGCCTGCCGGCCGCGGCTGAGGGAATTCAGCATGCGGGACGAGCTGTACATCGAGGAATTCAACCCGGAGAGCGCAGCGGACAGGACAATAAAATTCAGGATGCTGTCGGAAAACGGGATTTTCAAACGGTTGAGGACGGTGACAAACGGGCTGACCGTCGGGGACAGCGTATCCCACGGAATCAGCAACACGAGGAAGAGCGCAGAGATGCTGTAAAGCAGAATGACAACGGCATTAATAATAAAAATCGCGGCAGGCGCATTTCGAGCCGGGTCTTCTGTTTCCGCGATGGCAAGGCCGATGATTCCCGTTCCCGTAAAGGAAAACATCACCATAATCATGGAAGCGAACACGCCGTTTACACCTTTCGGCAAGAAGCTTTCCCACGACGCAAACGGGCGGTTCACCACGGAGAATCCCGGGACGAACCCAAGCAGAACGGAAAAACCGAAGAGGATGAAGAAAACCAATGCGATCACCTTTACCGAAGCCAGAATCATTTCGATTTCACTTAATCCTCTTACATCCTTTAGATTAATCCCCGTCATGACGACCGCATAGACGAGGCAGAATATCCAAAGCGGCACGTTTGGGAACCAGAAGCTCGTGAAAACGGCGGCCGCGGCAACTTCGCTCGCCATTCCCAGAACGCCGCTGAACCAGAACATCCAGCCGTTCACAAAGCCGATCCACGGTCCGAAGATTTCGGAGGCGTGAACCCGGAACGCGCCCGGCGCCGGATGGATCACGCACATTTCCGTAATGAACATGACCTCCAGCGCCATGATGAACCCGCCGAAAAGATACGAAAGAATCGCAGCCGGCCCCGCGACGGACAAAACCGTGGAACTTCCAAGGAACAGGCCCGAGCCGATAATATTCCCAAGTGACATAAAAACCAGATGCTTTCTGCTAAATTTTTTATTCATGGATTTTAGCCCTCGTTTTTCATGATAATCTTCCTCTATAATTCCCGGAAAGCGGATTAATTATTGCAGAAATTGTTATTCTTAATCAAATGCAAATCCGCCGGGCACCAAAGCGGACGGCTTTCTTTTTTCCCGCGGCAAAGCCGGGGGTTCGGGCAGGGGCACAAATCTCATCAGCAGTAACGAAAAAACGGGAAAGAACCGGCAATAATTTAGCAATTTAGTTCGCTAAAATTTCTTGACGGGTTCCGGCAAAAATTCTATAATATAAGGAATAACATCCAAGTAAATTTATTGAGGTGAATGCATTGATAAGCGGAGCGGAAATCATGGTAGAATGCCTAAAAAGCGAGAACGTGCAGATTGCGTTCGGGTACCCCGGCGCGGCCATCTGCCCTTTCCTAGACTACCTATACCGCTCACCGATCCGGCACATTTTGGTGCGCGAGGAACAGAACGCCGCCCATGAAGCCAGCGGCTACGCAAGGGCGAGCGGAAAACCGGGCGTCTGCATTGCGACAAGCGGCCCCGGTGCCACCAACATGATTACCGGTATTGCTACGGCGTACATGGACTCTGTCCCCCTGATCGCCATTACCGGTCAGGTCAGTTCCGAACTGCTTGGCCGCGACGTGTTTCAGGAAGCGGACATCACCGGCGCATGCGAGCCGTTTACCAAACATTCTTATTTGGTAAAAAACGCCTCGGACCTGCCGCGGATTTTTAAAGAAGCGTTCCACATTGCCTCTACTGGACGCCCCGGTCCGGTGCTGATCGACGTTCCGGTCGATATTCAGCTTTCTGAAGTCCCAGAATTTATCTATCCCCAGCGCGCGGAAATTATCGGCTACAAGCCGCGCACACAGGGACACGCCATGCAGATTAAAAAGGCACTTGCCGCCATGCAGGAAGCAAAGCGCCCGGTTCTGGTCTGCGGGGGCGGTGTCGTGCTGGCGGGCGCGCGGAATGAACTGGTCGCGTTCGCGAAAAAAAGCGGCATCCCCGTCGTTTCCACCATGATGGGCATTGGCGTGGTTCCGATGGACAGCCGGCTGTATCTTGGCATGATCGGCATGCACGGGCACAAAAACGCAAACCGCGCCGTAAGCGAAGCCGACCTTGTGATCCTCTGCGGCGCGCGAGTGGGCGACCGGGCGGTTTCCGCCCCGGAACAAATGGCGGAAAAGGCAAAAATTATCCATATTGATATTGACCCTGCCGAAATCGGCAAGAATATGACCGCCCATATCCCCATTGTGGGCGATATTCGGCTGGTGCTCCACGATTTTGCCGAGCAGTCCAATGTTTCCGTGCCGCAGGAATGGATTGACACCGTCCTGCGCTATAAAGACGAATATAAGCCAGTCGGCGAACCGGACAGCCAAAGCGGCTTTGTGGAGCCGCGCTCCTTTATGCGTTCGCTTTCCTCCATGATGGAGGAAGACGCCATTCTGACCGCCGACGTAGGGCAGAACCAGATATGGGCCGCGCGCAATTTCAACGTAAAGGAAGGCCGTTTCCTCACTTCGGGCGGGCTCGGCACCATGGGTTACGCGCTTCCCGCCGCCATCGGCGCAAAGCTGGCGAAGCCGCACCGGCAGGTTCTGTGCATCTGCGGCGACGGTTCCTTCCAGATGGCGATGTGCGAGCTTGGCACCGTCTGCCAGTACGGCGTCAATATAAAAATCATCCTGATGCAGAACGACCGTTTGGGCATGGTTCGCGAAATTCAGGAAAAAAAGTACGGCAGCCGCTATGTGCTGACAGTCCTGGAGGGCAATCCGGACTTTGTGAAGCTGGCGGAAGCCTACGGAATCCGCTGTGCGCTTGCTTCCTCCAACGAGGAAGCCGAAAAGCTTGCGGCGGAAATGCTCAAATCCGACAAAGCGTTTATACTGGTGTGCCGGGTGGATCCCGACGCGCCGACGATATAGGAGGCGGCTGAATGAAATATACCCTTTCCGTTTTAGTTGAAAACCAGCCGGGCGTCCTTTCCAAGGTTTCCGGCCTGTTTTCCCGCCGCGGCTTCAATATTGACAGCCTCGCTGTCGGGATTACGGAGGATCCCACCATTTCCCGCATCACCATTGTGGTGAACGGCGACGAATACCTTGTGGAGCAGGTGGAAAAGCAGCTCAACAAGCTGATACCCGTCATTAAGGTGAAGGTTCTGGAACCCGGCCGCTTCATAAGCTGCGAGCTTTCGCTGATCAAGGTAAGCTGCAACACCAAGCAGCGCGCGGAAATTATGAAAATTGCCGAGCTGATGCAGGCGCAGATTGTCGACGTTGCCACCACTTCGCTGACGCTCCGCCTGTGCGACAATGACGAACGCACCCAGACACTCATCAGCCTTTTAAGGCCGTACGGCATTAAGGAAATCGTCCGTGCCGGCACGCTCGCCATTGAAAAAGGCGCCACCACCACAAAAAAGAAGAATCCTTAAACCGCCAACCAATGCTTGAGCATTTTCGCTTAAGTATTTCGTTAATATTTTGCCGTAAGGCCAGGAGGAATTAGAAATGCCAAAAATCTATTACCAAGCAGATTGCGACATCAATTTGCTTAAAGGGAAGACCGTTGCGATTATCGGCTATGGCAGCCAGGGCCACGCCCATGCGCTGAACCTGCGTGACAGCGGTGTAAACGTAATTGTCGGCCTTTACGAAGGCAGCAAGAGCAAGGAAAAAGCAGAAGCCGCCGGCTTAAAGGTTCTCAGCGTCGCAGAAGCGACGAAGGCCGCCGATATTATTATGATTTTGATTCCGGACGAGCGTCAGGCCGATATGTATAAAAAAGACATTGCCCCCAACCTTACGGAAGGCAAGGCAATCGCTTTCGCGCACGGCTTCAACATCCATTACGGCCAGATTCAGCCGCCGAAGAATGTCGACGTATTTATGATCGCGCCGAAGGGGCCAGGCCATACCGTCCGCAGCGAATACACCGCGGGGAAAGGCGTTCCGTGCCTGATCGCCGTGGCGCAGGACTACACCGGCCATGCGCATGATCTCGGGCTTGCCTACGCCGCCGGGCTCGGCGCCGCAAGAGCCGCCGTTATGGAAACCACCTTTAAGATTGAAACTGAAACCGACCTGTTCGGCGAACAGTGCGTGCTTTGCGGCGGTGTAACCGCTTTGATGCAGGCCGGCTTTGAAACGCTGGTCGAAGCAGGCTACGCACCGGAAAACGCTTATTTCGAGTGCATCCATGAAATGAAGCTGATCGTAGACCTGATCTACAGGGGCGGCTTCTCCCTAATGCGCTACTCCATCAGCGACACCGCGGAATTCGGCGATTACGAAACCGGCAAGCGCCTGATTACGGAAGAAACAAAGAAAGAAATGAAGAAAGTCCTCTCCGAAATTCAGGACGGCACCTTTGCCAGCAAGTGGATTGCCGAAAACAAGAACGGCCGTGCGCACTTCAACGCATGCCGCCGCATTGCCGCAAGCCACCAGCTTGAGGAAGTCGGCAAGGAGCTTCGCAAAATGTATGCGTGGAATGACGATCCGATCGACTAATCCGCGCCCAGCATTCGTATAATCAAAAGAACGGTATCCGCCGTGTCCGTTTTCAGGCACCGGTTGGCAAAACCCCGGTTAAGGGGGCGCCTGGCGTCTGGGAACGGGGCGGCGGCATTTTTGGCCCATGCGCAATGCCGGCGGAGCACCTTTTCTATCTAAATCTTAATTTTGGGTTTAGGGCACAAACAAGAAAAATTTGAATATAAATATGATATCGCTTTACAAACGGATACTTTTTACAGGGGGATTTCTATGTGGAATAGAACCATTCTAAAATCGAACGCAAAAATTGCACTCACCGGGCGTTATTGGGTGGCTTTCGCTGTTTCGCTTCTGACAAGCCTGCTCGGCGGCGGGTACAGCTTTCTGACAAAAGGGATCCATATGGCTTGGACTTTACCTCCCTACGGAGATATTCTTCTTATGATATTCGTTTCCATGCCGTTTGTGATCGGCACCTGCCGTTTTTTTCTGCACAATCATTTCGGCGTGACGGATTTCGGAACGGTTTTCAGCGGTTTCCAATTGAATTATTCAAACGGCGTAGGCGCCATGTTTGTTACAAACCTTTTAATCGGCCTGTGGTCCCTTCTCCTTGTAGTTCCGGGAATTATAAAAGCTTTGGAATACACTATGGTTCCCTACCTGCTGGCGGACAATCCGTCCCTTCCGGGGAGCCGAGCGCGGGAAATCAGCCGCATGATGACCAACGGGGAAAAATGGAATATCCTTGTCCTTGAGCTTTCCTTCCTCGGCTGGTTCCTGCTCGGCACGCTTTGCTTAGGTGTCGGGATTCTGTTCGTCATTCCTTACTTTAACGCAACCATGACGGAGCTTTATATTTACCTGCGCGACCGCGCGATCCAGACAAACATGCTGAATCCGGCGGAGCTTGGCCTTGTCCAGCCTGCACAGGAATACCGGCAGCCCTATCAATACTAAAAAATTCCCTCCGGTTTTTGAACTGCTTCAGATTATGCGGATAGCACAAAAAGCCCCCTATGTAGTACTTTCATTTCCCTACATAAGGAGCTTTTGTCTATTGTCCATTTTTACTGGTTCGGTTCATTTTCGCCAGAGGGCTTTGTTTCGATTTACTGCGCCTCTTCCATTAACGCACCGGAATACAGGCGGTAGCTGTCTTTCCCGCTGTCCTTTGCGTCGTAAAGCGCTTCGTCCGCATGCCGGTACAACTCTGCAAACGTAGTGCCGTCATCCGGGAAAACCGCCCCGCCGACGCTGGCGGATACCTTATAGGTTCCGTCCTCGCCCGTATAGGCGTTGCGGAACACCTCGCAGATTTCCTTCATTTTCTGGCTCAGCAGTTCCCTGGAATCCAAATCTTTCATGAAAACGATGAATTCGTCGCCACCCGTCCTGCCGATCACATCGGTTGCGCGGAAAAGGGCCTTGATTTCCGCCGCCACTTTTTTCAGAACAGCGTCGCCGAAAATATGCCCCAGCATATCGTTAATGCTCTTGAAATTATCAATATCGATAATAATAAAGCCTTGTAAAAGCTTCCGGGAGCAATCCTTCAGATGCTTCTTGATTAGTGATTCCGCAGTTACCTTATTATAGAGCTGCGTCAATAAATCCATCTGGGATTTATTTTCAAGCTGCTGGATTTTCTTCTTCTGCCGATCCGTATCGGTAATGAGGCCGATTGCACGGTACGGTTTATTCTCCTTGTCGTACAGCGCCTTCACATTCACCGTGCACCAGATATACTTGCCGCTGATGTCTTTCATGCGCACGTCAACCGGCCCGGGCTGCTTCGATTGTAGAATGGAACGGAACAGGTCATCCATAATGATCTGGTCATCCGGATGGACCTGGCGGAATTTTGGAATTTCCGAATCCGGATGCTCCTCCACGGCGGAGAATCCGAATTTGTTGGTCCAGTAAACCGTGTGGTAGATTTGATTGAGAAGAATATCCCACTCAAAAACAACCTGATTCGTTTCTTCCATAATCAGCGCATAACGTGTCTCATTCAGCTTTAACACATCGGTATCCTCCTTAATTTTTTCAATTAAATGATTAAACGACGACGCCATTTCGGCGAATTCTCCTTTATATGTACCGGAAAGCTGGGTCTGATAATCCCCTTGTTCCACCTTTACAAACGCGGCGGACATATCCCGGATCGGGTTTAAAAAACGGTTGGCCGCTAAACAGGAAAAGCCGATCATCAGGATAATAAAAATCAACAGCAAGATTATGTAAATGTTAATTATGCGCCGGATGGGATGCAGAAGCTCCTCCTGTTTAACCGCGCTGACAACGATCCAGCGGTCCCCCGCCACACTAGAGTAATATCCACATTTGTTTTCCCCGTTGACGCTGTAAAAAATAGCACCACTCGGATGTTTCTCCAAATCCATCTTTTGAAGCTGTTGGTAAAAATCGCTGTTCCCGTTCATACATTTGATATTGTCGAGCGTGTTTCCGTCGGTATCCGTAAACTGTTCGCTCGCAATATTCCCCATGGGGTCGATAATAAAGGTTCGCCCGGTTTCCATAAACGCACGGCGGCAGATCTGATCAAAATACGTCATATCAATGGTGGACTGGATGAATCCCTCGTAATTGCTTCCGGAAAAAATCGGTACGGCTACTTCGAAATACTTATGCCCCTGTAAAAAAATCGGATTCTTCATAATATTGGATATATACATTTTATCCGCCGAAAGCTCACGCATATTTTCGCCAATCGTGGAACGCGTGCCGATAATCTCGCTGTCGTCGGAAGCAATGACGATATTTTCCCGGTTCACCAGACACGACCGCTTTACGTAATTTCCCCGAGAATTTCCATCGCGGATAGCCGTCTGCCTGGAGGTCATTGTTTTCAATATATTAATCGCCATTTGACGGTATGGTTCAAGCTCGCTCTCCGACCTTCCTTCGTTCGAAAAAAACAAAAGCTCTTTCACACCCGGTAGATCCGCCGTAACCTCCAGCGACGACTTTCTCTGCGCAAAAAACTGGTCGACAATATCCGCCGCCTGCGTGGCTTCGCTTTCGGCATTTTTCTGCAAAAACTCCGCCGTTTTACTCTGAAAGAGCGAGATACTTGATATCATAACCGTAAGCACGGGAACAATGGAAAAGGCAGCCAATAAAGAGATGAGATATTTCCGAATTTTCAAGCTTGCCTTCCCCCTTTTTTGCTTGTAAAAATTTGTAAGTTAATTATAGCAGATTATTCTCTTTATGCAATAGAAGAACGCTGTTATATTCACTAAAGATTCAATGGGCAGCTTTGGCGCAATCTACCAAAGATTTGTAACCAATACCAAAACGAAGCTCCCGTTTCCCTTCAATATTCCTCACATTTCGAACAATTTCTACATTGCTCCGCCATTTGTCATATTTGGACATTTGTTTATTTTCTTAACAAAAGTTTGCTTTCTTCTTTCTTTTACGGAGTCACAAAAGGGAGTTTCATAAACACAAATAAGAAAAAGGCGCCCGTTAAAACGGACGCCCTGAAAGCATTTTTTATTGTTAGTCCTCAGACTGTGCCTCGGGCTTCGGCCTGCCGATGTTCAAAAGTAGGTTCAGGAGAATACCGAAAATAGCCGCTGTCGCAATCGCCGGGAATTTTGCGCCGAACATGGGGATCATTCCGTCGGAAAACGCGAAGCTGCCGCCGATGCCGATAATCAAAACCGTAGCGATAACCGCGAGGTTGCGTGAATCGAACATATCGACTTTCTTACTGATCATAATGGTAATACCCTGCGAAGCGATAACGCCGAACAGGTAAATGGAAATGCCGCCGATTACCGCGTTCGGTATGGAGTAGACCGCTGCGGTCAGCGGTGTAAAGCAGGAAATAATCATGGTGATAATCGCCGCTGTAATCAGCATGGGCGTGGAAAAGTTATTCGTAATGGCCATGGTGCTCAGATTCTCGCCGTAGTTGGTGCCCGCCGGACCGCCGATTAAAGCGGAGATCATGTCGCCCAGGCCGTCGCCGACAAGGTTCAGGCCGAGCTTGTCCGAAATGGGGTACTTTTTGTCCGAGCCTTTCCGCCTTGCAAGATTATTGACGTAAATATCCAGCTGATATAGGTGCGCGGTGGATTCCGGAATCGTTGCGATTGCAATCGGCATAATGGCCGCGACCGCCGCCCAATCTGCCTTCGGCAAGGTAAAATGGGGAAGCGCAAAGCCAATTGCGGGAATGGAAAAGAGCGTTTGCGTTTCCGGGATTTTATTGAAATCACAGAAAGGGATATGGTTGACAGCACCGAGAATCAGAGCCAAGACATATCCCGTCAGAAGCCCTAGAAGAATCGGAATCTGACCCCAGGTGCCTTTCAAATATACGGAAAACAGGATAGTAGCAAGCAGCGTAACAATACAGATCGTCCAGGAAAGATTTAGTGCCAGCGCCTTGGAAGCCTCGGAAACCCCGTTCGGAAGGTTGACCGGATCGCCCAGCGCGGTTCCGGCAAGGGAAAGGCCGATCACCAGGGCGATGCTGCCGGTGATGGTTGCAGGCAGAACCTTTTCAATCGCTTCCTGCCCGAATTGCTTAATAATCAGGCCCGCCGCAATGGAAACAAGGCCGGAAAGCACGATTCCGAACTGCGCGGCGGCAATCTTGTCGTCCGCAACTGGTCCGGCGAACGCTTTCGCGCCCGTAATGGAACAGATCGCAGTAATATAGGAAAAGCTGGAGCCGTAGAACAAAGGGATTTGTCTCCCCGTAATCAGGATAAATCCAATGGTGGCAAGCCCGCTGGCAAATATCGTGGTGGACACATGAAAGCCGGTCAGAAGCGCTACCAGTACGGTTGCCGGGAACATGACGATGATCTGCTGGAAGGCGAACAGCAGGAGTTTAAAAAAAGGCGGCCTTTCATCAGGCAGATAGCCCGTTACGGTTTGTTTGGTTGACAAAAAATATCCCTCCGTATTATACTAATTATTTTTTTGCATTCTTTTTATTATATCCCATATTTCAACATAATGCAACTCTTTATCCGCTTTCATTCATTAATATTTTACATCATGATCATTGATTTTCTTTTTGAAATAGTCTAAACTATAAGGTAAGAATGACAAAATATACAAGAATCTCAATATATTATTGTTACAAACGCATCTAAACTCTATCAGCGTCCCCTGAAGCTGAATAAAATGAGGAGGTAAATTTCATGATTGACGAGCGATACTTAAAGCTTCTGGCAAAGGATTACCCGAACGCACAGGCCGCCGCGTCCGAAATCATCAACCTCAGAGCCATTCTCAGCCTGCCAAAGGGTACAGAGTATTTTTTCAGCGACCTGCATGGAGAACAACAAGCGTTTCTTTATCAACTGAAAAGCGCTTCGGGCGTTGTACGAAAAAAAATCGACGAGCTGTTCGAGCAGTCCATGTCGGAAGGCGAGCGCACCGCTCTGGCCAAACTGATTTATTACCCTGAAACCGAATATCCCAAAAAGAGGAAGCAGGAGCAGGATTTTGACGACTGGTGCCGCATCACCATCTACCGTCTAGTGGAGGTGTGCAGGGAAGCCGCTTCCAAGTACACGCGTTCAAAAGTCCGGAAAAAGCTGCCTGAAAGCTTCGCGTATATCATCGACGAGCTGCTCCACGCGGACTGCAGCAACAAGCCGCACTACCACAGCGAAATTATCCGTTCTATTGTTGCAACGCGCATGAGCGAAGAATTCATCACCGCCCTGTGCCACTTAATTCAGCAGCTTTTGATTGATAAACTACATATTATCGGCGATATTTATGACCGCGGACCGCGCGCCGACGCCATTATGGACGCGCTAATCAACTGCCACGACGTCGATATCCAGTGGGGCAACCACGACATTTCCTGGATGGGTGCCGCCGCCGGGAACTGGGCTTGCATCGCCAACGTAATCCGGCTTGGCATCAGCTACAATACGTTTGACCTTCTGGAGGACGGCTACGGAATCAACCTGCGCCCGCTGTCCGTTTTTGCGGAGCAGACTTACCGCGACGACCCGTGCGAAGTCTTTATCCCGCATATTCTGGACGAAAACCAGTACGACCCGGTCGACATCCCTCTGGCCGCAAAAATGCACAAGGCCATGGCGATTATCCAGTTCAAGGTGGAGGGGCAGCTGATTAAGAAACATCCGGAATACGGAATGGATGATCGTATCCTTCTCGATAAAATCGACTTTAAAAAGGGAACCATCAAGCTTGATGGAAAGGAATATCCTTTGCGCGACAACCTGTTCCCCACCGTAGACCCCAACAACCCGCTAGAGCTTACGAAAGCCGAGACCGAGCTGATGAAAACCATCACCGCTTCGTTCTGCCACAGCGAACGGCTTCATAAGCATATCCGCTTCTTATATTCCCACGGCAGCATGTACCTGCGCATCAACGGTAACCTGCTTTACCACGGCTGCATCCCGCTGACGGAAGACGGCCGGCTGGACGTCATCAAATCGTTCGGAACAAACCATTCCGGACGCGAATATCTGGAATTCCTCGACGGTGTGGCGCGAAACGCCTATTTTGCGCCCTGCGGTTCCGCCGAAAAAGAAAATGCGAAAGATATGATGTGGTACTTGTGGTGCGGTGCGAAATCGCCGCTGTTCGGCAAAGAAAAGCTCTCCACCTTCGAACGCTATTTCATCGAAGACAAGGAAACGCATTATGAGAAAATGAATCCATATTACACCCATATTGAACACCGTTCCGCCTGCGAAATGATATTAAGGGAATTCGGCCTTGACCCCGAAACGTCCCATATTATCAACGGCCATGTGCCGGTCAAGGCAGGCGAAAACCCGGTCAAGGGCGACGGGCTTCTGTTTATGATCGACGGAGGTATTTCCAAGGCGTACCAATCGCAGACGGGAATCGGGGGGTACACCTTCATCTTCAACTCGCGCTATCTGGCGCTGGCGGAACATAAACCGCTGAAAACCGGATGCTGCGTAGAGGAAAATTCACCGAAGGTCATGGTTGTGGAAGCAATTAAAAAGCGTGTGACCGTTGCGGATACGGACAATGGCGCCGACCTAAGCCGGCAGATTGAAGAACTGGACGCACTGCTTCAGGCTTACCGAAGCGGTACAATCAAAGAAAAATAAAAGGACGGTTCATGGAAAATCAACTTACGAAAATCGTGCAGCCTCTGCTTTGCTGGTACGCGGAAAACGCAAGGGCCCTCCCGTGGCGGGACGACCCCACGCCGTACCGTGTATGGGTTTCCGAAATTATGCTTCAGCAGACACGGGTTAAGGCTGTGAAACCTTATTTTGAACGTTTTCTGTCCGAGCTGCCCACGATTTCCTCGCTTGCAGACGCGCCGGAGGAACAGCTCTTAAAATTGTGGGAGGGGCTGGGCTATTACAGCCGCGTGCGCAACCTGCAAAAGGCGGCGCGGGTTGTTATGAAAAATTACGGCGGCGTTCTTCCCAAAAAGCCGGAGGAACTGCTCCGGCTTCCCGGAATCGGGGAATACACCGCCGGGGCAGTCGCCTCTATCGCCTACGGCGAGCCCGTTCCCGCAGTGGACGGCAACGTTCTGCGCGTCATCGCGCGCGTGACGGGTGACCGGTCAAATATTAGTGAAACCGCCGTAAAGCGTGAATTTGCGGACAGGTTAAGAAAAATCTATCCGAAAAAGCAGGCTGGGACGTTTACCCAGTCCCTGATGGAGCTGGGGGCAACGGTCTGCCTTCCAAACGCCGAACCGAAATGCGGGGAATGCCCGCTTTCTTCGCTCTGCACCGCACATTCGCTGGGGGCGCAGCGGGAGCTGCCCATAAAAGCTGCAAAAAAGCAGCGGAAAATCGAAGAGCGGACGGTTTTCCTGCTTCTTCACGAAGGCAGGGCAGCGCTTCAAAAGCGGCCGGGCAAAGGGCTTTTAGGCGGGCTCTGGGAATTTCCGAATGTTTTGGGCAAGCTTTCTCCACAGGAAGCGGCAGAACAGTTGAAAATCTTGGGCGTTACGGCGGAAAAGATCGTACCGATCGCCCCTTCCAAGCATATTTTTTCCCATATCGAATGGCATATGACCAACTACCTTGTCCCCATCGCATTGCCGGAAACGCAGGCCTTCGTTTGGGCGGGGCAGCGGGAGCTTGCGGAAACGTACAGCATACCGGCCGCGTTTGGGAAGTGCCTTGCCTATTTTATGCGGACACAGTAAAAATCCTGTAAAAACGGAAAGGCCGCCATCCGGTGCAGTCCGGCATGACGGTCTTCTGAATAGTTGTATTGCGTGGCTATTTTCCTCTTCCTCTTTTTCGTTTGTAGTATAGCACAAATTATTTTAATAAACAATGAATAAATTATGAACAATGCAAGTTTTTTGAGTTTATTTTGAAAGTAGAGCAATAAGAAGCCGAAAAAGGAGATTGTATGAAAGTATTGATTACAGGCGCCAGTTCCGGGATCGGGCGCGACATAGCCGCTGTGCTGAGCGAACAGGGTTTTGATCTGATTCTAGTCGCGCGCCGGCTGGAACGGCTGGAGCAGGTAAAGAACGAATTAAAAACCAACGTAAAAATCATCTGCGCCGACTTGTCCAACGCCGCCGCGTGCATCCAGCTTTACGAACAGGTAAAGGGCGAGCACATTGATATCCTAATCAATAACGCGGGTTTTGGCGTTTTCGGCGCGTTCGACGAAACCGACCTGCAAAGGGAGCTTCGGATGATCGATACGAATGTCCGGGCGGTGCATATCCTGACAAAGCTTTTCCTGCGGGATTTCAAAGCGCGGAATTCCGGCTATATTCTGAATGTTGCGTCCGCGGCCGCTTTCCAGCCCGGTCCGCTTCTGTCGTCCTATTACGCGACAAAAGCGTATGTCCTCCGGTTGACGCAGGCAGTTTACGAGGAGCTTCGGCGCGCGGGCAGCAAGGTACGCATCTGTGCGCTCTGCCCCGGCCCCGTCCGGACGGAGTTCGACGAGGTTGCCGACGTAAAATTCAGCGTAAAAGGGCTGGAAAGCCGGTATGTTGCCGAATACGCTATCCGCAAAATGTTCCGGGGAAAGCTGGTTATTGTTCCGGGAATAACCATGAAACTCGCCCACGGATTCGGAAGGTTCCTGCCGGACAAACAGCTTTTGAAAGTTGCCTACCACATGCAGAAGCGCAAAAGCGGAAAATAGGCGGGTTGCCGTCCTGCAACGAAACCGGTGGAAATAACCGTATGAATAATGCGCCTTGAAACAGCTTTACCGGCTGAATCGAGGCGCATTTTTATGTATTTGGAAAAACTTCCTTTATGTTACATCCCCGGGCTTATGCTTTAATTCCCGCCAGCTTTTCCAAAGCGTAGGGAATACCGTCCTCGTCGTTTGAGAGCGTTACGAAGTCGGCAGCCTTCTTTGCCGCGTCGCAGCCGTTTTGCATGGCGACGCCGCATCCGGCGAATGCAAGCATCTTAAGGTCATTGGTTTCATCACCAAATGCAATGACCTCTTCCGCTTTAATGCCCAACCTTTCGCAGAGATGCCGAAGGGCGTCCCCCTTATTTGTGGTGGCACCGTTGATTTCAAGGTTATTGTTGAACGAGGACGTCAGGGCAAACTCATTGGTTTCGCTGAGCTTGTTCCAGATTTTCTCCCGCACCTCCGGTTCCATGAAAGGAACATTGATTTTTTCCAGCCTTCTTTTCCCCTTTTTCAGAAATTCCGGCAGATCATCTACGGCAATTTGTTTTTTCAGAAACATATCGACATAAAGCTGCGGATAATCTTTAAAGGTTGAAACCAGGTCAAGCTGGCTTTTTTGCACATAGGAGTCTCCGCCGGTATAGGCTTCCACCAGCACATTGCAGCCCATCAGGTATTTTACCAAGCGGCCGGATTGTTCTTCGGTCATCAGGTTCTCGTAAATCACGGTGTCGTTTTCCAAATCCACAACCGTTGCACCATTTGCCGTGATTGCATACCGGATGGAGCCAACTTCCAGAATCTGGTCGGGGATCAGATTGCGTACGCGCCCGGTCGCCGGAACGATGTGTATTCCGCGCTGCGCTGCGGCCCGTAAAACCCGGGTGGTTTTCGGCGACATGGTTTTATCTGTTTTTAACGAGGTGCCATCCATATCCAGCGCAATCAGCTTAATGTTCAATGTATTTTCCCCCTGTGTTTTTCTTAATTCTTATTTATTATACCATGGTCCGCCCACAAGGGAAACGGCTTTCCGAATTTACTTGTCCCCAAAATTACATTTTATTCCAAATATACAATATACACAGAAATTCTTAACGTTTTCTTTATGGTTTTGCCCTTTCTTTCTTTAAATAACCTGTGATATAATATATGCGAATACCGTAATTTTTTAATAAACTATGATACTGGCGGGAAGTGATTGGAATCAGAGAATTGAACAGGGGTCGGGTTCATGCTACGGCAAGTGTTCCGGTATGCAGATTAAAGGACGCTTTAACCTGCATAACCAAGCCGAAAGGAGTTGTCCCTATCTCCATTTTGATTGCAAACCGCAGTCCGCTTGCAAAAAGGGATCCATGACACAAAAAGCAAAGGAAAACAAAGCAGGCGATAATGGAGCGGGAACGGAAATATAGCTGCCGCTGAGGGGAGCTGAATAAGATGACGAGCAAAGCTTCAGTTTTAATTGTTGAGGACGAGGCCGCCGTAAGCGATCATATTGCTGCCGTACTGGCCGCCGACAATTATCGTCCGCTCAAAGCCGAAACCGGTGCTTTTGCCTTATCGATGGTTTCGTCACATTGTCCGGATGTTATCCTCTTGAATTTAGGCCTTCCCGATATGGACGGAATGGAAGTTCTGAAAGCCGTTCGGAAATGGTCTGGAATTCCGATTATTATCGTGTCTGCACGGGGAAATGAAAAAACAAAGGTTCAGGCGCTTGACTCGGGCGCTGACGACTATATTACAAAGCCGTTCGGCACAGCCGAATTACTTGCCCGAATCCGCACCGCGATCCGTCATGGCATGAAAATGGAATCCGGCGAAGATCTTCCCGGCGGGGTTTACCGCAGGGGTGGTCTGTTCATCGATTTCGAAAGGCATCTTGTCACCGTAGACGGCAGGGACGTACATCTGACGCCGATTGAATTCAAAATCGTATCGCTGGTTGCAAGTCACGCGGGCAATGTACTTACGTATTCGCACATTATTCACCACGTCTGGGGAAATTTTGCGCAAAGTGACCACCAGATTCTGCGGGTAAACATGGCCAATATCCGCAGAAAAATCGAACAGGACCCAGCACATCCAAGGTACATCCAAACCGTAGCCGGGGTCGGCTACCGCATGAGCGTGAGCGGAAAAATGTGATCTTACTTTTTTTTGTGCAAATTATTGTAAAAATATGCGTTATTTTTTTAACACTAGTTCTTTTATTTCGCTTGTAATGAAATTTAGCATAATTTATCCATTTCGTTACTTTCGGCATTTAAACGCTCTATTGGGAAATTTTACATTTTCAAGTCGGAGGGATTGTTATGAAAAAAGGGACGAAAATCAGCATTTTAGGTGCGGGCAACGTTGGCGCAACCATCGCATACACCCTTACGGTAAGCGGTGTCGCTTCTGAAATCGTACTGGTCGATATCAATCAAAACAAAGCAAAGGGCGAAGCAATGGATATTATCCAGGGCACCGCACTATGCCCGCCGGTCAACATCTATGCCGGTGATTACTGCGACATCAAGAATTCCGACATTGTCATCGTCACACTGGGCAGCGCCCGCAAACCAGGTCAGACTCGGATCGACCTTGCACAGGGGAACGTCAACATTATCAAGAGCGTTATGCCAGACGCGGTTCGTTACGCGCCGGACGCGATTTATGTCGTTGTAAGCAATCCGGTCGACATCATCACTTATACGATCATGAAAGTGACGGGTCTTCCGGAATCCCATGTAATTGGTTCCGGCACTCTGCTTGATTCCGCCCGCCTGCGCGAAATCATCGCCAGCAAAATCGAAATCAGCCCCAAAAACGTTCACGCGGATGTTTTTGGCGAGCATGGCGATTCTTCCATGGTTCCGTGGTCCCTCGCCAGCATTGGCGGCATGCCGCTGAACCACTATCTTAACGCAATGAAGGCAAAAAATCCGGACTTCCCGGGTCTTGACCTTGACCAGATCGTGGAAGATGTACATACCTCCGGCGGACAGGTTATCAAGCTGAAGGGCGCCACCTTCTATGCCATCGCACTTTCGGCGCGCCATATCTGCACCTGCATCCTCCGCAACACCAACACCGTTGTCACCTGCTCCGGCATGCTGCACGGCGCTTACGGCATTAACGACGTGTGCCTGAGCCTACCGTACATTATCAACGCGCGGGGTGCAGCGCCGATGGAGGTGCCCGATCTGACTGCTGAGGAACAGGAAAAATTCGTCCATAGTGCAAACGTATTGAAGGAAACTATTTCGTCTCTCAATATTTAATTTGTTTTGAAAGGAATGTATATTCATGGATTACGCACAGGAATCGCTGAAAAAGCATTACGAATGGAACGGTAAAATCGAAATGATTTGCCGCGCACCGCTAAAGACCCGCGAGGATCTTTCCCTTGCCTATACTCCGGGCGTAGCGCAGCCCTGCCTGGAGATTCAGAAGGACGTTAACAAGAGCTTTGAGCTGACCCGCCGTTCCAATCTGGTGGCAGTTGTAACCGACGGCACCGCAGTTCTCGGATTGGGCGACATTGGCCCGGAAGCCGGCATGCCGGTTATGGAAGGTAAATGCGCGTTATTCAAGACCTTTGGTGATGTGGACGCGATCCCTCTTTGCGTTCGATCCAAAGATGTGGACGAAATCGTCAACACGATCCGTCTGCTCG
Source organism: Caproiciproducens galactitolivorans (assembly GCF_029266045.1). Classification (NCBI taxonomy): domain Bacteria; kingdom Bacillati; phylum Bacillota; class Clostridia; order Eubacteriales; family Acutalibacteraceae; genus Caproiciproducens; species Caproiciproducens galactitolivorans. Next base: position 30,991 of record NZ_JAJUFJ010000011.1, on the reverse strand, counting down.
CAGGAAGTTTCGGCGGCATTAACCTGGAGGATATCTCCGCACCCCGCTGTTTTGAAATTGAAAGAAAGTTAAAAGCCTGCTGCGACATTCCGATTTTCCACGACGACCAGCACGGCACCGCCGTTGTAACCCTTGCCGCCATGCTCAACGCGCTGAAGCTGACCGGCAAGAAACTGGACGAAATCCGCGTTGTTACCTCGGGCGCGGGCGCGGCCGGCATCGCAATTATTAAACTCTTGATCGCGCTCGGCCTGAAGGACGTTATCATGTGTGACCGCCATGGCGCGATTTACCAGGGACGTGACGGCCTGAATAAAGAGAAAGAGGAAATGGCCGCGATCACCAACCACGAAAAGCGCAGCGGAAGCCTTGCGGACATGCTCAAGGGTGCCGACGTATTCATCGGCGTTTCCGCTCCGAACTGCGTAACGGCGGAAATGGTCAAGAGCATGAACAAGGACCCGATCCTGTTCCCGATGGCAAACCCGACTCCGGAAATCATGCCGGACATTGCCCTCGCCGCAGGCGCAGCCGTTGTTGGCACGGGCCGCAGCGACTTCCCCAACCAGATCAACAACGTTCTGGCGTTCCCTGGCATCTTCCGCGGTGCGCTTGACGTACGCGCAAGCGACATCAACGACGAAATGAAGATTGCGGCAGCGTATGCAATCGCCGGATTTGTTTCCGACGACAAGCTTTCTGCCGATTACATCATTCCGAGCGCCCTCGACCGCAATGTTGCTTCCGCCGTTGCAAAGGCAGTTGCCGAAGCTGCCCGCAAATCCGGCGTGGCAAGAATCTAATTCCTCTACGGATAAAACAATCCAGTCCCGTCCTTCCTTGCGGAAGGGCGGGGCTGTTTTTTATATTATAAAAACATGAAAGATTCTTGCTTTCCCCGTATTCGCTTTATAAAATAAACACGCTGAAAATGCACCGAAAGCGCGTTGAGAAAGCTTGTTTGCCGCAACGAATGGTCGAGCGGAAAAGGGAAAAACCCGACGCAAAATAGAGCGCCTCAGAGCCCCCTAATGCCGGATATTTCGTATTCTAATAGCTAATTTTTTGTAGAAAATTCAAAAAAAGAGGTTAAGGAAGATTCCCTAACCTCTTGTTCTTACAGATTATACAGACCTTACCATCCAACGGATGGTATGCAAAAATGCATGGCGCTAATTCCAATATATCGCGCGAACCTCGATTGTTCTGTGCTGTATAACTATAGATAGAATAGCACATACAAACTTGTTTGTCAATACTCTTTTGCTATTTTTTATTGAATTCCAAAAACTACCGGCGCTGCTTCTTTCAGCTTTTCAATCAGCTCTTCCGCAGCCGCCTTTTCCTTGCTCTTCGCAGAAATATAGATCTTGATTTTGGGTTCGGTTCCGCTGGGACGTACCGTCAGCTTGCTTCCGTTTTCCAGCCGGTATTCCAGCACATTGGACTTCGGCAGCTTGATTTCGCTTATCTTGCCCGCGTCGCAGCGCTTGGAAGCTTCGTAATCGCTCCAGCCGGCCACCTTTACGCCAGCAATTTCCGCCGGCACATTTTCGCGCAGGTTCTGCATAATCCGGGCCATCCGCTTCATGCCCTCTTCGCCCTCAAAGGCAAAATTCAGCAGCGCGTTTTCGTAGTAGCCGTATTTGTGATAGAGCGCTTCCATCGCGTCTACCAGGGTCATGCCCTTCTGCTTATAAGCATAAGCCATCTGGCAGATGAGCATGCTTGCGTTTACCGCGTCCTTGTCGCGGACATAACTGCCGGAAAGATAGCCATAGCTTTCTTCAAATCCAAAAATATAACGGTCGGCTTCGCCCTTTGCCTCCAGCAGGCCAATCTGGTCGCCGATATACTTGAAACCGGTAAGCACACGCACCATGTCTATGCCGTAGTCCTTCGCAACCGCGTCCGCCATATCGGTGCTGACGATGGTTGTCACCGCAACCGGATTCTTTGGCAGAGTGCCATTGTCCCTGCGGTGGCGGGCGATAAAGTCGAGCAGGAGCACGCCGACTTCGTTGCCGCTCATCAGTACGAATTTCCCGTTCTGGTTTACCGCGATTCCGCAGCGATCGCAGTCCGGGTCGGTTGCAAGCAACAGATCCGGCTGTACCTTTTCGCAAAGATCCAATCCCTTCTGCAGCGCCTCTTTGATTTCGGGATTCGGGAACGGGCAGGTTTTAAAGGTTCCGTCCGGATATTCCTGTTCCGGAACAACAGTAACATCCTGAATGCCGATTAAGCTCATCATACGGGTTACACAGACAAGCCCCGTGCCGTTCAGCGGCGTGTACACCACTTTCAGGTTGGAGCAGTCGTCCTTCAGAACTCTCTGCTTAAGCACATCACTCAGGAATGCGTGGATTACTTCATCCTTAATATACTCAATCATGCCGTTTTTCAGACCGTCGTCAAAAGTGATGCGTTTAACGTCCTCAAAAATATCCAAGCTGTTAATTTCACTCAGAACTTCGTCCGCCATCTCCAGCGTAATCTGGCAGCCATCGCTTCCGTAAACTTTGTACCCGTTGTATTTGGCGGGATTATGGCTTGCTGTAACGCAGATGCCCGCATCGCATTTTAAGTGACGAACCGCGTAGGAAAGCGTTGGGGTCGGTGAAAGCTTCGGATAAATATACGCTTTAATACCGTTTGCCGCCAGGACCGCCGCGCTCTGCTTTGCGAACACGTCGGACTTTATGCGGCTGTCGTACGCAATTGCAACCGACGGATTTCTACCGTGCTTGTTCAGATAATTCGCAAGTCCCTGGGTTGCCTTGCGGACGGTATAAACATTCATCCTGTTGGTTCCCGCGCCGATTACGCCGCGAAGCCCGCCTGTTCCAAATTCCAAATTGCGGTAAAATCTATCGTTTATCTCATCCGGCTGGTCCTTTATACTTTTCAACTCTTCCGTCAAATCGGAGTCGTCCAGCTCCATACGGAGCCATCTTTCAAATTCAGACATAGAGACATCCCTTTCCTCATGAGATTTTTTGCTTATCAACAACTAAAGATTACCATTTGTTTTACCAGGTGTCAATCAAATTTTCAGGATATTGGTCACAACACCGGCGGCGGATAGGTCGATTATTCCATATGTTCCCCTGGATCCATGCAGGCTGCCGGGGTTCATCAGATACAGCCCGTCCTCGTAATCGGTCAGCGCATCATGGGTATGGCCGAACAGGACAATATCCGCTTTCCGTTCGCGCGCCGCCATGGTAATATTATACAATCCGTATTTTACATTGTATGTATACCCATGGGTATATAGAATGTGCTTGCCGCAAAGGGTAATTTCCCCTTCGTTCGGCAGCGTACTGCTCCAGTCGCAATTCCCGCGGACAAGCAGAAACATTTTTTCAGGAAAACTGTCTTTCATTTGCAACGCTTCGTCGGCACCGTCGCCAAGATGGATAACCACTTCGGCGGAGGGCTGGCTTAAAATCGCCTGCCGAAGATTTGCTTCGTCCCGGTGCGTATCCGAGACCACTAATATTCGCATGAACAAAACCTCCAGATGATTCGCGGCCCGTGGCCGTCATATATTAAACTCCCGTATCATACAATGATAGCGGGGTGATTGTATGCAAAGCAAGGAGGAAAACCAAAAGCTCCTGCAAAGTCTTCTCAAGCAGCTCAGCCCGGAAGACAAAAAGAAGCTTGACAGTATTTTATCGGATAAAACACAGGTTGAAAAAATATTAAGCACGCCGCAGGCGCAAGAGATGATGAAGAAATTCAAGGGAGGAAAATAAATGGATGATCTTGCCGCGAAGCTCGGCGAGCTGCTGAACAATCCCGGCAGTCTGGAAAAGCTGAAGAGCCTTGCCGGGCTTCTGGGCGGCGCGGTACAAGAACAGCCGCCCCCTGCGCCGGAGGAACCGGCGCAGGGGGGCTCCCCGGGAATTGATACGGAAGTCCTGCAAATGGTTACGAGAATTATGCCGTTGCTGTCCAACTTCCGGCAGGAAGACGACAACACACGGCTGCTGCGCGCCCTGCGGCCGCTTTTAAGCCCGGCGCGCCAAAAAAAGCTGGACGAATCCATTAAAATCCTTCAACTGGTCCGGTTGCTACCGCTGCTAAGAAGCAGCGGTATTCTCTGAGGTGGAACATGGCTGATAGTTACAATTACGATATGCAGCGCCTACAGCAAGATGCAATCCGGCGCGCGCGCGAAATGCAGTCGCGCGCACAGGCTGCTGTTTCACAGTCGAATCGAAATATCCCGAATCCGCCGGGGGCAAACCAGGCACGCAACAATGCCCCGTCCTCCCAGCGTTCGGCGGCTGCGCCAACCGCTTCCCCGGCAGAAAAGCCCACTCCGCAGCATTCCAACAACACAGGAGGTCAGATGGTTCCGTTCCGGAATCTGTTCGACACCCTGTTCGACGACAGCGAGCGAACGCTCATCCTAGTGCTGATGCTGCTCCTCATTGAAGAGCGCGCGGACACCGGGCTGATCTTCGCGCTGCTTTATCTGGTGCTGTGATTACTTTTCCTGCGGTGTCCGAATGGCGTAGATGTATTCCTGATTTGTTTTCGGATCGGATTTGAGTATGTACTCCATATATTTTGTAGGCTTGGGGGTTACAACGGCACTCGTGGTCTGGTTGCGCGACGCGTCGCTTGGCGAAACGTATCCGACACGCAGCACGGTGGTATCCCCCTGCTTTTTTGCGCTTTCCGTATAGGGCGTGAAGCTGCTGTCCGAAGAATATAGTGCGACATGGAACTGGTTCTTTTCGGAATTGTATTCAAAAAAGGTTTCCTTGGCCGGTGTTTTGGGCTGAAGCTGGCAGTCCGGCCCGAAAAGCTCATGGCAAGCGTTTACCACGTCGCCAAGCGGAACAAGGACTCTTCCGCTGTCGTCGTAGCTGTTGTAGTTGGAACCGCCGTTCGCCGTAATCGTTTTCCAAAGCGAAGCGTTCAGCACAAATTCCTCATCGGCCTTATCCGGCGAAGCAAACGGCTGCGGATCCTGCATGACGACGGTTGTAAGGAAGGAATCATAGGCTCGCAGCTTGCTGTCGTCGGTAGCCGCGCGGTAAATGCTCTTTCCGATTGTCCCGGCAATAAAGCATACGCCGACCAGCGCAAGAAGCAGCACCAGGGTGCCGGCCGCCACGCCGTAACGGCGGCGCCGGTGCGTACCGGTGCGCTTGGGCTCTGCCGGCTGTTCCGGCTCCACGGCATCCTCCGGCTCATCTGGGTTCAAACCGTCATCCCATTTGGCTAAAAGCTCTTCATCGCCGTTGGTTTCGTCTTCTGGAAGGAAATCGTCGATCTCCATTTCCTCCGGCTCAACGGGGTCTATCTTCTGATTGGGCTTGTTATAAGCATCGCGATAGTCGGCTGAAAAGCCCGGAATGGATTTCTTTCGTTTTTTGCTCATCTGAATAAACTCCGCTTTCTATCGTATTTGACCGCTTCCACTGATAATAAACTTTGTGGAGGTAAGCTGATTTACGCCCATGGGGCCGCGCGCGTGCAGCTTCTGTGTGGAAATTCCGATTTCAGCGCCCAGCCCGAATTCGCCGCCGTCGGTGAAACGGGTGGAGGCGTTGACATAGACTGCCGCGGAATCGACCCGCTCGGTAAATTCCCGCGCGCGCTCATAGCTTCGGGTAACGATGGCCTCGCTGTGCCCGCTGGAATACCGCGCGATATGGTCAATCGCTTCGTCGATGCTGTCCACCACTTTGACCGCGAGGATAAAATCAAGGTATTCCGTCGCCCAATCCTCCTCCTGCGCGGGGACGATATCTCCGCCCAGAATTGCGCGCGTCCGTTCGCAGCCGCGGATTTCCACATGCTTTTCGTCCAGCCGCGCCTTGATGGCGGGCAGCGCCTTTTCCGCAATATCCTTATGGACAAGAATGGTTTCAATCGCGTTGCAGACGGACGGGCGGGAAGTCTTTGCGTTAAAAATAATCTCCGCCGCCATATCGATGTCGGCGCTGTCGTCCACATAAACATGGCAGTTGCCCGCGCCGGTTTCAATCACCGGCACCCGCGAATTTTCCACCACGGACCGGATAAGGCTTTTCCCGCCGCGGGGAATCAGCACGTCGAGATATCCGGTAAGCTGCATCATTTCTAAGGAGGACGCACGGCTGGTATCCTGGACAAGCTGGATTCCGTCTTTCGGCAACCCGGCTTTTTCAATCGCGCCGCGCAGAATTTCCGCCACGCACCGGTTGGAAAGGAAGGCTTCTTTTCCGCCGCGCAGAATCACCGCGTTGCCCGCTTTCAGGCAGAGCGCCGCCGCATCGGCCGTGACGTTCGGCCTTGCTTCGTAGATCATGCCGATAACTCCGATCGGGACGCGCACCTGCTCAATTTTCAGCCCGTTTGGGCGAACGCCCCCGCCCACGATGGTGCCGACCGGGTCTTCCTGCGCCGCCACGCAGCGGATCCCCTCCGCCATGCCAAGGATACGGTCGCGGTTCAGCGTCAAACGATCCAGCAGAGATTCACTCATACCGCTTTGGCGCGCGGTGTTCACATCCTGCGCGTTGGCGGCAAGAATCTCTCTTTCGCCGCTTTCAATTGCCGCGGCCATTTGAAGAAGCGCCTTGTCCTTTAACGACCCCGCCGTTGCCAGCGCGCGGGCCGCTTCCTTCGCGTTTTTCCCCATCTGCTCCAATACGGTCATGCCGTTACCCCCTTTGTTCTATCTTACTTCTTTTTCGTGCCGAAAACTGTCCCTATTTGTACGCCGTCGAAAAGCTGGTACAGGGATTTCGGGTCCGCGCCGCTCATCACACAGCAAGGGATACCCGCTTCGTTGGCATAAGCCGCCGCGCTCACCTTAGTGCTCATGCCGCCCGTACCGCGGTTGGAGCCAGTACCGCCCGCAAGTCGCCGGATTTCATCGGTGACCTCCGGCACATAGGGGATGCGTTTGGCATTCGCGTCCACGCGCGGATTCGCATCATACAGGCCGTCGATATCCGTCAGGATGACCAGCAAATCGGCATCGACCAGCCTTGCCACCGTTGCGGAAAGCGTGTCGTTGTCGCCAAAATTGTTGCCAACCAGCTCGTCGATGGCAACGGAGTCGTTTTCGTTCACAACGGGAATAATATCCATTTTGATTAACTCATTGAATGTATTCTGGGTATTGCGCTTATTATGTTCATTCGCAATGACGTCGGTGGTCAGAAGAACCTGCGCCACCATCCGGTTGTACTCGCCGAACAGCTTGTCGTACATAAACATCAGCTCACACTGGCCGACCGCCGCGACCGCCTGCTTGCGTTCCGTTTCCTGCGGTCGTTCCGGCAGCCCGAGTTTTCCAACGCCCACGCCGATTGCGCCGGACGTGACAAGGATAATTTCCCTGCCGGAATTCTGCAGATCGCTCAGCACCTTGCACAGCGTTTCCATCCTGCGCAGGTTCAGTTTTCCGTTTTCATACGTCAGGGTGGATGTGCCTACCTTGACAACGATTCTTTTTGCCTGTGTTATTGCCGACATATCTTTTCTCCTAAATTTTATTGATCCTGTTTTTGCGGATTTCCTTCCCGGCAGGCTGCCATTGCACCGCCTGAAAAACCGTTTTTCACATTCTTTTACAGGGCCCATGTAAGTAAAATTATAGCACATTTTCACATGATTTTGAAGAAGCGTTTCGAATGATACGCAAAATCGAAGAAAAAGCGCGGCCGGTTCGGCCGCGCTACTATCAATTGCACCGGGCAGAAAAAAACTCCCGGGGCAGATACCCCAGGAGAAAAATTGTATTTGATCAGCTCTTGGAGCCGCGCGGTTTATTGGTATTGGCAATAAAACCGTTACTTGCGCGCGGACGGTCGCTACGGCGATGGTCGTCATGCCGGTGGTCATCCCTGCGTGGGAACGAACGGCGCGGTGCGTCAGAAATTTCATTTTCCGGCTTCAGGCCCTCCACCTCGATCAAAGCGTCGCGGCGGGAAAGGTTCAGCCTGCCTTTATCGTCGATTTCAAGCACCTTGACCATGACCTCGTCGCCGACATCGACAGCGTCGGTCACTTTCTCGGTGCGTTTCACATCCAAACGGGAAATATGGACAAGACCTTCCTTGCCCGGCGCAATTTCAACAAACGCGCCGAAGTCCATAATGCGGGTAACCTTACCGTTGTAGATTGCACCCGGCTCGGGGTCGTTCACAATCGTGTCGATGATGGTCAGCGCACGCTGGCAGTTTTCGGCGTCGAGGCCGGAAACATACACGTGCCCATCCTCTTCCACATCAACCTTCACGTCACATTCGGCGCAGATCTTTTGAATAATCTTTCCGCCGGAGCCAATGACTTCGCGGATTTTATCAATTGGAATTAAAGTGGAGAACATTTTCGGCGCGTACTTAGAAAGCTTTTCGCGCGGCGCCGGGATAGTCTTCAAGATGATTTCGTCAAGGATATAATTTCTTGCTTTATGCGTCTTTTCAAGGGCTTCCTTGATTATTTCCGGAGTCAAGCCGTCAATTTTCAGGTCCATTTGAATGGCGGTAATTCCTTCGTGCGTACCGGCAACCTTAAAGTCCATGTCGCCGAAGAAGTCTTCCACCCCTTGAATGTCAACCATGGTCATCCAGCGGTCGCCTTCGGTAATCAGGCCGCAAGAAATACCCGCAACCGGTGCCTTAATCGGCACGCCGGCATCCATCAGCGCAAGCGTGGAGCCGCAGATGGAAGCCTGGGAAGTAGAACCGTTGGAAGAAAGCACCTCGGAAACAAGGCGGTAAGCGTACGGAAACTCCTCCACGCTCGGGATAACCGGAACCAGCGCGCGCTCCGCAAGGGCGCCGTGCCCGATTTCGCGGCGGCCCGGGCCGCGGCTCGGCTTTGTTTCGCCGACCGAATAGGACGGGAAATTGTACTGGTGGATATAGCGCTTGGTTTCTTCCTCGTCAATGCCGTCCAGAATCTGGGCATCGCTGACGGGGCCGAGGGTTGCAACGGTCAGAACCTGCGTCTGGCCGCGGGTAAACATACCGGAACCGTGCACGCGCGGCAAAAGGCTTACTTCCGCAGCAAGCGGGCGCATCTCGTCCATCTTTCTGCCGTCCACACGCTTCTGCTCGTCAAGAAGCCAGCGGCGTACAATATATTTCTGCGTTTTATACATACACTCGTCGATCTTTGCCTCCTGGTCGGGGTAAATCTCGTCGAATTTCTCATGTACCTTTTCATAAATGGGTTTGAGCCTTGCGTCTCGCACGTTTTTATCGTCTGTGTCGAGGGCGAGCTTCACATCTTCCAAGGCGAATTCCTTGATCGCGTTGAGCATCTCCTCGTCCGGCTCATTGCTTGGGTAGGAGAACTTCTCTTTGCCGATCTCAGCCTGAATCCCTTTAATGAAGGCAATAATTTTCTGGTTTGCCTCGTGCCCGGCCATAATGCCGTTATACATCACCTCGTCGGAAACGATGTTTGCGCCCGCCTCAATCATGGCAATGCGGGTTTCGGTGGAAGCAACGGTTACGGCCATCTGGGAAACCTTGCGCTGTTCAGAGGTCGGGTTAATAACATACTGCCCGTCCACATAGCCGACGGAAACACCCGAAATCGGGCCCTTCCACGGGATATCGGAAATACTGAGCGCAATGGAAGTACCGACCATGGCGGCAATTTCCGGCGAGCAATCGTGGTCAACCGACATAACCGTACAGACAACGGAAACGTCGTTGCGCATATCCTTCGGGAACAGCGGGCGAATCGGGCGGTCGATGACGCGGGAGGTCAAAATCGCCTTATCGCTCGGGCGGCCTTCGCGTTTCAGAAAAGAACCGGGGATACGGCCAACGGAATAGAGCTTTTCCTCAAAGTCAACGGAAAGCGGGAAAAAGTCCACGCCCTCGCGCGGTTTCGGGGAAGCGGTTACGGCAACGTGAACCACGGTTTCCCCATAACGAACCAAGCATTCGCCGTTCGCAAGCTGGGCCATTTTACCGGTTTCAATAACCAGCGGACGCCCGGCGAACTCTGTTTCATAAACTTTAAAGTTTTCGAACATAGTTTTCCTCCAATTCAAACGGGAAAAACAGGTTTAGCAATAAAACCGACGTCCAACGCGCAGGCGCCCGTTTCACTGCTAAGTCCCGTTTCAGCCCGTTTTTTGATTTTAATAAAAAAGCCTTAAGGCAGGCGGCATGGCCGCCTGCCCTAAAGGACTGGATTACTTGCGTATACCAAGCTTTTGGATGATGGAACGGTAACGCTCAATATCGCGTTTCTGCAAATAGTTAAGCAGGTTCCTTCTTGCACCGACCATTTTCAGAAGACCGCGGCGGGAATGGTGATCCTTCTGGTGCGTCTTCAAATGCTCGGTAAGATCGTTGATTCTTTTGGTAAGAATCGCAATCTGCACTTCGGAAGAACCGGTGTCGCCCTCATGCAAAGCATACTCTTTAATAATCTCTGTCTTTTCTTCTTTTAACATTATTTTCCACCCTTTCTAATAATAGACCCTCAATCGCAGAAAAAGGCTGGTGAATTCCCCGCAGCGGGGCTTGCTCCTTTATCCGGGAAAGGGGCATCATACTTTTTTATTATAACATGCTAAACTTTTTTTGTAAATTGTTTTTTGCCCTCTATATGCCTTGTTCGAATATTGCCCTGTTTTTTTGAAAATATTCCTTTGCCTGTTCCCCGTTTTTGTGGATTTCCGCTCGCAACTCGTCCAACCCGGCAAATTTTTTCTCCGGGCGGAGGAACTTCATCAAATCCACGCGGACGGTTTTTCCGTAAAAATCCTCACCGCTGTAATCCGGAAGCCAAGTTTCCGCTAAAACGCAAGGCGAGCCGACCGTCGGTTTAATTCCGACATTGGTCACGCCGCAGTATTCCTTCCCGCCAAAAACAGCCCGGGAAACGTAAACCCCGAACCGGGGAAGCACGAAATTTTTCGGAATCGCCTGGTTCAGCGTGGGGGTTCCCAGCCTGCGCCCCAGCTTGCGCCCGTGCAGAACGGGCGAGCGGTAACCGTACGGTCTTCCCAGAAGGCGGGCCGCCTCGTCCACGTCCCCGTTTGCAATCAAACCGCGGATACGCGTGGAGCTGACGGTGTCCCCGTCCAGCAGGACGGCTTCGGCAATCTTGGTTTTCAAGCCCCTCTCGCCGCAAAGCTGCTCCAGCGTGTGGCTATTTCCCTTTCCGCCACAGCCAAACGTAAAGTTGAATCCGCAGCAAACCTGCTTTGCATGGCAGACCCGAATCAGCACCCGGTCCACAAATTCCTCCGGGGTATAATCCTTGATCGTGGAAAAATTCAGGATATAGAGCTGTTCCACGCCGAATTTTTCCAGAATATGAATTTTCTGTTCCTGCGAAAGGATTTCACCGCCCGCGCAGCCGCCCAGATCGGCGAGCGGGTTGCGCGCAAAGGTAAGAACAGCGGGCAAAAGCCCATCTTTTTTCGCTTCCACCGCCGAACCGATTACCTTTTGATGGCCGACGTGCAGGCCGTCAAAACTACCGAGCGCGACCGCAGTATTAGCGAGTGCGGGTGTTAAATCATAGTTTATCCTCATTTTGTCTTCGCTCCATCTGTTTTGTCCATGCTGTCACAAAATAGGCGAAGCACACATAGCTCCGCTTTTCCGGTATCCACGTTCCCCAGCCCCAGAAATACGCCGTTGGGAGAAAGGACGCGGAAAACCGCGCCGTTTTCCCTGGCGCGGGGGGAAATGGACGTGCGGTCCAGGGAAAGCCTGCCGCCGTTTCGAAACCGGTTCGCCTGCGCCCCGGTTACCCGAACCGCAGGGAAATGCAAAAACAGGCTTTCCACCGGCAGGAGCTTTTTCGAAAGCGAACCCTGAGCGGAAAGCACCCGCGCTTCGTCCAGCGTAATCGCCTGCGCAAGGGTAAAGCCCGCCGCCGAAGTCCTCCTCAGCGAGGTCATAACGCCGAAGGTCCCCAGCTTTTCGCCGATATCCGCGCAGAGGGTGCGTATATACGTCCCCTTCGAGCAGCGCACAAGCAGGCCGCCGCTCTGGGTATTTTTGTCAAAATCCGTAAGCTCCAACCGGTAAACGGTTACCGGGCGCTTTTCGCGCTCGACCTCGACGCCTTGGCGGGCAAGGTTATAAAGCCGCTGGCCGTTGACCTGCACCGCCGAGTACATAGGCGGGAGCTGAAAAATATTTCCCCGGAAATAGGGCAATACCGCCTCAATTTGTTCCCTTGTTACCTTTTTTGCGCTTTCCTGTTGCTTTTTGCCGGTGCTGTCCTGTGTATCGGTAGAGTAGCCAAGCGCAAACCCGGCCGCATACTCCTTGTCCGTGTCCGTCAAAAGCGAAGCCGCCCGCGTCGCCTTTCCCAAAAGCAGGGGCAGCACCCCGGTCGCCATGGGGTCCAGCGTGCCGGTATGGCCGATTTTTTTCTCGCCGCACAACCGGCGCATCACCGCGACCACGTCAAACGAAGTGAAATCCCGCGGCTTATCCAATACAATAACGCCGTTCACGCCGCGTCCTCCCTCGCATTTTCATATATGTTTCCGAATTTCCTCCAGCATCTGCTTTTCCGCCTGATCCATGGTGGTATCAAACGTGCAGCCAGCCGCACCAGCATGTCCGCCGCCGCCGAATGCGGCGCAGATATCGGAAGCGTTGATGGGCGGGCGAGCGCGCAGCGAAACTTTGCAGGTGCCGTCCGGCTTTTCGCGCAGCGTAACGCCGACCAGCACCCCTTCAATCGCACGCGGGATCGAAGCAAGCCCTTCGATATCGCCCTCCGTCGCCCCGGTGCTGCGGATCATTTCCAAGGTTATTTTAATGACCGCGACGCGGTTATCGTAATAATAACGGATGGTTTCCATCACGCGGCGCTCCATCCCGATGCGCGCGCGGGATTTCGTGTCGAACATTTCGCGGTTGATGCGGTTGCCGTCCGCGCCCTTTTCCACTAAGTCCGCCGCAATGCGGTACGTCCGCGGCGTGACGTTAATGTATTTAAAACAGCCCGTATCCGTGGTAATCCCCGTATAAAGGCAGTCCGCGATTTGACGGTCGATTTCCACATTCAAAAGGTTCAGCACGTCAAAAATAATCTCGCAGGTCGCCGCCGCTTTCGGGTCCACACAGGAACGCTTCGCGTACCCCATATTGGAGGGATGGTGGTCGATGCATAGGTCAATTTTCTCGCCGTACAAGCTTTGATTCGGCTCACCGATCAATTGTGTGTCGGCAATATCCACCGCCACAATCGCCTTCGGAGTGAATTCCTGCTTCTCCACGCCGCCGAAAAGGTAATCGTACTTGGGCACAATCGGGTCGGAGCATTTGATCATGGCGCGCTTCCCAAGCTTTTGCAGCCCGCGGCAAAGCGCCGTAGCCGAACCGAGGGTGTCGCCGTCGGGGTATTGGTGGCACAGGATCAGGATATCATCCGCCCCGCGCAGGAACTCAGCCGCTTCGTTCCGGCTAACCATCTTTTTTATCACTCCTTAGGTCATTGAGTATCCGTGAAATATTCGCGCTGTATTCAATGGAATCGGTGGGCTTGAAGAGCAGCTCCGGCACATGCCTGAGCTGCAGGCGCGCGCCGAGCTCGTGGCGGATAAAGCCGGAAGCGGATTTCAGCCCGGTAACCGCCTGCTTCGCGCGCTCCATTCCCTCCATCGCGCTGATATAAACTGTACAGAAAGATAAATCGTTGGTAACTTCTACCCGGACAACGCTGATCAGCCCCTGGATCCGCGGGTCTTTCAGCTCGCGGAAAATGGCCGTAAGCTCGCGTTTAATATCCTCGGTAATGCGCCCCATTCTGTGGCTGGCCATTTCATACCTCCGTAATATAACACTCATTGGGTTTATTCTTAAATAACCTTCGGTTTGGAAAACGGGCAGCCTGTGACAAAACGTGCAAGATAAGGAGGCAAGCGCCGTAAAGGAGGAGCATACTTTCGTATGTGCCGGAATTTGCAAGCGCAGCCAACTTAGGAGGCAAAATTGCGAACAATTTTGCGGTTGCAAAGATTTGCCATCAGTCTGTGCCTTATTCTCTATAAGCCTCCATCATAAAGGCTTCCAAAATGTCTCCCTGCTTAATGTCGTTGAACTTTTCAAGCCCGATGCCGCAGTCGTAGCCTTCGGCCACTTCCTTTACGTCATCCTTGAAGCGGCGCAGGGACGCAATTTTATCCTCGGTGATCACGATGCCGTCGCGTACAACGCGGACCTCCGCGGTACGGGTAATCTTGCCCGTCGTAACATGGCATCCGGCAATGGTGCCCACATTGGAAATTTTATAAATTTCGCGGCATTCCGCCTTGCCAAGGGCAACCTCGCGGTATTTCGGTGCAAGCATTCCCTTCATGGCGGACTCGATTTCGTCGATGCAATCGTAAATAATGCGGTACAAACGCACATCCACGCCGTCGCGCTTCGCATTTTCCTCGGCAACGGGGTCGGGGCGCACATTGAAGCCGACGATAATAGCGTTGGACGCGGTTGCAAGCATAACGTCGGATTCGCTGATCGCGCCGACGCCGCCGTGAATGACATTCACGCGGACTTCGTCGTTGCTCAGTTTTTCCAGCGACTGCCTTACCGCTTCCACGGAACCCTGCACATCCGCCTTGACGATAATTTGGAGTTCCTTCATATCGCCCTGCTTCATCTGGTCAAACAGATTGTCAAGAGTAACCTTCGTGCGAGCGTTGAACCGCTCTTCCTTCAGCGCGTTGCGGCGCTGTTCCACCAGCTCCCTTGCAAGGCGTTCGTCGGAAACGGCGTTGAAAATGTCTCCGCCCGTCGGCACATCGTCCAAACCGGTAATCTCCACAGGAACGCTCGGACCCGCGGAATCAATCTTTTTGCCGTTCGCGTCCGTCATGGCGCGCACACGCCCGACGGTGGTGCCGGCAACCAGAATATCGCCCGTATGGAGCGTACCGTTCTGCACCAGCATCGTAGCGATCGGGCCGCGGCCCTTGTCGAGCCTTGCCTCAATTACGGTACCCTTTGCCGCGCGGTCCGGGTTTGCCTTCAGTTCTTTCATATCGGCGACCAAGATGATCATTTCGAGCAAATCCTTAATGCCGGTCTTCTTCAACGCAGAAACCGGAATGCACGGAGTATCGCCTCCCCATTCCTCCGGCACAAGGTCGTATTCGGTAAGCTGTTCCATAACATGTTGGGGATTCGCGCCGGGTTTATCCATCTTATTAATCGCGACAATAATCGAAACACTCGCCGCCTTCGCATGGTGGATCGCCTCAACGGTCTGCGGCATGATGCCGTCGTCCGCAGCGACAACCAAAACCGCGATATCCGTTACCTGCGCACCCCTTGCACGCATGGTGGTAAACGCGGCGTGACCCGGCGTATCCAGGAACGTAACCTCGCGGTCGCCGAGCTTTACCTGATAGGCGCCGATATGCTGGGTAATTCCACCTGCTTCAGTTGCGGTAACGTTCGCGTGGCGGATCGCGTCGAGCAGGGAGGTCTTTCCGTGGTCAACATGGCCCATAACGACAACAACCGGCGCGCGCGGCACAAGGTTGTCGTCCTCATCCTCGCTGTCGTCGATAATCTGCTCCTCGATGGTAACGACGACTTCCTTTTCCACCTTCGCGTGGAATTCCATCGCCACAAGCGAAGCCGTATCAAAGTCGATCACATCGTTTACGGTGGCAAACACGCCCAAGCCCATCAGCTTTTTGATGACTTCCGCGGCGGTTGCCTTTAAGCGCATAGCCAGCTCGCCAACCGTGATTTCTTCCGGAATCTGAACGGTAATCGGCTTTGCCTTGCGCTCCATCGCGATACGGCGCAGGCGCTCGGCCTCGGTTTCCTTGCGGGAATTGCGTGGCTTGTTGCGGTATTGGCTGCTGCGCTGGGTCAGCTTCTGCTTCTGTACGGTGTTATTAGTGTTGATCTTCTCGGAAGCGAGGCGGTCATACTTCTCGTTGTATTTATCCAGCTCCACATGGGAAGCACGGGTGTCGACAATCCGGCCCATGGGGCGGCGGATGCTGTTGTCGGTATTATGCACCGGCTGTGGTTTTTTCGGCTGGGTATTCTGAACCGGTTTGGAAGGAACGGGTGTTTTCTGCTGCGGTTTCGGGCCAACCGGCGTAATTTTGCCCGGTTTCACCGCTTTGCGCGCGGGTTTCTGCGCCTCTTTTGCGGGCTGCGAAGATGCGGCGGGTTTTTCCGGCTGGATGGAAACATCCGGCTTTTCCGGTTCGACAACGGTTTCCTTCTGGTTCCCTTCCGCAAAATACGCGTCCAGATTTTCCAAGCTGTTCTTCTGCGTAAAGGCTTCAAAAACAAGATCGAGTTCGTTTTCGTCAAGGGCGGTCATATGTTTTTTTACTTCGCCGGTATATTTCTGCAATGTGTCGATGACTTCCTTATTCGGTACGTTCAGGTCTTTTGCCACCTCATGAACCCTGTATTTTATCATCATATATCAAATTCCTCCTCATTCCTCAGTTCCGGCCGTTTCCGCTGTGCACAGCGTAAGCAACTTGGAAGCGAACCCGGCATCATTCACCGCAACAACTCCGGTTCGCTTTCCGAGAGCCATGCTGATTTCGTCCATCGTGGAGGGAAGCACCTGAACAGCGATTCCTTCCTTGTCGGCTGCAAACCGTACCCCGCCCGACGTTCGGCGCGACAGATCCTTTGCAAGCAGCACGAGTTTTGCGCTTCTTTTTCGCAGCGATTCGATCACCGCGTCATTTCCGAGCGAAAGCCTTCCGGCCCGCCGCGCAATGCCAAGAAGCTGCAGTATTTTTTCATTCATTCTGGCTGATTTCCTCCTCCATACGATCGTAAACCTCATCGGGAATTTTACAGGAGAAGGATTTTTCAAATCTTCTCGATTTCCGTGCGGCTTTCAGGCAATCGATGCTTTTGCAGACATACGCGCCGCGCCCCGGTTTGCGCCCCGTAAGGTCAAGGGAGATTTCCCCTTCGGGCGATTTTACAACCCGCACAAGTTCTTTTTTTGGCTTCATTTCCCCGCACCCCGCGCACATGCGAAGCGGTATTTTCTTCTTTTGCATCGCTCTCACCGCCTTATCTGGGTTATTCTTCCTCGTCTTCGCCGTAGAATCCGCTCTCCGGCTTTATATCAATTTTCCAGCCCGTCAGCTTGGCGGCAAGGCGGGCATTCTGCCCCTTGTTGCCAATGGCTAGGGAAAGCTGGTTTTCCGGCACCGTTACGCGGCACGCGTGCGAACCGTCCTCCGCCGGAACCACTTTAAGAACATTGGCGGGTGAAAGCGCGGAAGCGATAAATTTCGCGGGATCCTCGCTGTACTCGACAATATCGATTTTTTCGCCGCCCAGTTCGTTGACAATGTTGGATACGCGCGCGCCGCGCGCGCCGATGCATGCGCCGACCGCGTCTACATCAGGGTTATGGCTCAGCACCGCAATCTTTGTGCGGGAGCCCGCTTCGCGGGATACCGCTTTTATTTCCACAGTACCGTCGTAAATTTCCGGCACTTCGGTTTCAAACAGGCGTTTCACCAAATCGGGATGGACGCGGCTGATCATGGCGCGCGGTCCCTTTTCGGTTTCCTTTACATCGACCACGTACACCTTGATGTGGTCGCCCTCAGTCAGCTTTTCGTCGCCGACCTGTTCGCTTTTCGGCAAGATTGCCTCCGCCTTTCCAATCAACAGCGTCGCCGCGCCGGTGCGCGGGTCAACGCGCTCAACCAGCGCGCTCACCAGTTCCTGATGCTTGCTTTGGAATTCTTGCATCATCTGGCCGCGTTCGCCGTCGCGGATGCCCTGGCGGATAATGTTGCGCGCGGTCTGTGCCGCAATGCGCCCGAACTCCTTGGTATTGAGCTGAACATTGACCATGTCGCCGATCCCCACCGTGGGGTCAATGCTGCGCGCATCCTCCAAAAGGATTTCCTTTCCCTGATGGGTTATGTCCTCAACGACGGCCTTGCGCAGGTAGACCTCAAACGTACCTGTTTCGGGTTCCATGTTAATCACGCAATCATCGTTGCCGTAGCTGCTCTTGCAGGCCGTAACAATCGCTTTTTTAATTTTGTCGATCATAAAATCGACCGGGATGCCCCTTTCCTTTTCCAGAAGGGAAAGAGCCTCGAAAACTTCGCTGTTCATTCCTCAATACCTCCAACAATATCATCTTCCACCAGCCGTACGGACGAGGCATCCTTTTGGGCAAGTGAAACGGTTTCTCCTTTTTCCGTTTCCAAAATGATCGTACCTTCCTGAAAATCCCGGAGCGTTCCGATAAGCTCACGCCGACCGTCCTCCAGGGGGTGAAACAGCTTTGCCCGGACTTTTACCCCCAAAAACGCCCGGAAATGCTCCTCGCGGACAAGCTCGCGCTCCATTCCGGGGGAAGAAACCTCCAGGCAGTAAGACTGATCAATCGGGTCAAGCTGGTCGAGCGGATCGTCGATCGCGCGGCTCATAGCCTCGCAGTCCTCGATGCCCACGCCGCCTTCCTTGTCGATAAAAATGCGCAGGAACCAACCAGCCCCTTCCTTCACAAAGCGTACGTCCCAAATCGTAAGGCCAAGGCCGGCCGCAATCGGAGCGGCAAGCTTCCAGACCACGTCAACGGTATTCCCGCCCTTTTTCCTGTTTGACAATCCGTTCACCTCATAATACAAACAAAAGAGCGGGTCGCCCCACTCTTTCATCCTTCATAATATTACTTGTTTATAATATCACAACAAACGCTTAAATGCAAGGGCAAATCTGCACCTTTTTCCGCTTATTCTTCCATTTGCTTTCCTAAAAACGACGCGGCGACCTGCGCCAGCTTTGTTTCGCTTTCGGTGGGGGTTTCATTGCCGTCGTTAGACAGCAGGATAACAGCTCCCGTTACGTCGCTGGAAGCAATAATCGGACAGATAACTTCCGCTGTGCGGTCAATGCCTTCAATCGGCTTGAGCGGGGTATTTCCCTTGTTCACGAAGCTCTGCCGATTCTGCATATACTCCTCCAGTTCGGGAGTAACGCGGCGCTCCAAAAACTCTTTGCGCGGAACCCCCGCCGCCGCAACGACATGGTCGCGGTCACAGACAAGGGTCGGCAGGCTGACCACCTTGGAAAGCACGTCCGCATACTGCCCGGCGAAAGAGGAGAGTTCACCCACGGGAGAATATTTCTTAAAAATAACCCCTCCCTGCGTATCGGTAAAAATTTCAAGCGCATCGCCTTCGCGGATACGAAGTGTGCGGCGGATTTCCTTTGGGATGACAACGCGGCCTAGATCATCAATTCTTCTGACTATTCCTGTAGCTTTCAAAATTTATTTCCCTCCTGTTACGGTGTTGTCATTGCTTATTATCCGCAGGAAAAGCGAAGCTATGCAAGATTTTACAAGGTTGATTTTGGGAAATTTTGCCCCAGTTTCTTTCACGATTTTCTTTAATAAATTACATAAAATAAATTAAAAGAAAACCGGAAGCGCCCTGGTTTTTCTTCCTTCTGAGGGGTATTTCTTTTTCGGAAGCCTGTTTTCGCTTGTAAACGGCGGCGCTCCGTATTATAATGAGCGTAATAAGTTTTCCCGAAAATTGGAGGTTTTACATTGAAAAGAATGTGGAAAGTATGCGCCGCCGTGCTCGCGGCTGCCGCCCTGTTCGCGCTTGCGGGCTGTTCGGCGCGCACCGCAGTTACAGCGGACGAATTTAAAAAGCAGGCCGAAGCCCAGGGCTTTAAAGTAACCGACACAAGCGGCTCCAGCGTAAGTGCTGAAAAAAGCCTCGAAGCGACAAAAAGCGAAACCGGCACAACGATAACGTATCTTGCCTTTTCCTCCGAAACTTCCGCGCAGCAGTCCTACAAAAGCATAAAATCCAGCATATCGAACGGCGCAGGCGGAACAGCTACCAATGTGGACTCCTCATCCTATAACAAATACACCTATGTAAACGGCGAGCTGACCCACACGCTGGTGCGCATGAATAAAACGGTCATTTACGGCAAAGCAACCCTCACCCACAAAAATCAAGTGGACGATTTTATGAAAGCAGTCAAATATTAAGTAATCCTCCCGGAAACCAGCCGGGAGGATTTTTTTGAAGGCAGCAGGAGCAAACGCTGTGCACCCCAACCTTAAAAGAGCTTGGCACCCGTCAGCCCAGCGAAGGCCATGGAAAGGATTCCAATATAGAGAAGCATTGCGGGAAGCCCCCGGAACGCCTTTGGCATCGCATCGTTTTTCAGCCCCGGCATCGCGTGGGCCAAAATCCCCGCAGCGAAATAAAAAGCAATTCCCGTTCCAAGCGCATACCCCGCCGCGGAGGATAGGCTTAGCGAAAAACGGTTCACAGCAAACGGTATGGAAAGCACCACGGTATTGATCGCCGCTGGCGCGAGCACCTGCCCGTACCGTTTATAAAACGGGAGAAACAGCATTTTCAAAACCATTGCCGCCAAAACATACTCCAGTACGGCGCAAAGAGCAACGACGGAGGGAAACAAAACCGGGCGGAATACGCTGCTCGCCATCTGCGTGCTAATCCACAATCCGCCCACGGAGGAAAGCAGGGAAAAAAGTGTGACAAACAGCGAATATACGCCGAGCGTCTTCGGGCGGCGCGCTGCACGGAGCACGTGGCTGAATCCCACACCGCCGTTAAACAGGATGTTTTCCGCTGTAACGGCAAGCAGGGCCGCGATCAGCATCTGCACAAAAGTCGTCATACGCTACCTCTTCTTTATGGACTTTTGGCTGCGTTTCTCGTTAATCCATTGGACAAACGCGGCAAAAAAGCCCAAAATCAAAAAACCGAAAAACGGCATGGAAACGCTGATGGCCCCTTGGGTGTCGGCGTAGGTCATCAAAAGGCTGCGCACCAATACGGTCAGCGTAATTACCAGCATAAATCCAGCGGAACAGCCCAGCGCGTCGGCAGCCACAGCCCAGCCGATATGCGTGGGCGCGTATTCGTTCGCGCGGGAAAGCATCATGGAATTGCAGATCATCAGGCTTGCCGCCATACCGAGCGAAGCGATCGAACCCGGTTCAATCTTATCGGTTAGCCATGCCGCAGGGAGGTAAAAAAGCGCGGAAGAAGCCAGCACCAATCCCGGGCGCATCCACGCAGGAACCATTTCCCCCACAAGACAGAAAAAGAGCGACAAGGGAACCGAAAGAAAAAAATACAAAAGGGAAAGTTCGGCGGCGTTTTTCAAATCGTTCCCTGCAAAAACCACCGGAAACATCCCAAGCGCCCCGACCAGCACAGGATTTTTATAAAGCACACCGTTTAAAAAGATCGTGCCGGTTTCCCGAAGAAGGACCCTTCTATTCCTCATACAGTTCCTCCCCCCATCTGCGGTCGCCGCAAACCAGGCTGTTGATCTGCGGTACGACGGCGTTTGCAAGCAGAATCGCAAACCAGGCTCCCTGCTCATACGCGCCGTAGCGGCGGAAAAGCATGATCAGGACACCGGCAAGCAGTCCGTAAAGCACCCTTCCGAAACCCGTCCGGGGCGAAGTGACCGGATCGGTCAGCATAAACACAGCGCAAAACAGAAGGGAACCCGACATCAACTCATATTTTATGGAAGTCAGCGGGGCACACGCAATCCGCGGCCAGAGCGCCGCCATTACTGCGCCCGCAAAAAGGCAACCGGCCGTAATTTCCCAGTTCGCGGTCCGTTTCAAAAACAAATACAGCCCGCAGGCGCACAGTACCAGAATCCCGGTTGCGCCAACAGGGCCTGCGAACACACCCCAGAGCATATCAAACGGAAGGATATCCGGTTTCAGCCCGTTTTTCAGGACTGCAGCTGGGGAAGGGGCGGTTTCGACATTGCAGTCCGCAAACACAGGAAGCACTTCACCCGCTGACGGGTTGAAATAGGAAAAGATCCGCTGCGGCCACAGGAGCGTTATAAACGCCATGCCCGCCGCCGCAGGGTTAAAGGGCGTATGCCCAGTAGAGCCGAACGGCTTTTTTGCAACCAAGATTGCAAACGCAGCGGCAGCACAGGGAAGCCATAGCGGCGCGTTCAGCGGCATCAGCATTACAATGATCAGGCCCGTCACCATGGAGGAACAGTCGGACGTATTGATGCTTCTTGACTGAAGCAGGCTCCACGCGATTTCACACAACACGCAGGCTACCAGGGTAACTGCCGCCATCGCAAGCGGACGGGCGCCGTAGCGCGCAACCGGCAGAACCAGCAGAAAGGCGAGCGCGGTTAACGTGTCCCGCATCATGGAGGAAACGGAGGTTTCTTTTTTCAGATACGGAGTTTTCGCGTTAAGTAATGTCAATGAAGTCACCGCTTTTCTTTAATTGCGCCGCTTTCCGGACGGCGCCGGTCAAATCGATTCCCGAAGGACACGCGACCGTGCACGCGGCACAACGGATGCATTTCTGCACATTCGTCAGCCGGACCAGGTTCGGCTTCGCGTTCTGCATCTCCTGCTGTATCTTCCACGGCACAATACCGCGCGGGCATGCGCGGGCGCAACGCTGGCAGCCGATACAGGGATACTCTTTATAATTCGGAGCCTTTTTCAAGGCAATCACACAGCGCGTTGTGGCGGCAATCGGCTCGTTTAAATCCGTTACCGCCCTGCCGGTAATCGAGGAACCAGTTACCACCAGCGAGGTTTTTTCACTTAAGCCGCAGAATTCAAGCAGTTCCTTCAGCGGCGTTCCGATACGCGCCCGGACGTTGCGCCAATGCTCCACGCCGTCGCCCGCCACCGTTACGACCGTAGAGGTTTGGGGCTCGCCGTCGTCTATGGCAGCAAGAAGGGCAGCGCAGGCCTGCGCGCCGATATAGGCGGCATTTTTCCTGTTCGCAAACAGCTTCCTTTTCAAAAGGGCGCGCGCCGGATACATCTCGCCGGCAAGAATCAGATCGGCCTGCGGGTTTATTTTCTGTATCATTTTCGCCTCGTGCTTCGTAGCGACAGCGATTTTGTTTTCCTTTGCGCCGCACGCTTTCCCGGCAAGCACCAGCCCCGCGATAATAGCGTTCGTATTTTCCCGAAGTGTGGCCATCGCGCTGGTCGTGCAGGGGTCTTCGTCAAAGCAGCACGCGACGATCATATCCGGTTTTAGGCGGCGCAGCTTTTTCAGCTTTCGAAAAAGCGGCACCCCGTCGAACTCGTCCACAATTCCGGCGGCCTGCGCTGCCGCGATAATCGCGTTGGAATTCAGTTCCCCTTTTCGCAGCGGAAGCCACTCCGTTTTTTTTTGATTTTCCGCGGTCGGAAGATCCTGAATTTTGTGCCGAAGGGAAGCCGCTTTTTGCTGATCCAGTTTTATGCCGTGCCGCAATATCACACCGTCATCCCCATTTACTCTATCAAGTCAAGGACAAATTGAATTTATTTTTGTTCGTCGGCCGCTTTCAGGGCATCGATCGCCTCGCGCGCGTCCTCGGCTTTAAATACGCTTGTTCCGGCAACGCAGATATCCACGCCCGCCTGCGCCGCCGTAACGGCTGTTTGCGGATTGATGCCGCCGTCCACCTGCACCAGCAGGTCTGGCTTTTTCGCTTTCAGCGCGCGTACCTTTTCCATCATATCGGCCATAAAGCTCTGGCCGCCGAAGCCCGGCTCTACCGTCATGACCAGCACCATGTAAAGATCGTCAAGGTAAGGTAACACCTCTTCCACCGGTGTTTTCGGCTTAATGGCAATCGCCGGTTTTGCACCGCCCGCCCTAATGGCAGCAATCGTTTCGCGCGGGTCGGACTGCGCTTCCAGATGGAACGAAACAATATCCGCGCCAGCCTTTAAAAAGTCCGGCATATACCGGAGCGGCTCGTCAATCATCAGGTGCACGTCAAATGGCTTGTCCGTAAATTTGCGCACGGCCTGCACAACGGGCGCGCCGAACGTAAGGTTGGGAACAAAATGCCCATCCATTATATCAAGATGGATCCAGTCTGCGCCGCAGATATCCATTCTTTTTACTTCATTTCCAAGCTGTGAAAAATCCGAAGAGAGCACGGAAGGTGCAATCAACATTTTCATCCCTCCATCCATATATATTTTATTTTACCTTAATTTCACAAGGATTTCAACTTCTTGGAACCGGTTCCCAAAACTTTATATAGTGCCTGCCGGGAGCGAGTCCCGGCAGACGATCTATAATAAAGCGGTTTAAATATATTTGCCCCGCACACTATTGTATGCACAAATCCGTTTTTTGGCAGTAAAAAAGCCTCGTAAAAACGAAGCTCTTTTCTTGTTATTCATCTTCACCCGGCTTGCCGCCCGTTTCTTCCGCTTTCTTTTTCTGTGTTTCCTTATAGTAAGCAAAGCAGAAGATCACCAGCGCCGCCGCCGTAATAATGCGGTAAACCCAGCCCCACACGCCGGCAAACAGGTTAGCGGCTCCCGCCGCAAAGGCAAGCCACCATCCGCCGAGGAAAAGGAAGAACGTCCCCGCAATATAAAAAATACGGTTTTCCCTGCCCAGACGGAAAATCAGGATCAACCCCGCCGCGAACCACATCGCGGAATACAGGTATCGCATAAAACCGCCTCGCTTATTCTTTCCTGGAAAAAGCGGGGTTTCCCCCGCTTCGCTTTACAGAACGTAGATATTCATGTTGCGGATGCCGAACTGCCTGCACTGGCCAACTGTATTGAAATACAGGTCGGCAACAATTCTGCCGTTCATAACACCGCCGCCGGTATCCGCCGCAATTGCATAGCCGTAAACCGTCTTGCCGTCGGGCGAAGTGATATACAGCCTGCTTCCGTAAGGAATAATCCGCGGATTTACCGCCACCAGCCCGAACGCCGCCGCCTGACCGGTAGAAGTCCAGCCGCCGCCGGTGTACCCGGTGCATTTTCCGTAAACGCATTTGCGGTAGCGTACGACCTTCCCGTTCTTGTCGGTAAAGGTTCCGTCGCCGTTTTCAACCGTGCCGACTCTTTTCTTTGTACCTACTACGGTCACCTGCTCCACCGGCTGCGAAATTACTGTGCTTGAAATTTCTTCACTGCCGGCAAGCTTGCCGTCGACAAACTTCTGATTCAGAACAACCGACTTAACGCCGGCTTTTCCGGGAATACGGATCTGCTTCTGCCCCTTGTAAAGGCTGGCGCTCTTTTCCGTGCGGTTCTGAAAAGGAATCGCCTGCTGGGCGGTAACCTGGCGGTACTCGACCCTTGCGACGGCGATCTTCATGCCTTCGCTTACGGCGGCATCCTGTTTCACGCTGACGATGTCGTTTTTCCCGACTTCCACACCAGCTTCGTCCAGCGCCTGCGCTACTGTGCCCTCGCTGACGACCACCGGGGTGGTTTTCCCGTCCGCCGCAATGCTGACATTATAGCGTTTTATCACCTTGATATCGGTCTGTCCTGTAATCGGTGTGTCCGCCGCAGGAGAAACTGCATCGTTTTTCCCCGGCGTAACACCCGCTTGTGCAAGTGCCTGCGCCACTGTGTCACCATAGTGCAATGTGACGGCTTTTGTTTCGCCGCCGTTTTCAATATTTACCGAATACGCGCTGCGGACAATCAGTTGAATGGAACCGTCCGAAGCGGTTTGAGGACTGCGTACAACCAAATCTTCGTCGCTTACCGTAATTTTTGCCGCGGTAAGGATATCGTCGGTTTCGTCACTAAAAAGCTGAACGCTCTTCTTTTCACCGTTATAGTCGATTACAGCGTTACGAGTTGCAGCCGCTACCGTGACGACCGAACCGACCGTAATCATAATCATAATTGCAAGCGCAGCCACTCTTTTTATTGTGCTTTTAAAATCTGCTCTATTTCGTATGAAATTTCGCATTCAGTCACCCTTTTCTTTGCTTTTGCACAGTAAATATGGGCTTTACCCACCACATTGGCACACGTCTATTTTTCAGGATATGCGTCAATGGCGTAATTATATCCACCGAATGCATAGCTGTCAAATTGTTAACACGACTTGGTTTGTGCATATTGCACAATGCTAAAAGTCATTAAAATCTTCTTTCCCTTCTGTAATTGCTGATTTGACATTATTTTCACATTCCTTACGGTTTTTAAAAATGGCTTTTCTGTGCAAAGTGTAAGAAAATCATAGTTACAAAGTTGTTACAACTATTACAGCGTTGTTTATTCTTTATTTTTTGACAACAGTTTTCTTTTTTTAGCTTATCTTAAAAAGAGAAAATCTTCAAATTTTGGCTCTGTACCTGGATTTTTTTCACTGTACTTTTTGTATTGACGAATCGTGTCGAACTTAGCTTGCTGTTCCAAGAACGAAGTTTCCCCGTTTTTTCTCGTCTAGAATATCCCTTCGTTACACATCCCTATTTTTATTTTAAAAGATTCGATATCCGTCCGGAGAACATACTATATATAGTATAGGAAACGCTTGAAAGGAAAAGCGTAAAAAGGGGTAAAAACTCCATATATAATGTAAGGGAAATCCTCTCCCATGGAGCTTTAAAATTGGAACTGATTCTATCACTAGATTTTCCAATATGTGGGAAACACACATACTTTCCGCTGGTTATCCATTTCTTCTGCAAGAACATTATTTCCCTTTGAAGAAAGCGCCTTGTTCCGATCCATTTTCGCCTTGAAATTCTAAGGAAATTTGTACTTCTGAAACCGGTTTCCCGCTTAAAATCCGGGGGTAAAAACAGCCGACAGACTTACTTCTATAATATATATTAGAAAAGGAAAAATCGGTTTTCGCGCCGGAAAAGAAGCATTTCGCTTGGATGCGATTCCTTGCTTCCGCATCAGGGAACCTCTTTTAAGCACAAACAAAAACCTCCAATCGTAGGTTTCAATCCTACAATTGGAGGCTCTTTCTTTCGTGGATTTCCCACGAAAACGTTCGTTTTGAAGATGGAAATTATCTCTTTGAGAACTGAGGTGCGCGACGGGCCGCTTTGAGACCGTACTTCTTGCGCTCCTTCATTCTCGGGTCGCGGGTCAGGAACCCGGCCTTCTTCAAAGGAGAACGTAAATTTTCGGAATCGTACTGGAGCAGCGCTCTTGCAATGCCGTGGCGGATTGCGCCGGCTTGCCCGGTAACGCCGCCGCCTGCAACACGGCAGACAATGTCAAACTTCTCGTTCGTGCCGGTCAGAACCAACGGCTGGCGAACGATGAGCTTTAAGGTATCCAATCCGAAGTAATCGTCGATATCTCTGTCATTAATGGTAACCTTGCCGGTGCCCTGATAAAGCCTTACGCGGGCAACGGAGCTTTTTCTTCTTCCGGTTCCATAAAAATAGGGTGCTTTCTCGTACATTCTCTAGTCCTCCTCCCTTATCGATCCCAGACTTGCGGCTTTTGGGCGGCATGCTTATGCTCTGCGCCCTCGAACAAGCGAAGTCTGCCCATGGCTGCACGGCCGATGGTATTGTTGGGGATCATGCCTTTAACGGCAAGTTCCATGGCTTTGCACGGCTTTTGATCCATAAGGGTGTCATAACGAACCGCTTTTAAATGGCCGATATACCCTGTGTGATGATAATAATATTTCTTTTCCAGCTTTTTTCCGGTGAGAACCGCATCTTTGCAGTTAATGATGATCACATGATCACCGCAGTCAACGTGCGGGGCATAGGTGACTTTGTGTTTTCCGCGGAGCAGCATGGCGGCCTGCGCGGCTACGCGCCCCAGCGGTTTGCCTGCTGCGTCGAGAACGTACCACTTACGCTCAACTTCGCCGGCCTTTGGCATATAGGTGGACATGACTATACCTCCTGAAATTTGTTTGAATCCTATAAAAAACCCTGCCCCTTTGGCAGGGCAGCCTTTTAAAAAAGCGCGCTGGAATCCGGCGCAAAGGATTTGCATGTATGATAGTACCATATTGCGGCGGCAGTGTCAAGAGCAAATCTCCAATATTTTAATTTGCCGACGTATATCTCTTAATTTCACGCGCTTTTAGGCTGTATCGTACTGTTACGAGCGCGTCATTTCATTTTTTGTCTATCGTAAACTTATAATTAATATAAAGGTTGACAATTAAAATTTCAATGCTATACTTTAAAATAAAAAAGATTAGGAGAATTTTATGAAAACAAAGCAACTAACAGTTACCGCACTTTTCACCACATTGACGATAGTCTTTGCCCAACTCATTCTTCCGCTGCCGTTTACGCCGGTGCCGCTTTCTCTTTCCCTGCTTCCTGTGTTCCTGTCCGGGGCGATTCTGCCGAAGCGGTTTGCGGTTCTGTCCCAGCTTGCCTATCTTCTGCTGGGGATTGTCGGCCTGCCCGTATTCGCCGGATGGAAGGGCGGCCCTGGCGTTGTTTTCGGCCCGACCGGCGGCTTTTTGGTCGCTTATCCGATTATGGCGTTCGCAACAGCTTTCATATTGGAGCGGAGTAAAAAGAAAAACACCGCCGCCTGTGTTCCCGCCATGCTCGCTGCGCTTTTCATCTGCTACCTTTTCGGCTCCGTATTTTTCGCAGTTTCCGCAAACGTCGGCTGGGTAAAGGCCCTTTCGGCGACGGTTTTCCCCTTTGTCTTGTTTGACTGCCTGAAACTTGCCGCCTGCGCCATACTTGCCCCGGCGATCAACAAAGCGTTAATTCAGTCGAAATTATTCCCAATTGTATAGATTTTGACAAATAAAATTGACAACTACCTGGATAATAAGAAAATAATTATCCCTAGAGTATATGTTCCGGCTTCTATTTTTGTCATGATGGCGCATAGCAAGGATTTCGCCTTTTGTAATATTTTTGTTTTATTATACATATTGTATATTCTATTTCCTCTTCGATAAGGCGCTTTTTCATCGGTGAAATCTAAAGGATCATCCACGCTGTCCCATCGATTTGCGCCAACCGCGCAAGTATTTTGTAGCCATCACATTGACCTCGTTCCCCTATGCCGGATAATACACATAAAAATGGCGGCCGGAAAAACGGCCGTCTTTCTCTATATTTCGCGTCCGACAACACGCGCAAGCTCTCCGACTTTTTTCGTTAACTGTCCGAAGCTTTCCGGGGTGAGCTGCTGCGCGGCGTCACTCATCGCGGCTTTCGGGTTCGGGTGCACCTCGATAATCAGCCCATCCGCACCCGCGGCAATCCCCGCCAGCGACAGGGCGGCAACATACCTTGCTTTCCCCGCCGCGTGGGACGGGTCAATGATAATCGGCAGGCAGCTCCGCTCCTTCACGACCGGAACCGCGGAAACATCCAGCGTATTGCGCGTGGCGGTTTCAAAGGTGCGGATCCCTCGTTCGCAGAGCACGACATTATAGTTACCCTCGCTCATAATGTATTCCGCCGCGTCGAGCCATTCCTCAATCGTAGAGGAAATTCCCCGTTTCAGAAGCACCGGGATTTTCGAGCGCCCGACTTCCCGCAGAAGGCGGAAGTTCTGCATATTGCGCGCGCCAATCTGCAACATATCGCAGTACTTTCCGGCTGTGTCAATCTGGTCGTGCGCCACTACTTCGCTGATAACCTTCAATCCGGTGGCGTCGGCGGCTTTGCGCATCAGTTTAAGTCCTTCCTCTTCCATGCCCTGGAAGGAATAGGGGGAAGTCCTCGGCTTATAGGCGCCGCCACGAAGGAATTGCGCGCCGCCGGCTTTTACACCCAGAGCCGCATGCATAATCTGCTCCTCGTTCTCAACCGCGCACGGGCCTGCCATTATGACCAGCTTTTTTTTGCCGATTTCCAGCTCGCCGACCTCTACCACACGCCCGTCCGGGCACATTTCATGGCTTGCCAGCTTATAGGAATGCATAATCGGAACGCATTTCTCAACGCCTTCCATTAATTCAAAATCAAAATCGCCTAATTTTGTCTTGTCACCCAAAACGCCGATAATCGTCGCCTGCGACCCGGTGGAAAGGTTCGCGCCTAAACTGTGCTCCTTTAGGACTTCAACGATTTTCTCCACGTCCTGTTGTGTAGAATCCTTTTTCATTACAATAATCATAAGATCTATCCCACTCCCCGGTTAGAGGATTCCTTTCTTTCGTCACTTCAATTACTTTATGCTTTAAATCACTAAATATCTTATCATGGATATTCGGAAATTGCAACTTGTAGCGCATGAATCCTTATTATTTATAATAAAATCCGCTTGCCTTTTTGCTCGCCGCGAAACCTTTCGAAATCCGGGCTATAACCAGATTCTTTCGAATTACAAAACAAATAAAAAAACAGCCACCCTATTGGATGACTGCTTTAAGATGTCGGCACCTTCCTATTGTCCCAGGCCGTTGCCAGCCAAGTATCTTCGGCATCGATGAGCTTAACTTCCGTGTTCGGAATGGGAACGGGTGGACCCTCATCATCATCAGCACCAACTATTATCTCTCGTGACGACTTTATTATAATACCACGTTTGCCGACAAATTGCAAGTGTTTTTTTTAATTTTTTTAAGTTTTTTATTCGTAAAATATTCCTTCTGCGGAAGAAAGAATACTGGAAACAAGGCTAGCCGCACAGGCAAAGCCCGCCACGATAACAAAAGCAAGCAAAACAATTGCAATGATTAAAAGCACCTTGGCACGATGCGCCTGCTGGAGATCCCTGCCGTAGAAGTGTCCTGAAATAATAAATGGATCGGGTGCCGTTTCGTTTGGTTTTCCTATTCAATGCGAAGTAACCGGAGCCTCCATAACCCGGGGGTATTCGTATAATAAGCAATACCAAGCGCCAAACACACGCGATATGCACTCGCATATAAAGAACCATAGCGCCTATCGTTTTTTCAGAAAACGATAGGCATATTACATGGCCCTACGGCCCGTTAACGGAGCCATTTCCGCAAGCCCTATCGCTTAAATTATAATGCATTGTCCGATTTTCGGCTTCGAAATAATGAAAACCGCTATCCGTGTTTGATTCCGTTAGCAGAACGGTTGGTTGTATACACCGAAGCGGATAACAAAAAGACCTGTTTTTTGGACAGGTCTTTCATTTGTACACTAAAAACTGAATAAAGGAAACAAAGCAGAAGTGAGAAATGAGGGAGACCAAGAAAAATATGGTCAAGCCCTCGGCCTATTAGTACTGCCAAGCTGAACACGTTACCGTGCTTACACACGCAGCCTATCAACCTTGTAGTCTT
>NZ_JAJUFJ010000003.1:0-190601 GCF_029266045.1 Caproiciproducens galactitolivorans | reverse complement strand
TGGCATGGTATATAATTAGTATAAGCTGTAAGACCGTTATTTGTATCAGTAGAGGTAATAAAAGGTACAACACCATTTTCTAAATCTTGCTTTCTGGGTCCCCTCCCTCTCTCAATATCAAATAATTCCTCATATCTGAATACTTTCCAATTGCTTATATCGAGTTTTATAGTTTCATTATTTAGCGGTTCACTTAAATTACTATAATTAGGCTTTTCTATTTTGTGAACAAAGTCAGGAAGCTCTGTAATATCTGGTACAACAATATCCTTTAATGTTTTATTTGCTTGCCTACCATAGTTATATTTATATTTGTTGGCTCTAATACATGCACAATAAAATAATTTTTGTTCATCAGTCATTTCAATTTTGGGTACTAAATAAAATAAATCTCTTCCAGAATAATATGGTTTAGGCTGTAAAAATGTTTCTAACACAGAGCCACCACAAGCAACCGATAAAGAACCAGCGGGTAATGGTTCTATTCCAGCAATTTTTTCTACAATAGCTGAAACTCCATTATTTTTTGAAGTTCTTGAAACAAAATTAACTGCATTTTTATCATCTGCATTACATAATACTAAGGAATTTAATTCCAAGTTTACGCCATATTTTACTTCAAATAAATCATCAATTTTCTTCGGCATCATCATCACCACCCAAAGTATCTGTTAAACCAATAGTTTTAAACATAACATATTTTTTCATAACTTCTTCAAAATCTGTACTTGTAATTTTTGAATAGTCTGTTTCCATATATGCTTCAGCACACCATTCATCATCATAATTTACTTCTTTTTTTACAGATAATCCAACAACTTCATCATTATTTATGTATGCCTGTATAAAATTACTTTTTATGTCTTTCCATCTATTATGGAAATCAATTCTACCTTTATTTTTTCTTTTAGTAAATCCATCATCTTTTAAATAACCAAACCATGTCTTTTTACCTTTATTAGGAGAGTTAGCTTCAAATACCATAATACAGGTAACTACACCAACAGGGTAAAACAAATCATCTGGCATAGAAATAACAGCCTTTAAAGTATGTTTTTCTAATAGTCTTTTTCGTACAACCTTTGTTGCTGTATCATCTTTTATAGCACAACTCATCTGAACAATAGCGGCAACTTTACCATTTTGCTCCTCTACAGCCTCTAATGCTTTTTCAATAAATTCAAGTTGAACATCTGTACCTTGGTCATAAGGTGGGTTTAAAAATGCAACAGTAGGCTTCAATTTTTTTATCCTATCAATTGTTTTCTTATCAAAACAGTCACCCCTGTCAATATTTGACTTACCATCTCCACGCAACATCATATTTGAACATGCAAATGTAAACATTTCAGGGCGGATTTCAACTCCTAATAATTGGTTTTTTCTTATATTTGTTTTTCGTGTTTCATCATTTCCAGCTAAATCAAGCATTTTTTTCATAGCAGCAATTAAAAAACCACCAGTACCACAACAAGGGTCATAAACAACATCTGAAACTTTTATATTGACTAAATCACAAAATAATTCAGTTACATGAGATGGAGTTAATACAAGTCCTTGTTTTTGCTTACTTGCGGCATACCTTACAAATTCAGTATAAAATCTACCTAAAACATCATATCCACTTTCTTCATATTGTGTTAATGGAAATACTTGTTCATGTAAGTATTTTATAGTATCTTTAAAAAACTCAATAGTTGATACAGGCTTTTTCTTTTTCTTAATAGTTGCTTCTTTTACAAGTGGCTCATCAAGAATTTTACTATATACTCCCATCATATCGTCAAGTTTTCTTACTTTAGCACTTTTTAATACCCTTTTAATAGCGTCAATTAATGCAGTAGCAAGATCATATGATGATTTTGAAACAGGATAAGAAGCCTTAAACATATCATCTTGTAAAGCAAGCAGTATTCCACTTACAAGAGTGTTTCTCATACTTTCAGAAATTGAGCAACTATGGAAATCATCATTCAATTTTACCGCTTTTTCAACAATGTTGACATCTTTTAAATTATAGTTAAATTGCTCATTTTTAAATGTTTTTACATAGTCGAATATGTTCAATAATTTTTTATCTGGTAACTCAGTTGCTGTATCTTCTCCCTTTTTTTGTATAAAATTACTTACTATAAGACTTTCTTGAGTTTCTCCACTTACTGCAATAGAAAGTACATTAAATTCCGAAGATAAAAATTTTGAATAGTGAAGGACACCATCAACAGCATAATCTTTTGGTTTATCTCTTTTAGAACTTTCATGTTTGTCAAGATTGGCTTTGCATTCAACTATAATTAAATAATCCATGCTTTGTGTAGGAAATGTAATAATGAATTCAGGTTTACCAATTCCCTTTCCATGTTTTGAAGCATTTGAAAGGCAATCCGCTATTCTTATATTAGTTGATTTTTGTTCTTCAAATTTTATTGATGTAAATAAAGGGTCATTTTTAAAATGTTCTCTTACAATATTTTCAGTTAATCTTTCATTAGCCATTTTTAACTCCTGCCTTTTTACAAATTCTATGTATCATACAACACATATTGTACATTATTTATCAGTCTTTGTACATTGATTTAGAAAACTAACATAATGTCCATAGTGTTAAATTTAATATTTTAACGAAAACCCAGTATGGAAGCGGCATGAGGGCATTTCTGTACTTTACAAGCCGACAATATACGACAAAAATATAGAAAAATTTAACATAATCACTTGCTCTGTAAACTTTATTATTATATAATATATCCATTAAATGGAATATATGTAATAACATGACGAAAGGTGGTGACGAATTGAACACAGTGCAACCCATAAGGGATAAAGCAAAAATACAACAGGTAAAAGACGAACTCTTAAAAACAGGGGTTAGAAATTACATGATGTTTGTTATAGGTATTAATACAGGCTTAAGGGTGAGCGACCTATTAAGGCTTAAGGTTTCAGATGTTAAGAACAAGCCCCATATATTAATAAGGGAAAAGAAAACAGGTAAGGCAAAGCGATTTTTAATTAATAGCAGTTTAAGAGTTGCAATTAATACTTATATTTCAGATATGGCATTAGTTGATGATGATTACTTATTTGCAAGTCAGAAAGGTATAAATAAACCATTAACAAGAGTGCAGGCTTATAACATACTAAACAATGTGGCTAAAAAATGCGGACTGCAAGAAATAGGAACTCACACAATGCGAAAGACCTTCGGATATTGGCATTACAAGCAATATAAAGATGTTGCAATATTGCAGGATATTTTTAACCACAGCTCCCCAAGTATTACCCTCCGTTATATAGGCATTACAGATGACATCAAAGACAAGACCATTGAAAACTTTTATTTATAAAACTTATAAAACTTTAAAGGAGTGATTTTTATTATGAGAAAAAAGAATAATAAGGCATTAACAGAGCAACAGGCACAGGAGCAAATATTAAACATTATAAACCAACAAACACAGGAGCAAACCCAAGAAACAACCCCAGCAATTATACAGACAACCCCACAGCAAACGGAAGATAATAAGAAGGTACAATTACAAGAGCAAGCTCCAGAAAATGCGGCAGGCGGCAAAATAGTTGAAACTAAAAAGCCAGAAACTAATAAGAAAAAGCAAATTGAACCATCTATACAAAAGATGTTTGATAAAATGATTGCTTACATGGTGGACAAGGGTTGTAGTACAAAAGAAACTCCAGCTTATACAGGGCTTAAGTGCGGCAGACATAATATCGCCGAAATATATTTACAGAAAAAAGGCATAAGGCTTCATGTAAACAGCCAAAGCCTATCCGCTGAAAATATAGATTTATGCAAGGTTGTACCCGATACTTATGGCTGGACACTTGATTGTATTTACAAAGTAACCGACCAGCAAACCTATGATAAAGCGATTGAAATATTAGAACAGGGATTTGTATTTAGAAATAAAGGAATTGATATAAATGGATAAAACTAAAAAAAGATTTATGCAAACAAAAGATGAAATAAAAATAACATTTGTTCCCCAGTGCACAAAGTGCAAACATAATATAAATTATAATTCATGCCACATATTTAAAGAAAAGCCGATTGCATACATGAAAAATGAAAAAGAATGCCCTAAAAAGGAAGGTAGATAATGCCTTCCTCTTTACTTTATTTAGGATAAAAAGCTCAACTTTAATATTCAATAATTTTTACTATATATTAGGTAGGAAAATTTTAAAGGGGTGAAAAAACTTATGACACTTATAAAAGTAGCTTGTTATTGTAGAGTTTCAACAGATAGCAAAGACCAAGCCAATTCATTTGAGAACCAGCAAACATATTTTCTAAATGTGCTGGAACATAGTAAAGATTGTAAACTAATTAATATATATGCTGACCAAGGATTAACAGGTACAAAGTTAAGCAATAGACCAGAATTTAATAAAATGCTCAAAGATGCTGGAATTGATATTATAGAACAATTTACAAGCAAAGACCGAAGACTTAAGAAAAAACACATACTTTATGAAATTACAGAGCGACCTCCCCTATTCAATGAAATATGGATTAAAAATACTTCGAGATTTGCACGAAATACTTTATCCTTTGAAATTATCAACCTTTTAAGAAATAAGGGTGTGCATATTAAATTTATAGAGCAAAACATTAATACAAAGGATATATCAAGTGATTTTCTACTAAAATTATTTCAATTATTTGATGAACAAGAAAGCCGAGATAAGTCTTCAAAGGTAAGTTTCGGGATAAGGGAAGGAGCAAGGAAAGGAACAATAAATGCAAATAGCCGCCTATATGGTTATAACTATATACAGGCAGAAAACAGACTTGAAATAATACCCAGCGAAGCGTCTGTAATTAAAACCATATATAAACTATATAGCCAAGGACAAGGCATAAGAAGAATTATAAATTACCTAAATGACAATACTATTATGACACGAGAGAAGAAACCATTTTGTAAAAGCACTATAAAGCGAATTTTAACTAATGAAAAATATGCAGGTATTAATGCTCGACTAAAATATGATACTGGCAAGGTATTTAATAAATATAGTTACCCTCAAGTTAAGCCAAAAGACCAATGGATAATTCAAGAGAGTGATAAAATACCTTCTATTATAAGTAAGGAATTATTTTATTCAGTTCAAACAATGTTACAAAGTAAAGTTAATCATAAAAACCAAGTTGGAATATATAAAGGGATTACCGATTATGCAGGAATTATACTATGTGGTAAGTGTGGAAACCCCTATATAAGCAATATGGACAGGGGAAGGCGATTCTATAATTGTAAGACTAAAAAGTTGAAAGGAACTGGGGCTTGTAATAATAAAAATATTAGTGAAAATAAATTAAATACCTATATAACCAGTGAAAATTATAGACGAGCAATTTATAAATATAAGGTAATGTATAAATCTGTATTAGAGGACATGGTGTTACAACTACAACAGAGGATAAATACCGATAGTAATTTACAGGCTCAACAGTTAGGGCAGGAATTAAACAAGTACAAGGCACAGCAAAGCAAACTTTTAAACAGTTATTTAGAAAGTATTATAGATGAAAGCATTTTTAAGCAAGCGGCGGCAGAGCTTAAGAACAAGATTACAGAAACTGAATATAAAATTAAGGAACTAACAAAGCCAAACAATGAAATAATGAACGATATTGCATATATACAAAATACTATTAATGATATTGATAGCCTTGAAATAAAAGAGCAATATACAAGAGATGAAATAATTGCAGGTATTGAAAAGATTATAATTAATGATGATAAAGTTAAAGTTTATTACAAGGTAGCGACAAATATTAGGCAGTTAGTTAAAAAGCATGACCTTGAAAATTACTTTAATAAGTTATTAGGTGAATAAAATTAACCCCAGTGGACAATAATTCAGCTGGGGTTAAATAATACCTTGTTTATGTACTATAATATACTTTTAATCGGTTCGCCGGGTGCCGGCAAGAGCATGCTTGCGAAAAGGCTGCCTTCCATCCTGCCGGATATGACTTTCGAAGAAACCATTGAAACAACAAAAATACACTCGATAGCGGGAACCATGCCGGACGGGACTTCCTTAATACGCACCCGGCCGTTCCGCTCACCGCACCATACGGTATCCCCCGCAGGGCTTTCCGGCGGCGGAAGCATCCCGCGCCCAGGTGAGATGTCCCTTGCGCACAACGGCGTTCTGTTTTTGGACGAGCTTCCGGAATTTTCACGTAGCGCGATGGAGGTTCTTCGCCAGCCGATTGAAGACGGGAAAGTGACGATTTCCCGCGTAAACGGAACCATATCCTATCCCTGTACGGTAATGCTTGTCGCCGCGATGAACCCCTGCCCATGCGGATACTTCGGGCATCCGACAAAGCCCTGTACCTGTACTTCCAACGCTGTCTCGCGGTATCTTTCCCGCGTCTCCGGCCCGTTGCTGGACCGGCTCGATCTGCACATCGAGGTACCGCCCGTCGAATTTGATGAAATCAGTTCGGACGAAAAGGCCGAGAGTTCCAGCGTGATAAAAGCCCGCGTTAATGCGGCAAGGAAGATACAGAACGAACGGTTCAAAGGTACCTCCATTGCCTGCAATGCCCGCATTACACCGGATATTCTTCATGAAATCTGCCACCTCAGCGAACTCGGCCGGGCACTTCTGAAACAGGCATTTGAAAAGCTTGGCCTTTCCGCACGGGCTTACGACCGGATACTGAAAGTATCCAGAACCATTGCAGATCTGGACCAGAGCGAAGAAATTGAGCCAAGGCATATTGCGGAAGCAATCCAGTACCGAAGCTTGGATCGGAAATACTGGATGAAGGAATTATAAGAATCCCCCTGCGGGTTTGAACCGCAGGGGGGTGGTAGAAGGGATCTTAATATTTATCGGACGGGCCCTCCCCGAAATTGCCTGATGATTCCGGTTCAGAAAATTCCACAGCA
Organism: Caproiciproducens galactitolivorans; assembly: GCF_029266045.1. Lineage (NCBI taxonomy): Bacteria > Bacillati > Bacillota > Clostridia > Eubacteriales > Acutalibacteraceae > Caproiciproducens > Caproiciproducens galactitolivorans. The sequence goes on along the minus strand of NZ_JAJUFJ010000003.1, from coordinate 183,663 downwards.
GGATTCTGCTGGATTTCGCCGGATGCATCTATTAGCTTCAGCGTAGACAAAATATTCTTCATCTGCTGCGCCTGCCCGTTTAACTCCTCACTAGCCGCGGCGCTTTCCTCCGCAGTAGCAGAGTTCGTTTGTACAACCGCAGAAATCTGATCGACTCCCAATGTAATCTGATTGATGGAAGATGCCTGATCCTGAGAGGACTTGGAAATTTCCCGGATCAGATCCGTTGTATTCTTCACTTTTTCAATAATCGCATGGAGTGATTCTTCGGTTTCACTCGCAATCCTCGAGCCGTTTTCAACGGCTTTGATGGAATTTTGAATCAGCAAAGTGGTATCTTTCGCCGCTTCTGCGCTCTTGCTTGCAAGGTTGCGGACTTCATCGGCAACAACCGCAAAGCCCTTGCCAGCCGAACCGGCCCTTGCTGCTTCAACCGCAGCGTTCAGCGCAAGAATGTTGGTCTGGAAGGCGATATCCTCAATGGTTTTGATAATCTTCTCAATTTGCTGAGAGGCCTCGTTAATCTCCGCCATTGCGGCAACCAGCTGCTTCATATGTTCATTTCCGCGTTCCACTTCCGCAGAAGCTTCGAGCGAATACTGGTTCGCCTGTCGTGAATGATCTGCGGTATTATTGACTTCTTGGGCAATTTCGGTAATAGACGCAGAAAGCTCCTGAATCGAGCTGGCTTGTTCCGTAGCCCCCTGCGACAAAGCCTGCGCGGCGCTCGAAACCTGATCGGAACCGCTGGCTACCTGATCAGCAGACTGGTTAATTTCCGTAAACATGCGGTTCAGATTTACAGAGATTGCATTCAGCGAATCTCTAATGGTTACAAAGTCGCCTTTATAATCCTCCTCGGGTCGAATCGTACAGTCGCCGCATGAAAGGCTGTCCAGCACAAGTGCAATTTCGCCAATATATCTCGTGAGCGTTTCAATTGTATTTGAAAAAGTATCCGCCAAAACGCCGATTTCATTGCGGGTGCGGATAACGGGGATCTCGGTATGCAGGTCGCCCTCTGCAAGCAGCTCAATCCTATGTACAAGGTTTTCAATAGGCTTGGTAATCGGATTGGCGATCCGAACAGCAAAAATACAGGAAATAAGGATGAACACAATCAACAGAATAACCGTAATGAAAAAGGATATGTAATAAGATCTCATCATCTCGCTGTAATCTGCGCTGATACCCAACGACCAACCGTCTGTTTCGTCGATCGGACAGTAGGCAACCAACTTTCGGACACCGTCAATTGTAACCGTTTGGCTTCCTGTTTTACACGCAATCATATCCTTGACAAGGGAAGCTGCACTATCATAGGAATGATTTTCTTGCGCCTTTTCAATATAGTTGACAAAGTTGTTGACATTGTTCCTATCTTTATGCGCTATGATTTTCCCACTTTTGTCGACGATAAATCCATATCCCTTTTTCCCGACTGAGACGTTGTCAATCATTTTCGAAAAGGTATCGCTTGACAAGCAGGCGTAGACAATCCCGTTATAGTTTGACCCGTTGTTAATTTTGGCCGAAACAAACATCACAACACTAGAATCCGTTTTCCGTGTAACGGTGCTGGAAATGTATGTCTGGCCTGCGATGGCCTTTTGAAAATAGTCGCGGTCGCTGATATCCGTTCCATTTGTTGTTTTTCCATTTGCGTCGGCTAAATTAACATCTACAAAGCCATATTTTTCGCTAAGTTTTGCCAGTAAGCTTTTTTGCGCGGCCGGATTCGTTGCATCTGTTATCGTAGTTTCACTAGCAATGGCTTCCGCTTTGGCTTTAAATACCTCGATTGCATTTTTTACAGCTTCATTATAGGAATTTGCATTCGACTGTACCATGGAAACCATGTTGTCCTGACAGTTTTTATAGATCATAAAACCGTTTGCTATACTGCATACAAGGCTAACCGATATGGTAAGACCTACCATTCCCATAAGCAATGCTCTCTTTAAACTTCTTCTTTTTCTTTTGTCCATTTATTCCACGTTCCTTCCACGTTGCGTCAAAAAATACAAGAAAAGATTGCATGCAGCAAAATTCGAGCGCTTTTCTTCGAAAATTATATCGACAACATTTGCAATAAAATTAAGTGAAATCCATAAAATTGTGTTAATTTATGCATTATATGCATTATTTATTCAATTTCTGAATAATAATTCCTGCAATCGCATTAATAGGCGCTTGTTTCACAACGGCACCGATATCAAACGCAACCATCGGCATCCCATAAACAATACTGGTCTGTTTATCCTGTCCGATTGTGAAGGAGCCACTTTTGCGCATCTCAAGCAAGCCGCTGGCGCCGTCCCTGCCCATACCGGTCAGAATAACGCCAATAGCATCCTTTCCCGCCGTTCTCGCAACCGAACGGAACATAACGTCTACCGAAGGACAATGGCCACTAACTTTTTCGCCCGCGGCACACTTCACATAATAGCCCTTGTAATCTTTTTCAAGAGTCATATGTTTGTCACCCGCGGCAACCAGAGCCTGCCCCTGTTTCACACGATCGCCATTCTGCGCCTCCAATACGGTGAACTTACACAGCTTGTTAAGTCTGTCCGCGTACATTTTCGTAAAGCCGACCGGCATATGCTGTACTATTAAAATGCCCGGAATATCCGCCGGTAACTGTTTCAAAATTTCAGCGGTAGCCTCCGTTCCCCCGGTCGAGGCACCGATTGCGATGATATGTTCGCTATTTGCACTTTTGGAAAGCGCAGGCAAAGGTAAAGAAGCCGCCGGCGCCGGCGTTTTCTTTACCTTTGCAGATGAAGCAATTTTTATTTTTTGGCTTAGTTCCTGTGAAAAAGCAGCGAAATCCTCACTGCTTTTCAAATTCGGCTTTTGAACAAAATCAACAGCGCCTGCGCTCAACGCCTCAAAAATACCAATATCCAGCGAACTTACAAGAACGACAGGCAACGGGTGTGCAGGCAGCAGCTTTTTTAAAAAATCGGTTCCTCTGCTATCCGGCATTTCTACATCCAATGTAACGACATCCGGAGATAATTCCTTTATTTTTTTCTCTGCTTCCATCGCATTTCCCGCAGTTCCCACAATCTCGATATCCGGATTATTCAGCAGCGCTTTCTGCAACGCCGTGCGAAAAAAAAGCGAATCATCAACAATAAGAACTCTCACCCTACGATTTATCGGCATCTAAATTATCCTTTCCGGTATATTGAAGGTTCAACATATATGAACGGGGATGTGTCCCTCTGAACCGTTTCAGAATGCCCAATAAAAAGATAACCGCCTGATTTTAATGCATCATAGAACTTATTGATCAAAGCGTTTTTCGTGGGTTGATCAAAATAGATCATAACATTCCTGCAAAAGATTAGATCAAAAGGCTGTTGATATGGAAAAGGATCCATAAGATTCAGCCGCTTGAAAATAACCTGGTTCCGAACTTCATCCTTCAGTTCATAATATTCGTCCCCCTGCTTATTAAAATACTTCATTTTCCACGTTTTTGGAAGCTCTTTTAATGATTCTTCACTATAAACCCCGTTTTTTGCAGCTTCCATTGCTTTTAGGGAAATATCCGTTGCCAGAATCCGAAAATCCCAGCTTGCTTTTTTTATACCGAAGTATTCCATCATCGTCATAATGGCCGTGTATGCTTCTTCCCCGGAAGAGCAGCCGGCACTCCAGATACGGAGGACTTTACGAGTATTGGTTTTTTCCTGCATTGGAAGGAAAACTTTCCTCATGAATTCAAAGTGAGCGGGCTCCCGATAGAAATACGTATGATTTGTCGTCAGCTTATTAAGCATCAACGTAACTTCATCGGACTTGTTTTGCTTCACCAGATTAAAATAATCCGTAAAATTTGTAAAGCCCCTGCTTACCAGGACAGCCTGCATCCTAGATTCAATCAGCTGCCTTTTCTTTGTAAGATTAATACCGTAATTGCTTTTTACATAAGTTACAATATCTTGGAATTCTTTATCTGTCAGGCGTATCATCGTTTTCCTCCGCGTTTAATCCTTCGGGTAAGGGTAATTAATTGTTATTGTAAAGGTTGAGTACATCCAGTATCAGGCTGATGCTGCCGTCGCCCAGAATCGCGCAACCGGTAATGCCTGTTTCCTTCACATTATATTTATTGAGATATAACGGAAGGGACTTTACAACAACCTGCTGCTCACCTAAAAGCGCATCTGCAAAAATGCAGAACGCCTTTTCGTGTGTTTCAACTAAGATAACAATTCCGCTGCTGATATCCGTAATATCCGTCTCAATACCAAACACCTTGTGCAGGCGGACAACCGGATAATACTGGTTGCGAACCATGATAATCTCATTCATATCCGTGTCATAATGAATTGCACTTTGATCCACCTTAAAGGACTGCCGGATATTATTAATCGGAATGGTAAATACCGTTTCGCCGACGGAAATCTTCATGCCGTTCACAATCGCGAGGGTAAGCGGGATTTTAAAGAGTATTTTGGTCCCCTTTCCAAACACGCTTTCAATTGAAACGTCACCGCCGACTTTTTCAACATTTTTCTTAACAACGTCCATACCGACCCCTCTGCCGGAATACTCCGTCACCACTTCGTTGGTCGAGAAACCGGGCATCAGAAGGAAGTTGTTAATTTCTCTTGCGGAATACTCCGATTCCGGTCTTTTCACAAGTCCTTGCTTCTTTGCCTTTTGAAGGACAGCCTTCCGGTCAATTCCCTTTCCGTCATCCGTTACGGAAATGATAATTTCCCCGCCTGTGTTTTGTGCCGACAGGGTAATGGTTCCCTTTGGCGGTTTCTTTGTCTGGGCGCGTTCTTCCTTGGTTTCAATACCGTGATCCATAGCATTGCGCACAACGTGCATAATCGGGTCGCCGATGTTGTCGATAATCGTCTTATCGACTTCGGTATCCTCGCCGATCATGACCAGTTGGACATCTTTATCCAGCTTTTTGCTCATATCACGCACAATGCGGTTCATCTTATGAAACACACCTGAAATCGGGACCATGCGGATGGACATTACAATTTCCTGAAGCTCGTCCGTCAGTTTCCGCAGCTGCCGGGAAGCCTTGGTGAAATTATTGTCTACTGCGGCGCTCTGCCCGGCCGGAGGAGTGGTAACCATGGATTCCGTTATGACGATTTCGCCCATCAGATCCATCAGATTGTCAAGCTTTGAAAGGTTTACATTAATAAGATTCTGCTTAACCACCGAGTGCGCCGTATTTTGCGCCTGCTGTTTATTTGGTTCATCCTGTTCGCTCGCGTTCTTTTCGCCGGATTTTTCCTGCGCTGTATCATCCGGCTTATTGATCACGGTATAATTTTTCGTATAAACAAAATTTTCAATGATTTTTAATACGCTCTTTAAGCCCTGCTCGTCCCTGAAAAAAATCACGAAACCGTTTTTGATGATTTCCTCCGCGCTGGCCGGATTCGTCTCAATATCATCCGGCTGGTATTTCACATATTGATAAACGTCCTTAATTGCATTAATCAGGATAACGGCACGGAGGTTCTCCATCTCTGTCTCTTCGTCAAAGTACACACGGACGGCAAATGGATATTCCGAATCAAACACAATTGGCTCTGCGGCGGCCTGCGTCTGCTTTGGAAGCTCCTGGCTAGGAGCGGATTCCTGCTGTGCCGGTGCCTGCGGCTGCGGTTCAACCTGTTTTCCTTCTGGCTGCTTTGCCGGCTCAGCCGCGCCTTCGTTTGATTCGCCTGTCGAAATCTTTTTAAGAAAATCATTAATTTCCTGCTCAAAAGTGCCGATATCTGTAGTAAGCGGCTCGTTATTTTCTACCTTTGCGATTTCGTCCTTAATGAAATCGCTCGACCGGAACATCAGGTCAAAAAGTTCCTCATTGTATTTCTCATCAATCCCGTGTTCGCGTACATAGTAGAACAGATCCTCTACCTTATGGGAAATTGTCGCAAGGCCATTGAACTGCATCATAGCAGAGGAACCCTTTATTGTATGCATGATTCGGAAAATTTCATTGATGCTATCTGTATCAAAGGAATTTGCCTTTTCGCAATTGATTAAAATTTCATCAAGATGTTCGAGCAAATCATTTGCTTCAAATAAATAAACTTCCAACATAGATTCCATATTGTTATCCATGATAATTCACCGCCTAATTATACTTTATAATCTATATATCGTAACAATGTCGATAAAATTAATGCCAAATTTTATATTTGAGGTGTTTTTATGCCCGATAATTTAAGAATTACCCCTCCCATACCGAACAGCGACACCATCAATAAAATACCCACCACGAAGCAAACAGGGCCAACAACGCCAATTGACCCCTCAAAGGTCGTTCAGCCAAACACCGACAAGCAGGGCGACACAAACGCGCGCTTTGAATTCCTGTTAAATCGCAATTCTGTTTTTAATAAATTCCTAGAACAGTTAAATCGGACGCCTGCTTTGTCTGAAACGCTGCAAAAAGTTACTTTTGAGGCTTTCAGCAGGCCGGAAAACGTTCACGACAGCCGCACAAACGCTCCCTTTATGAAAGAGCTCACCGCAGCTATGAAAATGGAGCCCGCGGATATTTTAAAGAACCTGACTTTTCAAAGCAACAACCGCACAAAATTTACCGGCCCCATCTTTGACGTTCTTCGAAACCTATTAAATGCGCACGCGGGCGACCGGGAGTTGAAACAAACCATCTCCAATTTCCTCAAAGCATATGACGGGTATTTTTCAACTGCCGACACGACGCAGGCGATTGCAAAGGAACTGGACACACTTTCCACCCAAATTCCGAATCCGTACAGCAAACAGCTTAAAGAGCTGACAAAAGAATTGATAACGGATCAGCCTGTGAAAGGTCTGGATTTAAACCTTTCGGTTTTAAAAGAAAAAGTCATTCCGCTTTTGGGCAAGTATGTAGCGGCTTCGAACGACTACGGAGTAGCAAGAGACAACATTACGCTTCTGGTACATAATCTTGCACGCTTAAACATAAGCTCTCATCAGGAACTGGTAGATACCTTTACGGCCCTTTTGGATTATTGTAAATATGAGCTGAATTTGCCGGAACCGAAAATGAATGAAATCAAATCCATGTTTTTGAAGACAGTAACAGAAGCTTCTCAGAAACCGGAAAATCCGCTTTTTGATTCCATAATAAAGATGCTCTCGGAAAACATGAAACAAAGCAGTTCGAGCGTGACCCAATCCCTTTGCCGGGATACCTTGACATCCCTTCTGCTGGATAACAGCGTTTACATGCCTTTTAATCATATTTTCCTTCCGATCAATTATAACGGGCAATTTATGTTTACGGAAATCTGGATTGAAAAAGAAAACGAAAAAGAGAAGTCCCGCAGGGGGAATCTGGAAAGCGGCGGTTCGCCCGTCCGTCTTTACCTGACGTTCGACATAAAACGGCTCGGCTATTTTGAGGCCGCTGTTTCCTTTATCGACGGCAAAGCGGACATTCAGCTGAACTGCCCTGAATCCCTAGAAAAAGACAAACGGGCAATCAGCGAGAAAATAGCGGATATCTTTGCACAAAACGGCCTGACCGCGCAGAAAATTGAACTGCTTACAGGCCCCGGCGCAGTCACGAAAAAACAGATCTTGAGAAGGGTTTACGAAAGGAAGAATGTCATCGATGTCACAGTTTGACCACAATCATGCCGCGGCCCTGAAATATTCGCTGGACTCCCCCCACAGCGCGCCCGTCGTGGTTGCGTCCGGCTCGGGCTATATCGCGGAAAAAATTATTGAAGTCGCGCAGGACAGCAACGTGCCTGTTTATCACGACGACTCTCTGGCTTCCCTGCTCACCCAGCTGGAGGTCGGGTCGGAAATTCCGCCGGAGCTGTACCAGGCGATTGTTGATATTTATATTTATTTCCTAAATTATTCCATAAAAAAAACGGAGAAAAGGGATTTTACAACCCCTGAAACCAATGAAAATACAAAATAAAATATATTTTTATTTCGATTTCCTTTAATTATTTAAAAAAAGGTCGATATATATTTATAGCGGTTTTTATCGTTTTTGGCACTGACAAAATAAAGCCGGCATTGTCGGTGCAAAAAGATCTTACCGAAAACGGCAACGGTAGAAATGGTGAATAATATGGCAGAAGACGTTTTAATGAAAAATAATACACAAGTTGAAAATGTTCCTACGGAAAAATATTTAACTTTCTTTATTGACGGACAGCTTTTTGCGATCCCGAGTAGCGAGGTAGTAGAGATTATCCGCATGCAGCCTATCACTTTTGTTCCAAAATTACCGCCTTTTATCATTGGTGTTATCAATTTAAGAGGAAAAATCGTTCCATTGGTTGACGTAAGGCTGAAGTTTAATAAAGAAAAGCGGGAATATGATGACCACACCAGCATCATTGTTGCGGAAGTCAGCGAATTAAGCGTGGGGCTTATTGTCGATAGTGTTAACGACGTAACGAATATTGCCAAAAATCAAATCAGCGAAACTCCACGGCTGGCGAAAGATTCCGTCAATAATTTCGTAAAAGGAATCGCAACACTAAACGATAACGCCATCATGTTGCTCGACATTGAAAGAATCCTGACGGATGAAGACGATGATCAAATACCTTGAAATTAACATTTCTTCAGTTTTACCGGATATTTGTTTTTTGGAGGTATTTTCAATATGTTCCCCATATCAACGCAGTATCTTCATTCGCCGTGTGAAATAAAGACAATCTCAAATGAATTGATTACGACCGGGTTGATCAGCGATATTCTGCATGGTGCGATTCAGATCTGCAATGACTTCGATAATCTTCCTATTATCCATTGCAATACACCGGTAAAAATGAACATTTATAATAATACTGCAGGGTTTAAGGTTCTGGTTGGTAAGGTGTTCCTTTCGACTGCCGAATTAATGCAAATTACAGATATTCAGAATCTGGTTGATTTTGAACAAAGAAGCTTCTTCCGGCTAAAAGTTACCAAAAAAGTGAAGGCGCGTTTGCTGCCGGACAAAACAACCGGGGAAACGGACTCGAAGGAATTTGACGCAATCATTACGGATCTGAGTTTAAGCGGCTTATTTATGAATACAACGCAGAAGCTGGAAATAAATCAGCACTTTACGGTAACCCTGTGCCTTTTTGGAAATCGTATTCCTTTCAACTGCAAGGTAGAGCGGATCAAAGGAGACTCGTATATGAATGGTTACGGGTGTTCTTTTCTGGATAATACGACGCATCAGTCTGATTTGCTTTGCAGATATCTATTTGAACTGCAAAGGGAGCAAATCAGGATTGCCAGAGGGCTTCTTTAAATTACACAGTATTATAAAAAATTTTTATGATAGGGTGATCAATGTGGAAAATGATAAAGAGATTATCGCTGAGCAAAATGATACGAGCGAAATGAAAGGAAAATACTTAACATTCTGGACCGATAAACAACTTTTCGGCGTTCCGATCGCCGATGTTGTACAGATTATCGGCAAGCAGGAAATAACGCCTGTCCCCGATTCCCCCCATTACGCGAAGGGAGTCATTAATTTAAGGGGAGACATTATTCCTGTTATTGACGTACGCCTGCGTTTCGGCAAAGAAGAGGTGGAATATGACGAGCACACCTGCATTATTGTAACGAAAATTGACGAAAGCCATATTGGTTTTATCGTTGACTCGGTTGACGAAGTTACCACTATTTCGGATAACAACATCTCTCCCCCGCCGAAAATGTCCAAGGACCGCACAAATGCCTACTTAACCGGAATCGGCAAGGTAGACAATAAAGTCGTCATGCTTTTGGACACCAGCAAAATCCTGAATGAAAGTGAAATCGAGCTTGTTAACAGCACAATGGTAGAAAACATCGAGCAAAATTAAAATACCGTCAAAAAAGGATGGAAATGAATTTTCCATCCTTTTATTTTCACGGTTCAGTTGTAATTGTGCAAATATCTTCGATTACAATATTCTGCACATCGCGTTGAAAGCATAAATCCATTAAAACGTCCGGCTTTTTCAGAAGCCGGACAATAGGCCGGATCGGATTAAAGTCGTTCTGTTTTACAATAATTGCGACTTCGCCGTTGCTCAGCTTCACGCAGGAGCCGATCGGATACGGCGCAACCTTATTTAAAAAAGCTTTAACAATTTTAAGGTCAAACGCAATGCCGCTTGATCCCATAATATATTCGATTGCCTCCGTGGGCGTGGACGGTTTCCGGTAGGGCCGAACGGAGGTTAACGCGTCGTAAACATCCGCTACGGAGATAATCCGCCCGAATAAAGGGATGTCTTCCCCGGAAAGCCCGCGCGGATACCCGGTGCCATCGTATTTTTCATGATGCGTGAGGATTCCTTCGCAAATCGACTTATTTGCCAAATGATGTTTGAGAAAAAATAGCGCCCCGTTTGAGGGATGCTGCTTAACAATATTAAACTCTTCCTCGGTAAGTTTGGCCGGCTTAGAAATAATGGATATCGGTACTGCCATCTTCCCTATATCGTGTAAAAGAGCACACAGCCCAAGGTCATATAATTCCTGTGTTTTCAGCCCTAGTTCCAATCCAATTGCAATCGACAAAATAGAAACCCCAAGAGAATGGTTATATGTATAATCATCGTATAATTTTAAATTTGCGATGCTGATTTTCGCTTCCACGTTGCACTTTAAAGAATTCACCAATTTTTTGGAGATATTCATGGTTTGGTTAATGCTTCTCACGTTGATTCTTTGAGCACCCTGGTTAAACATTTTATAAACCTGCTTTAGGCTTAGAAGTGCTTCCTGTCTTAACTCCTTTTTAATAGGATATCGTAATTTTAGTGAAGGAATGCGGGTCCTTTCTTCATTGGTACGAATGTAGGCTCCGAGAATATCAAACTCATGAAGCCTTTCAATATAAGCTTCTGACAAAACTTGGCCGGATCGCAGCATCATGACCTTTGAGGTTACGTTATTATATAAATAGATGTCTCTGTCTAATATCATGCCAGGTTTTAATTTGTTGATTGGGACAAAGGCCATATCACACACCATCCCCTTTACATTCAATTTAAATATATTCTTCCCATGTTTCGAATTATTATTGTATATCATACCATATGCAACTGTATTTCGTCAAAGTATATTCTATAAATAATTCTAATTTTATAGGTTTTTTAATTGTAATTTACTTAATTTTTTCTCGTATCAGTACGATATATGCATTAAGAGGTTTATTATTTGACATTTCATTGTCAGGAGGTACATAACCATGATCGTTTCAAAGTCGAATTCTTCTTCAAGTGCTACCACAACATCATCAAATAAACGGTTAAGCGGTCTTGTTTCCGGATTAGACACAGACGAGCTGGTAAAACAGCTTTCATCGGGAACACAGAGTAAAATAGATAAACAACTTCAAAACAAACAAATAGCGCAATGGAGGCAAGAATCTTACCGGGAAGTAATAAAAGCGCTGTCAGAATTTCAAGCAAAATATTTATCAACGACTACCAGCAGCAGTATTTTGAACCGTAATTTCTTTACTTCCACTTCCATTAAAAATTCATCCACTTTCCTTAATGTAACAGGAAGCGCAACTGCTGCCAAAAACATGCTGGTAACCCAAATAACCCAGCTTGCACAGCAGGCAAGCTTTACTTCCATGCACAAGGTCTCAAAGCAGGCAATTAAAACTGGAAGCATTAGCGCTTCGTGGTTGCCCAGCAACGTCGCGGGAAATACAATGGTGATCAATTACGATGGCAAGGATTATCAACTGACCTTGGACAGCACCCTTACTTTTAACCCGGGCGACGACGTCAGCAAAATCACGGATGCCTTAAACGATGCGATTGCGGGAACAAACGAGCTGGCCGGCAATGTTTCGTTCAGCGTTGACGCGGACGGGAAAGTAACGTTAACAAAAACTGGTTCCGCAACCGGAAACATCACCATTAAGGACGGAACTGCAACTCTTCTGGCAGGATTAGGCCTTGAAAAAAATTCATCCGCCGCCACGCAAATCACAGGAAGCACCGCGCCGGACACAGATTTCTTTTTTCAAAATACGCTGACAACAGGGTCCACGCTAAATATTAAGATTGGTTCCACCGACTACACGCTTACCATTCCAAAAGACACCAAAATCCCTTCCGATAGTGCGACTGCGGCAAATACTCTGCAGGAAGTGTTAAAAGAAGCGATTCAAAAGAATACGGATTCAAGCGGAACTGCAACTGATTTGAAGGACAAATTGGATGTTACTGTTTCTGAAGACGGCACGGTTTCCTTCTTCACAAAAGACGGCGTATCCGAGAACCTGTCCATTACCGGCGGAAGCCAGAATCTGCTGGAGGGACTAGGCCTAAGGTCGGGCGATACGATTTCAACCTCCGGTACGGTTGACCGCACCAAACTTGTAAGCAAATATCTGGGTGATACGCTTGCAGGTTCCACCCTTACGTTTTCACTAGACGGTGTGAAAAAATACATTACGTTCGACATAAGCGACTTAAACTCTGCGGACAATGATTATTCTACGCCAGAAAAGCTTCAGGCATATTTGCAGAAAAAGCTGACTGCTGAATTTGGAACAGCAAAGGATGCGGACGGGAATACGGTAAGCAAGGTACAGGTATCCATAGATTCCGGGTCGTTGTCTTTTTCAACCTATAAGGATTCTAAGCAAAACGGCATTGCTGTGAGCACCTCCGTCCTATCGCTGGAAACCTGTGACAAGAGCGGCATCCTTGGCATCAACGGTGCGCTGAAGGTGTATGCCGGCGAAACAAACCGCATTAACACCAATAAAACGCTGGAAGATATCCAAGCTGACCTTAGCACCTCGCTCACGGCATCGGATGACGGTACGTATGGCATCATCATTAACGATCAGAAGTTTACCTTTAAAAAGACGGATACCATTGATACGATTATCAAAACAATCAACAGCGATACGCACGCGAACGTGAATATTTCGTACTCCAGCGTGAACGACTCGTTCACCATTACGGCGAAAAGCGGCGGCAGCTCCAGCCGAGTGGATGTACAAAACATTGATGGCAAATGCAATCTTGCGAACGTTCTCTTTGGTACTGTGCCGACGAAGGACGCGGACGGGAATTACATCGAAAACAGTTCTGCGTACAGCCTGACAAAAGGCCAGGACGCCAAGATGACGGTCAGCTTTGACGGCAACGCGAACAATGCAATCGAAATCACCCGGTCGGAAAATAAATTCACGCTTGACGGGGTCGACTTTGAATTACTCGGGATAACGGACAGTACTGTTTCCGCCACAAACCCGATCAAGTTTACCGTAAACAGCGAAACGGATAAACTGTATGAAAAAATAAAGGATTTCGTAGACGATTACAATAGCATTATTACGCTTTGCACAACCAAAATCAACGAGCGCCAAAGTGCGGACGACAAATATTTACCGCTGACGGACGCCCAAAAAGCGGAAATGACGGAAACGCAGATTAAAGAATATGAAAAGAAGGCCAAGGTTGGCATATTAAACAGCGATTCCCTTTTGATGAATCTTTGCCTCAACCTTCGCAAGGCAATGACGGATCAGGTGGACTCCGTTAAGAGTTCTCTCTATGAAATTGGAATTTCCACAAAAGCGAATGACTATTCCGGAAACGGCCTGCTTACAATTGACGAAGATAAGCTGAAAGCGGCCCTTACGAATGATCCGGATAAAGTTGCTTCTCTGTTTACGGATTCCAACGGCGTTGCGACCAAAGTACAGAACGTAATCAACGATAACATTAAAACAACCGGAGGAGACGGGTTGCTGGTTGCAAAAGCAGGTCTTGAGAACAGCACAAAATATGACAACAGTACCCTTACTCAGGAAATCAGCTCTTATACGCAAAAAATAAAGGAATTGAAAACACGGCTGAAGACCGAGCAGGATCGTTACTACGCGAAATTCACTAAGCTGGAACAATATATCAGCCGGATGAATACACAGGCGAGCATGTTCTTTGATTACGGCACTTCCTCGTGATTTTCCGCATAATTCAAGTTCAGGAGGAGCTTAAAATGCCATTTGATCCCATTAGGCAATATAAAACGCAATCGATTAATACAATGTCCAAAGGAGAACAGCTTGTCATGCTGTTCAACGAGGCATTAAAGAATCTGCATTACGGGTCTATGATGTTTAAAGAGAAAAATTATGAAACCGCCGAGAAATGCACCGATAAATGCAAGCAAATTTTCACTTATCTTTCTTCCATATTGGATTGGAATTATAGTATATCAAAGGAGTTATATGATCTATACTATTTTTTCAACCAGCAAATCATAAAAGCCGAGGTTAAACGTGAATCCTCCTATCTGGATGAACTGGTTCCTTTGGTGGAAAATATGAGGGATACATGGTCGGAAGCCGAAAAACTCTGTCATATGAAAAAATAAAGGCTGGAAATAGAATTCCACCTTTTCGGAGGGCTTTTTGAGAATGGATGAAATCATTGCCTGTCTTGAGCAAAAGGTTCTTTTGCTTACAAAGATATGGAATTTAACAAAGCAGATTGAAGTTCGCTGCATGGAACCGGAGGTCGAACTGGATCAACTCCTTGAATTACGCGGTATATACATAGAAAGGGTAAATAAATGCAACAGCCTGATTCAAAAGCTGACGAAAAATTTTCCCGCCGAACAGCAAGAGCATTTAACCCGTATATTCCGACAGGATCTTTCAGACGATCAATGTAACAGCAATGAAGAACGAAAGATTTTGAAGCTTACCCGCGACTGTGCGGAGATTCTCCAAAAGGCTGGCGCATTGGATAAAGCAGCCCGGGAAACGCTGAATAAACAATGTATGGAGCTGAAAGAGAAAATCAATCAGTTTCGTAAAGAGGAAAAAGATTATACTCTCTACCGAAATATCAAATAGGCCATAATACGTAGAAAAGCCGTACCGGTATCCCTCAGGGAATACCGGTACGGCTTTTCTTTCGGTTATTGATTGTTTTTAAAAAGCGTATGGGTGCAAATAGATGACTCCCTTTCATGCAGGGATTCGATTAAAATCAGCATTCTGCTTTAAACTCACGGATTTGGGACATAAGCGCCGGCTTATCGTTATGCAGTTTCAGAATGGTGCTGCCTACAAACACTCCGTCGCCTCCCGCCGCCTTTACCATTGCCGCATCTTTCGGATTATGTACTCCTACGCCGCAGTAAATCGGGTTTTTTAAACCGCGTTCCCGCAGGTACTGTATGCATGATTCCAAAGTCGGGTGTTCCTCGGTTGCCTGCCCCGGAGCCGGCACCGCCTGCATATAGGTAAAGCCATTGGACTTCAGCGCATATTCCACTTCCTGCTCCGGTAAATGGAACTGTACGTAACAACTGACACGAAGGCCTTCTTTAATAAACTGATTCTTGATTACTTCATCTTTTAAACCGACAAGAATAATATCACGGTAATCATTGTCAAGACAGAACCGGATAAATTTCTCCACACCGATTTCTTCAACGGTGTTTTCATACACCATGAGGATAAAGTTCGTATTGGGGAGCAACTTCTTAACCTTAATCATGCCCTCCATGTATTTCTCGAAATCATCGCAGTTCTTTAATGCCTCTGCCATACGGTTAGAAATATACTCGCTTTCCAGAAAAGGGTTGTGAGAGGGAAAGTCAATTTCGATCATATCACAGCCAGCCTCCACGTAGGTCCTGGCCATCTCGATGCTGTCCTCAATCGTTGGATATCCATTTGATAGATAGCAGATTAAATTCATAGCATTTTCATTCCTTCTGTATAATTCTTATTATCCATGATATGCTTTCTTAAACAGCTCCACGAACTGCGGGATGGTCGGGATGATCGGATTTGTCTTGGTGCAGCCGTCCGCTTTGGCGGTTTCGGCCATTTTTTCTAATTGAGAGGTATACGCAGCTTCATCCTTCACAACTTCTTTCACACAGGCGGGAATGCCGATTTTCTTATTCAAGTTCCGGACAATCTCCGCAAGATCCGTACCGTCCAAGTCGGCAGCCAAGCGGTCATACACGTCTTTTGCTTCCGGATTTCCGCTGTTGAAGTCAATGATATACGGCAGGATGATCGCGTCGCCAAGGCCGTGGGAAACATGGAAGAATCCGCCTAGTGTGTGTGCCATGGAGTGGACGATGCCAAGGGATACATTCGTGAAGGCGAGGCCCGCCGTCATGGAAGCATTCAGCATGGTTTCACGCGCCGCCATGTCTTGGCCGTCTTCATATGCTTTTGGCAGAGTATTGACAATATCGATTGCCGCCGCGCGTGCAAGGATGTTGGAAAGGTAATTCGCCCGGTTGGAAACCAGCGCTTCAATTGCATGGGTCAATGCGTCCATACCGGTTTCCGCCGTAATATGGGGCGGCATGGTTGCGGTAACCTCCGGATCGCAGATCGCGATATCCGGCATCATTTCCATGTTTCCCAAACCGTGCTTCATACCTGTTTCATCGTCGGAAATAACAACCGAACGGGAAACCTCGCTTGCAGTACCGCTAGTGGACGGGATGCACATAAAGCGGGCTTTCCGGCGGAGCTTCGGGAACGGATTCGCGGTAAGAACTTCCTCTAACGTAGTCAGCTCCGGGTGTTCATAGTACACCCACATGGTTTTCGCCGCGTCCATTGCCGAACCGCCGCCCAAAGCAACGATCATATCCGGCTGGAATTCCTTCATTTGCTCGGCGCCCCTCTTTACGGTTGAAAAGCAAGGATCCGGTTCCACACCTTGAAATACGGTTGTCTGCACACCGTTTTCATGAAAATATCGTTCGACCTTTGCCAGAATTCCGCTGCGCTCCATGCTCTTGCCGCCCACAACGATGAACGCTTTTTTACAGGGAACGGATTTAATATATGCAAGGCAGTTCGCTCCGAACATCAGCTCGCTGCCCGCTAATTTCATTGGTCTCATCATGGTTTTAACTGCTCCTTTTATTTGTTAAGCCCATTAAGCACTTCGCGTACAAGGTCGTAAGAAATCGGATTGGTCAGCACGCCGTCTTTCTTCAGACTGCTTCCGATCACCGCGCCGTCCGCAATCTCCAGTTGTTCGCGGATATTGTGCGCATTGACGCCGCTGCCCGCGATAACCGGAAGTTTAACAACCTTCTTTACGCGTTGGATCATTTCAAGCGGAGTTTCCACACCGATTGCGGAGCCGGTCACGATAATGGCCTCCGCGCCACAGCTCGCCGCTGCTTTTGCAGACGCTTCAATCGTCACCTGCGGAAGCACCATATTCGTGTGCTTTACCTGAACGTCGGCAAGAATCATAATATTTTCCGCATCCAGATTCTTTCTGGTCTGCATACAGAGCCTTGCGCAGGGGTTAATAATCCCACCGTAAAATTCAACGGTATCTACAAATACCGGAATACGCACAAAGTCACAGCCGTTGATTTTGGCGATGGAAAGAGACGCAACACAGTCGTTAAAGGCCGCGTCAACGCCAACCGGAATTTTTACCGCTTTTTTCACTAAAGCCGTCGCGGCGGAAAGCGCGGCCACCTGCGGAGTATCCAGCAGAGCGGCAAACGGGTCGTCCCCCATATTTTCAACAATAATCGCGTCAACGCCTGCCTTTTCAAGCGTGACGGCATCCTGAACCGCCTGGTCTAAGATTTTATCGCAGTCCCCTGCAAACCCGGCGGTTCCGGGCAATGCAAGGCAATGAACCATACCGATGACAAATCTTTTTCTACATGCAATAATTTCTCTGATGTCCATAACAATCTCTTCCTTTCTTAATAAAAACAGAAACCGGATATTCACTCCACATTTTGCGTATGATATCGGTATAATCCCTCAAGAACAACGCGGCACAACAAGTCTTCCGCATCAATGCGATCCTGGCCGGCCAGTACTTCCTTCAAATTCTCAAGCACGGTAGCCATGGTAACAATGCAGGTTTTCACACCCATCAGCCGCCCGATCGTCAGCATACACGAGGATTCCATATCGATTCCGGTTACATGAAGCTTTTTTAATTCTTCAAAGGTTTTGAGCATGTTAATTCCGCATTCCTTGGAAAATTTGGAATCGTGCATCTTGCTGTAAAAGCCGTCCATGGTGCAGTTGACGCCGTTGAGGTAACGCTTTCCAAAAAAAGTCACCGTCTGGTTCATGATATTGACCAGTTCGATATCGGCAACCGCGGGATAGCTTTCTTCCACATAGGTTTTGCTGGTGCTTTCGCGGCGCATGGCGGCAATCGGAATAATAAAATGCCCCAGCATATCATCCTGCAAAGCCATTACCGTACCCATACGTACAGCCACTTTCATGCCGGATTCATACATTTCTTCCATGGCTATCGCTGCGGAGGGAGCGCCGATTCCCGTAGAAGTTACCGTAACCGGCACCCCCTTGTAGGAACCGGTGTAGGTGTTGAATTCCCGTTTAAAGGCAACATGCTGCGGCTTTTCAAGATATTTTTTCAGAACTTCCACGCGGAACGGGTCACCCGAAAACAGAACATAAGGGGCAACCGTTGACGTATCCGCTCCTAAATATAATGTTGACATTTTTTGTCTCCTTACATTACACATTTTTTAAAGTTTTCAAAGCGTTTTGTGATCTCTTCCACAGTCGGCGCATTCGTACAGCAGCCTTCTTTTTCTATGATAAAGGAAGAGAGGGTGCTGCCCATCCGGCAGCAATCCGCCATCGGCAGCCCTTGCAGGTAGCCGTACAGGAATCCCGCCATATAACCGTCCCCGGAGCCGGTGGTGTCCACCACCTCCGTGCAGCCACAAATCGGAATGCATTGGCTGTCGATCGTACCGTCCGCCTGCCGCTGATAATAAGTACTTCCCTGTTTTCCATATGTTGTCACAATAATTTCCATCTCGCCAAGGGCAAACAAATCTGTGATCGATTTGAGGTTAAGAAGCTTCTCAATCGTTTCGCGTTCCGATTCATTGGTGAAAATAATCTTGCTGTGCAGCAGCAGTTCCTTGAGGAACGGCTCCGGGAAGGCGTCAAAGTCCGCTTTCATACCGAAGACAATCGGCACATTATGTGCGCGGCACTTTCGGTAAAACTCCTCGTTATCCTTACGTGCCGCGACGGTAATAACGCCCAGGCTCGTATTTTCAAATATGTCATCGCTCAGTTCGCAGGAATATTTCTCATCCATGGCGCCCGTATAGTAAAGTGTGATATGCTGCCCTTTATTATCTTGGATCAAGTAACAAACGGACGTTGTTTCCTCTTCGATAACGGAGGTGGCGTCCAGCGGAACGCCGCCGTCCTCCATGAATTTCTTAAACCCGATTTCCTCATAATCCCCGCCCACGCGAAGAATCGGCATCGCTTTCAATCCAAGCCTGCACAGCGCGTATGCAATGTTAACGGAGCAGCCGCCGTAATAAATTCTGGAATTCGTCTTATTCTCGATGAGAGAGGTAAAACCAACGGCCGCCGGCGTTTTGATCTTCAGCATGTGATCCATGCTCACATAGCCGCTCACAATTACATCATATTTCTTCATTACCATTCTCCGTTATCCAATTTCTCAAAAAATGTTTTCATGTCCACAACCGTTCCCAGATATTTCTGGATATCGTTGAGGTGTACTTCATTTACTGTTTCTGAATTTGTCGCCACACATTCGCGGATAACAATCGGGTTGTAATTCAGATAGAACGCATCCGTTACGGTGGCACGAATGCAGCAGTTGGTTTTTGTTCCGACGATTACAGTATTTTTAATATGATTTTCACGGAGTACAAGGTCAAGATCCGTACCGAAGAAGCCACTATAGCGGCGCTTTCGGATTACATAATCCTCCGGGTTCACTTTCAGCATTGGGTCGATTTCGATGCCGCTGGTTCCTTCCACACAGTTCGGGCGCATGGCCGCCGCCTTTTCGTCCGGCTTGCCCGCGCGGTTGCAGTGCTGGAGGAAAATAACCAGCTTTCCTTTTTCCCGGCATTTTTCCAAAACCTGCACAATCCTGGGCAGAATCTCGCGATTCTGCGGATAAAACACCAGACCATCCGGATCCGTAAAGTCCTTTACCATATCCACAATAATAAGAGCTGTCTCATTCATTCTTAAAACCTCTTACCTTGTTGTTCTTATGTTTCAAAACAGATACCACCGTAAGCACACACACCATAATGACATACGGGATAACGTCAAACAGCCCCGCCGCAGGACCGGCATAAATACTCAGATTAACGGAGAGGGCGCGCGCCAAGCCGAAGACAACGGCATATATGGCAGATAAAGTCGGGGACCCTTGGCCGCAGTAGATTGCGGCAATTGCGATAAATCCGCGCCCGGCGGTCATATCATTGGTGAAAAGGCCCAGGCGTTCGGTAGAAAGATTTGCACCCGCAAGCCCGCAGCACACAGCGCCGATTAAAATCGCTGCATATTTATAAAAATCGGTTTTTAGGCCAATGCTCTTGGCCGCGTCTTCATTTTCACCGACCACACGGACATAGATGCCGAACCGCGTTTTGTACATCAAAACCCACATAAAAAAGATACCAAGGAAGCTGATGTACGTGATCAGCGGATGGTCGCTTAAAATGCTCCCCACAAGCGGAATGTTTTCGACTACTGGGATATGGAGCTTCAGATCAGCCACATTCATAAAGCTCAGCGTGATATTGGAGGTATTCATCCGCACCAGAACAAATTTTGCAATGGCCGAGGCAAGCAGGTTGATTGCCAGGCCGATAATAATCACGTTTCCCTTGAAAGTAACCCCCATAAGGGAGAAAACCACTCCAAAGGCCAGCGCCGCCAGCACGGCGAGCAACACGCCGAGCGCGATATTCTGCGTCATAAACGCGGTAAGCGTTGAAACAAACGCGCCGATGAGCATCATGCCCTCGAGCGCTATATTGAGCACATTTGCCTTATAGGCAAAGATACCGCCGATTACGCACAAAATAATAGGGGCACTATGATAAATGGTATCATATAAAATATTTCCTATGATGTCCATTTTACGCCTCCTCACTTATGGCCGTTTCGGGTTTGCCGGTCTTTTTTCTGAAAAGCTTTTCCCGAATATTCGTATGCTCATCCACAAATTTCACCGCAAGGAAAAGAATAATCAACCCCTGAATAACCGAAACAATCTCTTTCGGGACGGTCGAGTAAAGATTGATGTGGTCTGCACCGGTCTTCAAAGCGGAATAGAAAATTGCCGCAACCAAAATGCCGACGGGGGAATGGCCGCCCAGCAGGGCAATCAGCATACCGTCCCAGCCGAGTCCCGGATTACCGGAAAAGCTCAGGGTGTATTTGAACTGCTCGCTCATCATGTAGCCCGCACCGGCCAAGCCGGAAAGCGCACCACTAATGATCATCATGATCATAATCTTTTTGTGCACTTTCATGCCCGTTGCTTCCGCGAATTCCGGATTTTTCCCAATGGCGGTGATTTCGTAACCCAGCTTTGATTTGTTCATGACAACATACATAACGATGAATACAAGAATCGCGATAAAAAAGAACATAGTAAGCTTGGAGTTCCCAAAGCGGGGAAACATTGCATTCTCCTTGATAATCGGCGTGCAAACGTATCCGGAGCTGTAGTCACGGAACACGCCGGTCGCAAGGAATTCCAGCACCTTGATCATCGCATAGTTGAGCATCAGGGTAACCACCATTTCATTTACATGGCAGTATGCTTTGAGGATTGCCGGAACTAGTGCAAACACAACGCCGCAGATAACGCCCACCGCGAGGCAGAGAAGCTGAGCCGCCGCCGGATTCAGCGAGGCCGGCAGCGAGGTACCGACGATACCGCTGAAAAATGCTCCAAGCAGCAGTTGACCTTCTACGCCCATGTTAAAAATATTCGCCTTAAATGTAACAGCAATCGCAAGGCCGGTCAGAATAAGCGGCGAAGCATAATGCAGCGTGTTCAGAAAACCTTTTACGGTAAACAGAGATTTACCGAGCAGGATTCCATATGTATCCAAGGGATTTTCGCCAATCATCAAAATTACGATTCCGCCGATCACAAACGCCAACAAAACAGGCAGAACCGAATTTACAAGGCGTTTCCCGAAATCCATTCTTTTCATATAAATGCCCCTTTTGCCTTGTTATTTTGAATTCCCGCCATCAGCAGGCCTATTTCGGATCTGCTGACCTCTTTCGGAGAAAGCTCACCGATAATCCTGCCTTTGTACATAACGATGATCCGGTCGGACAGGCTCATGACCTCCGACAGTTCACTAGAAATCAACAGGACCGCATTGCCTTTATTGCGGAAATCCAAAATCTGTTTATGGATAAATTCAATAGAGCCGATATCGACGCCGCGCGTTGGCTGGCAGGCTATTAAAAGCTTTGGATTGCTTTCAAACTCTCTCGCAATAATAATTTTCTGCGCGTTTCCGCCGGAAAGCTGGCCAACATTGCCGTTGATATCGCCCACACGAATATCAAAATCCTTTACAAAACGATCTCTTTTGCAGCTTATGTTCTTTCTGTCCAGCAGACCGAATTTACAGACATCCGGGACGCTGTGATAACCAGCGATACAGTTATCCGCAATACTCATTGTGCCGCAAAGGCCCTGTGCATACCGGTCCTCCGGGATAATCCCCAAACCGTTTTGCCGCAGTTCGTCCGGCCACTTATCTGTAACATCCTTGCCATATATGGAAACCTTACCTTTGGTCGTTTTCATAAGGCCTGTCAGCACTTTCACCAGTTCCGACTGGCCATTTCCTTCCACACCGGCCACACCGAGGATTTCGCCCTTATGCACACAGAAGGAAATATTCTGAAGAACTTCCTTCCCATAATCGTTAATCGTGCAGACATCCTCTACCTGGTAGGCAATTTCCTCCGATGCTTTGTTTTCCGCCGTATTCTGTACGGTCAGAACAACTTCCCTGCCCACCATCATTTGCGCCAGTTCTTCTTCCGAAGTATCCTTGGTCAACACATTTCCTACGACCTTGCCCTGCTTGATAACCGTAACACTATCACTCAATTCCATCACTTCACGAAGCTTATGGGTGATGACAATGATTGTCTTGCCTTGTGCGCGCAGTTCCTTCAGGTTTACAAAAAGCTCGTCCACTTCCTGCGGGGTCAATACTGCGGTCGGTTCGTCGAGGATCAGGATATCGACGTTACGGTACAGCATCTTGAGGATTTCCACCCGTTGCCTTCCGCCAACGGAGATATCCTCGATTTTATCAGTAGGATCCAGTTCAAACTTATATTTTTCAATCAGCTTTTTGACTTCGTCAATTTCCTTTTTCCGATCAATAATTGGTGATTTTGAAGATTTTTTCAATTCCGCGCCAAGTAGGATGTTTTCATAAACGGTAAGGCTGGGCACCAGCTTAAAATGCTGGTGCACCATACCCAACCCGTGTGCAATGGCATCCATCGGCCCATTGATCACAGTCTCTTTTTCATGGAGCAATATTTTTCCGCTTGTGGGACGTAGCAATCCATAAAGCATATTCATCAAAGTGGATTTCCCCGCGCCATTTTCACCTACTATGCATTTAATCTCCTGTTTTTCTACTGAAATGTTAATCCTGTCATTTGCAGTAAAATCACCGAATTTTTTGGTTAGATCGATCGTCTTAATGATGCTCATTTCAATCTACGCCCCTTGCATCGTTTTCGTTATTTTATATTTACATTCGGGCAGGCGGACGCGTCAAACTTCTCGCCGGCCTGTGCGTTGACTACTTTGATCTCCGAACCGATTTTGCTTTCGATCTGGGCAATCTTTGCTTTTATTTCGTCCCACTTGGCTTTTGCCGCGTCGGTGGAAGCGATATGCTTACTAATTTCGGACAAATCCGTAATGCCGGTGGCACCCGAAGACAGGGAATAAGACTGTAAGTTTTCCATAGAAGAAAGTTTGTTTTCAACCAACGCGGTGCAGATTGTCACAACCGGAACGTTGGTATTTTTCAGAACGCTTGTAAGGACGTAACCGGGCTGCTGATTGTCTTTGTTCGCATCGACCTGAATCGCCAGTCTGCCTACTTCCTTTGCTTTGGAGGTGATCCCTTCGCCGACGCCGCCTGCCACACCGTAAACGATGTTGGCGCCCTTATCATAGTACGTGCCCGCTACTGTGCTACCGAGCGCGGAATCCGTAAAGCCCGCATCGTATTTTGCATAATAGTCATACTTTACACCGAGCTCTTTGGCCATATAGTTGATACCCTGGATATAGCCATAGGAGAATACGGTAATACCGTTGGAGTTTGTGCCGCCGATAAAGCCGATTGCACGACCGCCGCTGGCCGGATCCTTAAACTTGTATCCGTCCGCGAAGAGTGTTTTGGCATTCTCATTGACCAGTACGCTTAAGCTGCCTGCAAGGAAAGAAGCTTCATGAACGTCGAACATAACGGAAATAACATTTTTGTATTTTACATCACCGCTCGAAGTCACATTCGGATTATCGTTGAATACAACAAATGTGGTGTCCGGATAGCTTTCCGCGATCGGTTTCGCGCCGCCCACGCCTTTGATTAAAGCGTCGAAATCATATTCCAGGCTAAAGATTACATTGTAACCGTCGTCCGCCAGCGCTTCCAAGGCTGCCGGAACACCGTTTGTGGGTTCCACTACCTTGTACTGAATGCCGAACTTCTCTGCTGCTTCCTTTGCGCCGTTCACAGCGGCCTGATTGTAGCCGTTATCGTTCTGCCCTGCGGCATCGCAGACAATTGCGATTTTCTTGTCGCTTTTTGCGGGTGTGGAAGCCACGCCGCTTGAAACAGACGTATTGCTGCCGCAGCCGGTCAGAGCTGACAGGCCCATCATTGCCGCCATTGCAAAACATAAGACCTTTTTCAATGTTCTTTTCATTGCGATTCTCCTTTTATTTAAATAAAAAAATAGGGGGACATATGAAAGGGGCTCACTTTACCTGATTGATATAGAATTTAAATTTGTCGCTGCGATAGCAGCATTTAAAATTTTCAATCGGGATTTCTTTTCCATTTGAAATGCCATACGTAATACAGCCAAACAGAAGAATGGGTTTTCCGGGTTCCACATCCAGATATTCGGCAATCTTGTCTTTCGCCAGAATGGCTTCGACGGACCGCTTCGCTTTCGTGATTTTAATATCATACTTTTCTTCCAGTACTTTATACAGGGATTCTTTTGAAAAATCGTACTTCTCAATGCCGGGGAACAGCTTATAGGGAAGATAGGTTACGGTATGGTTGATGGGTTCGCTGTCCGCATAGTAAACCCTTTCCAGCCGGAATACCTTTTCGTTTTTTCCAAGTTCCAAATTGCGGCATCTTTTGTTATCCGCTTCAAGAACAGAGGCCGAAATGACTTTCCTGCTGGGTGTCATCCCCAGATTGATAACATCCTGCGTACAGCTTGTAATCGAAATTAAGTCCTGGCTATACGCATCCGACTTCACAAACGTTCCTTTGCCCTGCACCTTGTACAGGTATCCTTCATTCACCAGCTCATCGATTGCTTTGCGAACGGTGATGCGGCTTACATCGTACTGCTGGATTAATTCCCGTTCGCTTGGAATCATCTCGTTTGCTTTAAACTCTTCTTGATCAATCTTTTCAATCAATTTTTGCTTCAAAATATAATATTTTGGAAGCATAATTTGGTCCATAAGCGCTCCTCCTAATCATGACATCATGTCATCATAACCAGTTACGAGTTCATTATACTCAGATTTCAATTGTAGTCAACAGATATAAAGCATAAATAACGACAATATTTTTTGTTAAATAACACAGAAAACGCATGTAATTTCATGAAACAAATAACATTCTTCTTTTCATAATTCAAAACAATCAAATTGTCCGGTTATGTGAACACCATTAAAACCGCTGGCAGTATAACCACTTTCATCACTCATTATGCCATATGAGCATGCGCTTGCAACAATCCTTCTCACCCCTGCCCTCTCCCGCGCAAAAAGCAAATTAAAAATCGAAAGCATTTTGGGGCTTCCCCCCTCCCTACCAATTGTTCACGGAAGCTGTCTGGCTTCTCTTTGAAACCGATATGACAGAATTTCGGGTAAGGTTTAGTCCGCATTTTTGCTCAACGCTAAAACTTTTTTATTTCCGGCATATCCAGGGGTTTTCGAATTAAAAAAATAAAGGCCGGATTCACATCCAGCCTTTAAATAAAACTCTATCTTATAGCAAAATCTCCGCATCAACCGCCATAACTCCACATGGGAACACACCGGGCAATACCACAGCCCCCATTCCCTGACCTTCCGGGTTTCCATTATTTATTCATTGTTTCCGGCGATACAAATCTTTTATAATAACTAGGAAAACGCTAAGCCAAGCCAGCCAGCTTTGGAAAATAGATGGAATGATTGATGACAGAGAGGTATTCAGTAGTGCTAAAATGGAAAAAGGGATGTTCCGCCTTACTCATCTTTGTGTTGATGGTAAGTATCACTTCCGGTTCGCAGCTCGCCGAAGGAGGGGCGGTGAAAAGCGGAACATCCACCAAGACAAACGAGACGACCCGCGCAGGTACCGTTACGGCAAACCCGTTGTATGTTCACGAAACCTATGCCGAAACATCCAGGGTTATTGGTTCCCTTCCGCAAGGCGTCACCGCATACATAATGAACAGCTACCAGGGATGGCACAAAATTACATTCAACAACGGAACAGGCTGGGTTTACGGGGCATACCTTAAAAATATTCACGCGGTGAACAGCCCGTCGAGTTCCGTTCCCAGTTCTTCTGCAACCGGTTCTTCCTCCTCATCCGGTTCCTCCGCACCAACATCGAGCGGCACCGCAAGCACATCGAGATCATCCGCTACTTCCTCAAAACCGGCGGCAAAATTGCCGGCTTCGGCGCTGCCGTCAAAAATAACGGCAGGTTATTATGCCAACTGGTCGGCCCACAGCGGCTTTACACCCGATAAAATCAAGGCTTCCATGATAAATGTCGTACACTATGCCTTTGCGGATATTGACGCAAATTTGAAAATCGCGGTGAATGACCCTTCTGTTGACTACGCGAATTTCAGAAAGCTCACAGCTCTTAAAAAGAAACATCCCCGTCTGAAAACCCTTATCACCATTGGCGGGTGGGACGGCTCCGCCCGGTTTTCGGATGCCGCCCTTACCGATGCGAGGCGCAAAGCCTTTGCAAAAAGTTGTGTAGCTTTTATTAAGGAGTACGGTTTCGACGGAGTGGATATTGACTGGGAATATCCAGTTAGCGGCGGCGCTGCCGGCCGGGCTGCGGATAAAACAAATTTCACCCTGCTTATGCGGGCCCTGCGCTCCGCGCTGAACGCCCAGGCGGCCGCCGACGGCAAATACTATTACCTGACCTTTGCGGGCGGTTCCTCGGACAGTTATACCCGCAATGTTCAGCTTTCGCAGCTTGCAAGCTGTGTCGATTACGCGGTCGATATGACTTACGATATGCACGGGCCGTGGGATACCTACTCTGATCTGAACGCACCGCTCTATACCCCGACGGATTCCTCCCCGCAGTATAAGGCTAGCGTTGTTTCTTCCCTACAGGCGTGGCAAAACGCGGGCTTCCCCGCAAAGAAGCTTGTCATGGGATTGCCGTTCTACGGTTATCTATACAACGGAGTAAGCGCAGAAAACAACGGGCTTTATTCCCGGTTCACAAGCGCGAAAGCAATCGGTTATGATTCGATTGTTTCGAATTACCTGTCAAAGGGACTGCTGTCGAGTTTTTATCCGTCCGAAGCGAAGGTTCCGACCCTGTCCGGCGGCAGTACGTTTATTAGCTACGACGATGTTTCCTCAATTGCCTTAAAGGCGCAGTATTCCGCTTCGCACGGTCTGAAAGGCGTGGCGGCGTGGGAACTAAGCTACGACCGAAATAACACGCTGCTGTCTGCGGCTTATAATAATCTTCACTAATCCACAACATTCCCCTGGCCGCTTATCTACTCCGACGGCAGGGGAATGGATCGGTATATGAAGAAAGTCCTGATCGAAACCATAGGAAACGGATTCATGGGCAAACAATCCTTTTAAAAGCCTATCTGAATTCTAATAACAGCAGGAAGCAACGTTATACCATTTTCCTGCGGAATGCCCAAACACAAGCCAGCCGATTACCATTCGAGGATGAAAGCAAAAAGTACCGTATTTTCTGCGCCAGCCATGACGGCTTATCATTCATTGACAATGAAATCTTGCAATTTATTCAGGATCTCCTTGTCGTCGGAGTGAATATTTAGTTGAATCGGCTTTGTTAAATCCAGGCTGAAAATTCCCATAATAGACTTTGCGTCAAGAATATAAACTCCTTCGACGAGTTCGCAATTGAGATTCTCCTTCGTAATAATGGAGGAGAATTTTTTTACTTTATCCACGCTATCGATTCGTATTTTTACAGAAATCATACTATATCCCCTACTTTTCTACTTAATCAGCTGGCTATCGTTCACACGGTCAATAATTTTCTGTTTGAAATTAATGACCTTATGTTCATATTCCTGATTCATCAGCGGAGAACGGATCATAAAATCGGCAGTTGCCTTATTATTTGCAATAGGAATATCATAAACCTGAGCAATCCTTAACAACGCCTTTACATCCGGATCATGCGGCTGTGCCTCCAATGGGTCGGAAAAAAATATGATGAAATTGATTACACCCTCTACAATCTTGGCCCCGATTTGCTGGTCGCCACCCAAAGGGCCGCTGTTATAACCCTTTACGGGAAGTCCGGTTTTTTCCGCAATCAGCCTTGCCGTTGTTCCGGTTCCGCATAAGAAATGGTTTCTGAGGATATCCTGATTTTCCGCACACCATTCGATTAGTTCGCGCTTTTTCCCATCATGGGCAATTAACGCGATGTTTTTTTGTTTTCCAATGGTAAATGTAATAAATCCGTTATCCATCAATTTTCCCCTACCTCATTTCAAAATCATTTTTCATTATTTTACCACATGTTATACATCATATAATGATTATTCCGCTATAACACAAAAGATATTTCCAGAGTGCAAATTATCGGTATGACCCGTTCGCCCGGCAAGTGCATGGTACTGGGTTGGCTGGAGCGATGAATGGTTTCATGAAATTCAATGTTCTGTATGCAAAGAAAACATTGTGGAAAAAAAACTAAATTTTGTCCTAATTGTGGTGTTCATAACGTCAGGCGTCCGTTTGATAAAGCTCTATTACATAAATGGAAAATATTTACAATTTTAGTATTGACAAATTAGAATTTTAATATAGAATAAAGTTGGTTGGTACCAACATCGTTTTTCTTGCCATCTTTAGAAAATTGATAGCACTTTCGTGAAGTCTTAAGAAATAAAATATTGAAAGGAGCTCTACCCCTATGAAAAAACTATTAAGCTTAGTTTTGGTTGCTGTCCTTCTCCTGTCGGCGTCGTCAAGTGCTTTTGCTGCAACAAAAGATGTTGATACGAATTCTAAGTATTCGGTGGTTAATAATACTAGCTTTCAAATCGAAAATGATTATGTTAAAGCTTTTGTAAAACATATGCATAATACCGATATTAGCATTTCTGGTGGTAAAACACTAAAAGATGGTAATGGTCATAATGCATTTCTGTGTGTAACATTTAAGGCAAATCAAAAGGACGGATATGCAATTGTAAATTTAGCAGACTTGAAAATCATAGAATTATCATTAAACCATAGCACACCATTTAGCATTGCCGATGATATTATTTATATGGGTCCGTTAGATTATATCAAGGTTAAAGGCGGTAAAGGAGTTAATATTAGAACAAATCACGTTATACCGTTAGCGGAATTGTCTTCCGGCCCACAAACTAAATCCGGAACGATAGATAATGCAATAAAACAAACTATGATTGAAAAATTATCCAATAATCCCAGATCCGCTACACGAGTATCTATACCCGGCGCTGGGGATCCCTCTTGGGCTTTTAATGCCGGAAGTTACTATGGGGACTGTGGGATTAATGGTTTGGCAATGCTTGAGAAATGGTATGATAAATATGTAAGCAACAATTATTTGCCAAGTAGTTTATCTTCAGAAAAACAAATTAAACGTTCAATTTATAATACATGTATATCTAGTGGGTACCCAACTACTGGAATCAGTGAGAGACTTATGGCATCATTAATAACAGCATATTCGAAAAGTGTTGGTCAAAACGGTTATTATCTTTATGCAGTAGATTCCCCGTATGATTGGGCTAGCGTTTGTAAAAGAGTGGAGGATAATCTACCAACATTACTATCAACTGAACCCGGAACACCCAAGTATAATTATCACTATGTGGTCTCAGTTGGGTATGCGGATGATGGGGATCCTAGTAACAATCAGCTTTATATTAATGATGGATGGAAAAATTATGTCTGGCTCTCATCATCATATTTACATGAGATGCTGCCGACTTATTAAGGGGGAGATTCATAATAGTACATTTGAACAAACGCAAAATCTTAGTTGTGTTTACCTGTCTTTTTATAACTATTGGAGGGATCGCTGCTATGGTTGTTAATCAAAGCAACAAAAGCAAATCTGAGAATTCTATTAAGCTACGCCAACTATTTTCCCAACCACAATGGAAAGAGATCCCTGTTCAGAACGGAATTTCGAAGTGGAGCATGAAGCCTCTTTTGGACGATAGCAAACCCCAGAAAGAAGCAGCCCGAGCGGCAAGCAAACGTGCCGGAATCGAACATCCTGTTCTTCCCTATTTTGACCAGGATCCTCCGGATCCTAAAGCCTTTTATTTTCACGCACAGCTTCATTATAGCCTGACAGAAACACTTGGTTATGAATTGCGATTCGTTGCTTTTGCCAATTACGATACACTTCAAGCTTACAGCATTTGGGTATCAGCCGTCCCGCAACGGTTCGACGGTAATAATTGGATCAATATGCCGGATCAAAAAGAATTTATTTATTCTGTCAATGATAGCCCGGAGAAGATAAAAGAGGAGATGGAACAATATTTTCAATTAAAGGGGCTATTGAAACCTGGCAATGTATCCTAAGCGAAGATCATGTCTTGTCCTATTGGGTTATATAAATCGATAGGAGTAAATCATCATAGTCGAATAGTCGTGGTTTCCATAAAAGGACTTTTTAACGGCTCATTTTATCTCGCTAAATTAATAAGTCTTTTTATTGTGCCCGGCTCGCTCACCAGCACAATGGTACTACCGAAAAAAGGGAAACTACCTGCTTTTGCGGTTAGTTTCCCTTTTTGTTGTGTAACAAATACCACCGGCTGTGCCATAAGGTCAGAAGAGCTTTCGTATTCACATGCCTTGTATCACTACCACCGAAGATGTGTGTTCAGGCTTTGACGCTACTAGTGTAGACATTACCTATCAGAAATACTAAGGAAGACGCTGATCCTACCTGTTATTTATTTCCAATATGATTCATGTTTTCCAAAGCAATTCGAAGAAGGCGGCTAAATTCTTTCTGTTCATTTTCCGACATACCTGATTGACAAGCAAACTTGTAGTGATAGATTAATACCAGAACATAAAATTCTAATAGGTACATGCCTAATCGTAATGACAGGTAAGTCACAAATTTTTACAATTTTATATTGACACTTTTCGATTTGAAGCATATAATGTATCATATCGAAGACTTTAGATTTGAGGAAGTGCTATGGACTACTATTTGGATAACACAAAAGTGTTTAAAGCGTTGGGAGATCCCAAAAGAGCGATGATCGTAGATATGCTTTCCTGCGGGGAACTTTGTGCCTGCAAGATTCTGGAGAAGTTTGAAATGTCCCAATCCACATTGTCTCATCACATGAAAACTCTGTGTGGATGTGGGATTGTTAAAGCGCGGGAAGAAGGTAAATGGACGTATTACTCGCTGGATGATGATACTATCCGTAAAACGAAGCAATTTTTCTGTGCGATCACATCCGATAAGGAGAATTGTATTTGCAGAGAAAACGCAAACTGTTGTAAGGGATGTAATGAAAATGAGTAAATGTTGTTGTTCATCCGAAAACTGTTGCCAGCCGCAACCGAAAAAGCCGATTAACATCGATTTTCTATATCTGGACCACGACCATATGCGGCAGATGCCAGAATACTGAAAAGGTACTGGACGAAGCGGTTTCCAGTATAGCCGTGGTGCTTAATGCGGCGGGATATAAAGTCAAGGTAAACAAAGTAAATATTGCAACGAAAGAGTTGGCGATTCAATATCAATTTATCAGTTCGCCGACCATCCGCGTAAATGGAAATGATATCGCTGTAGAGCTTAGAGAATCACTTTGCGAGGATTGTGGAACGCTTTGTGGAGAGAATGTTGACTGCCGCGTATGGGTATATAATGGAGTCGAATACACATCCCCTACAAAGGAATTGATTGTAGACGCAATCCTGCGCGAGGTATATAACGCTGGAAAACATGAGCCTGAGCGCAAAGCCTATCAGCTTCCTGAAAATCTTGAAAAATATTTTATATCCAAGGCACATAAGGATGAAACTGAACTGTATGAAAAAAGCGGTAATATGATATGAGCTGAGAAAAAACACAAGGAATTCTGTTCGGCCCCGATTCACCTGTTGTGCTGGCCTGCGCGGTTGGCGTATTGACGGAAGTTCCGATAATATGTACGCTAGTACATTTATCACCCGCCATTGGTTTCCCGACCGGCGGTTGGTAACAAATAAATGATATTAAAGGAGTTATTTACTATGAAAAAAATGAAAATATTCGAACCAGCCATGTGCTGCCCAACCGGACTCTGCGGTGTGGGCGTCGACCCAGAACTTATGCGTATCTCTACAGTGCTTGACACGTTAAAAAAGCATGGTGTAATTGTTGATCGCTTCAACCTTAACAGCGCACCTGCCGAATTTATCAAAGACAAAACCATTAACGCCTATATCAATGAAAAAGGAACAAGGGGATTGCCAGCAGTAATAGTTGACGGCAAGATTGTCATTACAGGCCGATACCCCACTAACAAAGAATTTACGAAGCTGCTAGATCTTCCCGAAGATGTGTTGGAAGCCAAAAGCCAGCCTATTAAGGTAAAGGTTACTAAGAAAAATTCCGGCGGTTGTAATTGCAAGGGAGGTTGCTGTTAAATTGAATTTATTCGACCCGCAAAAGATCAAATTAACGAAATACCTTTTCTATACCGGCAAGGGCGGGGTTGGTAAAACCAGCGTCGCCTGTGCCACCGCCGTATCACTTGCGGATAGCGGCAAACGTGTGCTGCTTATCAGCACCGACCCGGCTTCCAACCTGCAGGACGTGTTCTCTATGGAACTGTCTAACAAGGGTACTCCTATCCCCGGTGTACCAAATTTATATGTGGCCAACCTTGACCCTATACAGGCCGCAGCTGAATATCGGGAGAGCGTAATCGCACCTTATCGGGGCAAGCTGCCAGCATCCGTTATCGCAAATATGGAGGAGCAGCTTTCCGGCTCCTGCACCATAGAAATAGCGGCGTTTAATGAGTTCTCCAATTTCATAACAGACGCAAAGGTTCAGCAGGAGTATGACCATATTATTTTCGATACTGCTCCTACCGGCCACACCCTGCGAATGCTTCAGCTTCCTTCTGCTTGGAGCAATTTTATAAGTGAAAGCACTCATGGCGCATCCTGCCTCGGCCAACTTTCCGGTTTAGAGAGCAAAAAAGCGATCTACAAGCAAGCCGTGAAAACGCTGGCAGACGGGGACCTGACCACTCTGATTCTTGTTACCCGTCCCGAAACCGCACCGTTTAAAGAAGCAGAACGGGCTTCCGGTGAATTGTCTGCATTGGGTGTTAACAATCAAATACTGGTTATAAATGGACTATTGTTGGAACATACAGATACCCTTTCTTCCAGCCTTTACGAAAAACAGCAAACAGCTATTTCGGCTATACCGGAAAAATTAAAGACTTTACCAATCTTTATGGTACCGTTGCGATCCTATAACGTAACCGGCTTGGAAAATGTGCGTGCTTTGCTTACTACCAATTATGTGTCCACTAAGCCACGGAAGTTAAATACTGACCATATTCCCTCACTCAGCAATATGATCGATGAACTGGCAGCAGAGGGCAAGCGCGTCATATTTACGATGGGCAAAGGCGGAGTTGGTAAAACAACCGTTGCGGCTGCTGTTGCGCTCGGCCTTGCAAAGCGAGGTAAGAAAGTCCACCTTACCACTACTGACCCGGCTGCGCATCTAAAATTTGTGATAGACGAAACCTGCGGTATATCCATGAGCCATATTGATGAAACCAAGGAACTCAAAAAGTATCAGCAGGAGGTGCTCTCCAAAGCGCGCGCATCCGGTATGAGTGACGAGGATATTGCCTATATCGAAGAAGATCTCCGTTCACCCTGTACGCAGGAGATAGCTGTTTTCCGCGCTTTTGCGGAGATAGTTAACATGGCAGACGATCGAGTGGTTGTCATAGACACAGCTCCCACGGGACACACTCTGCTCCTATTGGAGTCAACGCAGAGTTATAATCATGAAATTGAGCGCACTAAAGGCGAAATACCCGAATCGGTGGCACGGCTGTTGCCACGGCTGAAATCAGACGAAACTGAGGTCATTATAGTAACCTTACCCGAAGCAACTCCGGTCTATGAGGCTCTTCGTCTTGAGGAGGATTTAAAGCGTGCAGGCATTGCCGCCAAGTGGTGGGTGGTCAATCAGTCACTTTATGGCACGGATACTTCGAGTCCCATACTGACAGCTAAGGCTGCTGGCGAAATAGAATGGCTCAACCACATCAACGAACACGCAAATGGGAAATTCGTACTGATTTCATGGCATCCTGAGGATATCAAAGGTGACCGTTTGTTGGAACTGTGAGGAAAACAAAATAATAAAAGTCGCATTTCTGTCACCGTCAAATCGTGAACCATAGTATGCTTGGTGCTGAATACGGCACATCTTTTCTATTGCCGTGCTTAATGGTTAAAAAATCCTCGATGGGAATACCTATGGGAGGACAATGCGCCCTGAAATCCAAAACTTTATACGATACAAAAAGCAAACAACGAAATTAATGAAACCTCTGTAACGGGACTGTCTTCCCTGTCGCAGAGGTTTTATCGTTTTCAATAGAGCAGCTAAAAAAAATAAACAATAGGAGGAATCAAATTGCCCGGCACAAGAATTGTATGAAACTCCCGGTGCTTCCATATCGCCAAAACCTGGGTCTCTGCGGATAAACAAAAAGCAGCCACAGGAAGCGAATCGTCCGTTAAACGGTTAGCTTTTATGCTCCATAAGGTACAATATGTAAGAATGCAGGAAATTGGAAAAATCAAGATTATTACCAGCAAACCGGCATATCAGAGAAACTTAAAGCATATTCAAAAATGTTTATTTTTTAACCGGTATAGGAAATGTCCGAATTCTGCCTACTGTATCTTTCATAAGATATCCGCAGAGCCAAGGCAATTCTATTACATCGAATTTTCTATACCTTGATATCAAATTAAAAAAGGAGAGATTTTTATGGCAAAGGAAAGACTATGTTACGGGTCGGACGGTTTAGACGCAACTGATATCCCGGAATCAGAGGAATTTCTGAACGCCTGCATGTACACTCACTTACCAATAACGCAGGAGGGACGCGAAGCGGAGGTCGATCGGGAGTATGCCACGAGCTTGCGGTCCGTTCCGTATTGCTTGGTACGCTGGGCATACGGAAACTTACGACGATTGGCATATCGGACCTAAACTGGTGGATTAAAATATGACACAGAGGCTTCCCTGTTAATTATCAGGGAAAACAAATTAAAACCGGCCTTCTGCCATAATTATTTCATCCAGTTAGGGCAGGAAAAGGAGGAGCCGTTATGGGATTACAATTTACAGTAGAAATGAAAATGTCAATGCAGGAGAGACGAAAATGAACATATATCATTTTTGTGCGGCACAGCACAAAGACAGCATCATGCACGAGGGACTTACGCTGGGGCAATTTCCGAAACTTGTAGACGGCGTGTATAAGCTCATACCGCGTTGTCAATGGCTCACTACAGAGCCTGACCCACGCAAGCAAAGCTGGGCAACCCGAAACTTAATCGATTATAGCCGCACAGCGTATAGGCTGACCGTTAATATACCAGACAACTATCGCAAAAAGCTTATACGGGCGATTGATTTTGTGGCAGATATGCCGGAAGAAGCTCAACAGATTGTGACAGGGTGGGATGGCAGCGACAAATGGTATATTTATCGCGGTATTATTCCAGCAAAGTGGATTGTGGGCTGCCACAGAATGGAAGGCGGATGATCATGTCTGAAATGACGCCTAGGTCATCAGGGAAGTTTTCCTCAAAATAATCGTACTCGATCTGCTCTTTTAGCTCAGGATGGGATTCCCGTTCGTCTGGTTCTCGATAAGAATTGCCTTGCAAAGCGAGAGCCGAAATCCGTTCCGTATAACTCGGGTTAGCCATCGGGTTATTCGCCAGGATCCATAAATACATAAAAACAGGAAGAAAAGATAATACCAGTACTTCCACAAAGAATGAAATGCCTACCACCTTGACCGTATTGGTCACACCGGAGCAGAAAAAAACCTCATCGACTATAACGCTAACGACACCATCCACGCATCCCTTGTTTACCGGGGAGACGAGAAAACAGCGCGGAAATTTATAGACGCACAGGACCAGTACCTTGCATCCAAACAGGGAGGAAAAACAAATGAACAATAATCAGGTTCTTGCGATTTGGGGCAGCCCGGATAGTGGAAAAACCACCCTTTCTGTGAAGATCGCAAAAGGACTGGAAGCAATAAAACGGAGCGTTGCGATCGTCACCTGTGATGAAGAAACGCCATGCTTCCAGTCCTGACTCCTGCCGGGAAGCAGAATCACCCCTCTTTAGGTGAATTGTTGTCACAGTCCCGGATTTCCCAGACAGACATCTTAAAATATTCCGCACCATATGGGGACGAGATCAGTCTTATTGGCTATCGTTTGGAAGAAAATGAAACAACCTATCCTATTGTGGCGAAGCTCTCCAAAATGCGTACGGTTTCCGAGGAACTCGACTATGAAATGTATAAAGAAATAAAAATGTATTTATCTGTGCTTGCAATCATTGGAGGGATTATTCTGGCCGCATGCGCTTTGAATAATGACTGGAAAGGGTTTCTGTTTTGCACAACCAAGGGGAAGATTTCCTTGTCTATTACGGCTCTTGTGATTTTTGTAACCCTTATACGCGTTATCCGGCTGACTAAGCCGGTTGAATTCAGGAGGTAGATTTTATGTATATGCCTATATCATTGTATTCAAAAACCGTATGATGCCACTAACTTACCCGACCGCATTTGAGGATGGATGCTTGGTACTTGAGTAAATACATATGTTCTAGCAAGATTGCAATATATTCGTGCTGATTTTCATTTGCACATTGCAAAGCCACTAAAAATTGTCCAGTTTCCAGCCACTTTTTGCGCTATTTTATTATTGTTTGAACGTGCGGCTGCTAGCACAATTATGATTTAAAAGCACTAATATCAAATTTTTCGATATAGCGATATATCTGAATGCAGAGAATACAAAAACACTAGAATAAAATAAAAGACCGGAATAAATACGGTCTTTCAAACGATATATTGTTAAATTTTCCTTGCAATTTTTGTTTTTCCAACGTTACTGTATTGGGGGCAGCTTCCAGAGAACCTAGGAGAGGAACCTTTATTCCTATGTGATTGCGCCAACAATCCTTTGTGATACATAAAAATTATTTGATAACAAGGGTAAAAGCATATACTTTTACCCTTTATCATTCATGGTCGAGGTGACTGGATTCGAACCAGCGGCCTCTACGTCCCGAACGTAGCGCTCTACCAAGCTGAGCCACACCTCGAAAAATCGGCCCTCTTTGGGGCCATGGCTGCGGAAGAAGGATTCGAACCCTCACAAACAGAGTCAGAGTCTGTCGTGCTACCCTTACACAATTCCGCATCAAAATATCGGCAACTTATAATGACTTTATGGCTTTGTCACACCATATATTGTATTCCGTTCACCCCGTCAATACCTAACCTATATCGTAATGGGGGCTAACGTGTCAGCGAGATATATTCTACTACATTCAGCAGTAAAATGCAAGTTTTTTTTTTAATTTTTTTAGTACTTTGTATTTTTTCAGAACTTATTATAAAATTCCCGGTTTATGCCATCTTTTTTTGAAGTAACTTCTTCCTGCGCTCTGCGGGGGAGACAAGGTGCTTTCTCTGTGATAGGCGCTCCTTTACGCACCTCCGTATTTACACAGGCAATATTTTCTCCGCAACAGCGTAAAAACCTCATAAAAAATCATACAATAAAAAAAATTGTAAAATTAGAATACCACATCCTAGAATTATGATATAATAATTTTATAAAATTTCGAGAAAATTCAAATCATATATAAAAGCAAAATGAAAGGAGGATTATTTAGTGAAAAAAGGATTAAAAGTGGTCTGTTTCATTGCAAACAATTTTGAGGATTTGGAATTGTGGTACCCCGTTCTAAGGCTTCGGGAAGCAGGTGTAACCGTTCATCTGGTCGGAGAAAAAGCCGGCGAAAAATACATCGGGAAATACGGCGTACCTGCCACTTCCGATTATGCGTTTGGGGACATCGCCATCGAGGATTACGACGCACTTCTGGTTCCGGGCGGCTGGGCTCCGGACAAGCTCCGGCGTTTTCCGGAAGTGATCGAGATGGTTCGCGCAATAGACAGAGAAAACAAACCAATCGGTCAGATTTGCCACGCAGGCTGGGTTCTGATTTCCGCAAAAATACTGAATGGAAAGAACGTCACAAGCACGCCGGGTATTAAAGACGATATGGAAAACGCGGGAGCAAAGTGGCTGGACAAGCCCGTGGTTGTGGATGGCAATATCGTTTCCAGCCGCCGGCCGCAGGATCTACCGGGGTATATGAAAGCTTTTCTTTCCCTTCTTGAAAAGCGTTATCCGGATTCATAAATACGAAATCTGACGATTAAGATACTCGTATTTCACCGCCAAACAAAATACAAAAAAGGACGAACAAAGTATGATAAAAACAAACGAAGACGGCACGCTTGACATGAAGGTGCTCGAAATAAGCGATATCATCGACATCTCTTTGTTGCAAAAATTCCAGGATAATTTTGCAATCGGTATGAATTGTGCCAGTGTGACCGTAGACCGTAACGGCACCCCGGTAACAAATCCCAGTTCCTATACAAGATTTTGCGACGGATTTGTCCACCAGTCTCAAATTGGTGACCGCCGCTGTGCCGAATCCCACCACCGCATGGGCGAAATGGCCGCCCGCTCCGGCAGGCCGTTTGTCGGACAATGCCACGCGGGTCTGATTGATTTTGCCGCACCGATCATCATTAACGGCGAACTGATCGGAACCGTTTTGGGCGGACAGGTACTTTCGGAAAACCCCCGGGAGGAGCATTACCGCAAAGTTGCAAATGAAATTGATGTTAGTGGGGACGGGTTGGTCGAGGCGGTAAAAAAGATCAAGGTTACGGATATGAAA
The DNA here is from genome assembly GCF_029266045.1 of Caproiciproducens galactitolivorans. Taxonomy (NCBI): domain Bacteria; kingdom Bacillati; phylum Bacillota; class Clostridia; order Eubacteriales; family Acutalibacteraceae; genus Caproiciproducens; species Caproiciproducens galactitolivorans. The sequence continues at coordinate 144,210 of NZ_JAJUFJ010000003.1, read as the reverse complement.
AGCATCAGCGCCGCCGCGGAAGTTTTGTTTATTGTCGTCAATGCACTCGCCAAAAACGGCTATGCAAAAATTGAGCTTGAACATCTCGCTAAGCTTTTGGCAAATAAATTCATCGAGATTTCGTCCACTCTGGAAGAACTTGCGTCCTCCGCGCAGAATATTACGGAACGGCAACAGGACCTGAACGAAGAGATTTCGCAAGTGGAAACCATTACGGAAGAAATTAATGATGTTTTGAAATCCATCACCCAAATCGCATCCTATACAAAGATTCTGGGCATCAACGCATCCATAGAATCGGCTCGCGTCGGGGAGGCTGGAAGAGGATTCGACGTCGTTGCAAAGGAAATTCAGACCTTGTCCCAAACTTCCAACGATACGGCCGAACATATCATGAAGCTAACAAAGAAGATCAAGGAATCCATCCAAGAAACCGTAAACAACTCTAATATCACTTTACATACGACCCAGGAACAGTCAAGCGCAATGGAGGAGGTTTCTGCCGTGATACAAGAATCCGTTCATATTGCCGATCAGCTCAACAGTCTAATGAAGCAAAATTAAGGAACGCCTGCCGAAAACGGCAGGCGTTCCTTAATTGCGTTCATTCTTTTGCGCCATACTCTTTTTCATATCTTTCAATGCATACTCGTATGATCTTCTTCGCTTCCTGCGCGTCCTGTATATGCTCAACAGCCGTAGCTTTTCCTTCGAGCTGCTTGTACACGGAGAAAAAGTGCGACATTTCTTCAAGCACATGTTTCGGCAGTTCCGTTATATCGTGATAGGCGTTATAGGTAGGGTCATGAAAGGGAACGGCAATAATTTTCTCGTCCACAAACCCGCTGTCCAGCATTGCAATGACACCGATCGGGCGACACCGAACAAGAGAAAGAGACTGTATATCCTCAGTACAGAGCACAAGAACATCCAGAGGATCACGGTCTTCCGCTATCGTGCGAGGAATAAACCCGTAATTTGCGGGATAATGCGCGGAAGTATAAAGAATTCGATCCATATAGAGCGTACCCGTACCTTTATCAAGTTCATATTTCGTTTTACAACCTTTCGGAATTTCAATGACCGCGCAAAAATCGTCTGTCTGGATTCTTTCTTTGGAGATATCGTGCCAAATGTTCAAAAATACCCCTCCAATATTCTTTTCGATGCCCCCTTCAAACGGGGTTTGAGTATGGCTATTATAGCTAGTCTGAGCGGAGAGCCGAGAAGCCGCCCCTCTTTCCCCCTCCCCGGAGTAAACAAAAAAGCTGATGCCTGCTGTGTATGCCACAGAAGTCATCAGCTTTAAAAGCAATTTTAGCATTCGCTATGGGAGAACTTCATTCCCAGTAAGTATTCTATCATAATCCAATAAAATGTCAATGTATTTCGGAGACAATCTGAACACACTATTCAATCCCCAGTTCTTTCTCACGCTTTTTCAATATTTGAAATGTTTCCGAAAAATCAAGGGTTGCAAAGTAATCCATCGGGGTTTCCGCACGCCGGATTAATTCAACAGGCCCGTCCTCTTTCAGGAGCAGCTCCGCAGAACGCAGGCGACCGTTATAATTGTACCCCATGGCGTGCCCATGTGCTCCCGCGTCATGTATTACCAGCAAATCGCCCTTATTGATTTTCGGAAGCATACGGTCAATTGCAAATTTGTCGTTGTTTTCACACAGGCTCCCAGTAATATCGTACCGATGGTCGCAGGGCGCGTTTTCTTTGCCCATAACCGTGATATGGTGGTACGCCCCGTACATTGCCGGGCGCATCAGATTTGCAGCGCAGGCATCTACGCCGATGTATTCCTTGTAAATATGTTTTTCATGGATTGCCGTTGTGACAAGGCAGCCGTATGGCCCGAGGATGTAACGCCCGAGTTCGGTGTAAATATCCACATTTTTAAGTCCCGCCGGAACCAGAATTTCTTCGTAGGCCATTCGGACGCCTTCGCCAATTTTTTCAATATCCGCCGGTTTCTGTTCGGGGCGGTACGGAATGCCGATTCCGCCGGACAGGTTAATGAAGGACACGGCAATTCCCGTCTGCTTGTACAGGTCAACCGCCGTACGGAATAAAATACCCGCCAGCGTCGGATAATACGCGTCATCCGTTGTATTGCTTGCCAGAAAGGCATGCAGACCGAACCGTTTCGCTCCATACGAACGCAGCTTGAGAAACCCTTCCTTCAACTGGTCGTAGGGGAACCCGTATTTTGACTCACCCGGATTATCCATAATTGCGTTGCTGATTTGGAAGGTTCCGCCGGGATTGTAGCGGCAGCAGATAGTTTCCGGAATACCCGTGGCTTCTTTCAGATAGTCAATATGCGTAAAATCGTCCAGGTTAATGATTCCGCCCAGCTTTTTTGCCAGCACAAATTCCTGCGCAGGCGTGTCATTGGAAGAGAACATGATATCGCTTCCGTGGAAGCCCACCGCGTCCGCAAGCATCAGTTCTGTTAAAGAAGAACAGTCCGTACCGCAGCCTTCTTCCTTCAACAGGCGAAGCAAAAAAGGATTTGGGGTTGCCTTTACCGCAAAATATTCCCGGAAACCGGGATTCCAGGAAAAAGCCTTTTGCAGCCTTCGCACATTTTCCCGAATTCCCTTTTCGTCGTAGAGATAAAATGGAGTGGGGTATTTTTCAGTAATTTTTTTTAATTGTTCTAGTGTAACAAACGGCTTCTTCAAGAAAATCAACTTCCTTCCATCATTGTGATCAGCGTAATTTCATTTTTCAATGCTTCTTTAAAAAGCTCAATCAGATTCCGTTTTTGGGAGTACAGGCAGGTTGATTCGGATCCTGCCGCGGTGTCCCCTGTCAGTACGTTTTTCGAGTCCGCAATCAGCCGGATTTGGTGCTGCCCGGTTTTCGTATGATAAACCTGCGCCCCATCCAACGCAAACGGCGGGTCGGTGATAATCACGACTTTCAACCCCCGAGCGACAGCCCCCTTGATCTGGGGCATCAGCTTTGAAAGCGTCTGCCCGGAAACGGCGAGATAGACCCGCTCCTTCGCCTTGTCAATCATGTTTTTCATTTTGTCAAAAATATTTTCTTCGCCCTTTACGGTGATATAACCCCCGGTTTCCTCCCTTTGCTCCGGGAGAACCTGCGTAAGCAATTGTGCGTATTCCTGCATGCGGCGAATCCGGTTACCGCAGAATTCCTCCGCCGGAACCGGAAGGTAGTGGGTTGCGGTATCCTCTTCTATAAACGCCGCGCCCTTTTCCACAAGGCCGGCGAGCGCCGTATACGTATTCGAGCGCGAAATCCCCGTCGCCTTCGCCGCTTCGTATCCCGTCATCCTGCCCTCGGAGCAAAGCATGAGGTAGAGCACCGACTCCTGACGGGTCAGCCCGAAATAGCCCAGCATTTCAGCGGCATCCATGCAATCCCTCCAGTAGTGTTTCTTTATAGGAACACTATAACCGCTTCCGGGCAATTTGTCAATAGCGTATCATACAAAATATCCGCCCGGCGTGAAAAAACAGGCAAAAAAGCTGGGGCGTATTCCGCCCCAGCCGTCATGATTGCAATCGCAAAAGCGGCTATGGTTTCCCATAGCCGCTTTAGATTTAGGAATCATCAGCTTTCAAAAATTTTGTCGTGAATTTTCTTTTCCATATTTCCAAGCGCTCCGGCATTGATTTTCGAAAGAAGCCCCCGCTGTACTTCGTCGTAATACCGTTTCGCGCGGGCAAGCTGTTTTGTTGCCTTTGCGATTTCCGCCTTATAGTCCGTCATGATCGCGGCAATCTCCGAGCGGTGTTTCTCATCCGTTTTCTCCGCAACCGCGGTCTTGTAAATATCGATGACCTCGTCATCGGGGCGGGACGGGAAGTATTCATGCGGCGACGTGCTGTCGAACACGCACAGGCCAAGCTCTCTTAAAACAATCATGTCCACGCTGTTCGGGTCAAAGGCGCAATGGTATACCTCTGTTTCATATCCCGCGGCGCAAGCATACTCGGCAATCTTTTTTAAAAACGTGGACTTGCCCGTTCCGGGCCGCCCTTTGATAAAATACCGCTTTGCAAGATGGGATGTAAGGCTGTCGATATAGTCAAGGGAACCGTCCATGGTTGCCGCGCCGAAAAAGCGATGAATCTGCTCCCCTTTTTTCGCAAGCGTATTCCCGCCGATTACCCTTTCAATCGTATCGGATGCCAGCTTGTTGGCGGCAGCAAAATCCATATTCGATATATAAATCTGCTCCCATCGGTCATGAATTTCCAGCGCCGCGGCAAAATGGCGGCGGGCCGCCTCCAGCCCTGCAAAAGTCTGGTGCAGGTTTTCGTCATTCAGAATTGCAGCAACGCTGAATTCTTCTTCATCATAAAGCGGAAAGTTGATAACACCGGCGCTTTTTTCCGGAACGATCACGCCTTCCAGCGAATTGTCCAAGCAGTTATGAATCAGCTCGACATGAAAATTTTTTTCAAGCGCGTCGGCGCAAATGTTCCCGACAATATCCGCTACTGCAACGGACGGATAACCGTCTAAGCGGACAACCGTACGCAGGCGGCTGAAATTTGACTCAAAAAAGCTCGCATAGCCCCTTGCGCTATTGGACCGGATATAATAATTTAACGTATATTCGGGCAAAATATCCCCTCCTCACTTATCATGCCGGCTTATTCCATGATGTACGAAAGGAAACTGCTCGCATGGAAAGAACGGCATATCTATCAAATTATATGTCACAGCTTTTATTCCATGCATAAAAACAGCGAACCCGTTTTTCAGGTTCGCTGAATATTTATTTCTTTTTCTGTTTTTCTGCGATATCCCTTGCGGCAACAATGCCGGTCACAGAAGCCTGCATCAGACCCCGGGTGATTCCAGCCCCGTCTCCCACGGCGTACAGATTCTTAATCGCCGTTTCAAAATTATTCCCAACGGATATCTTCGAGGAATAGAATTTCACTTCTACGCCGTAGAGAAGCGTATTTTTGGAATACAGTCCGGGCGCCAGCTTATCGAAGGCCCGCAAAGACTCCACAATGCTTGTCAGATGGCGATGCGGCAGCACAAACGAAAGGTCGCCCGGCACCGCGTTTGTAAGGGTCGGAATCGTCGTGGACTTTTTCAGCCTTGTATAATCCGTACGCCTGCCGAGGAGCAGGTCGCCAAGCCGCTGCACCATAATACCGCCGCCGGTCAGCATATTGCCAAGCTGCGCGATATAGCGCCCGTATTCAATCGGCCGTTTGAACGGTTCCGTAAACTTGGTGGAAACAAGCAGCGCGAAATTGGTGTTTTCGCTGTGCTTATCCTCATCCGCATAGGAATGCCCGTTCACAACCGCGATTCCTCCGTCGATTCCCCCGTCGTAATGCTCCTCGCTAACAATCCCGCCGGGGTTCATGCAGAAGGTGCGAACCTTATTTTCAAACGTATCCGAGTAATAAACCAGCTTGGCCTCGTACAGATTCTTCGTCAGGTGATCCATCACCGCGTTCGGGACCTCTACACGCACGCCGATGTCCACTTCGTTATTGATGGTAGCAAGATTATTCTCCTGCGCGATACGCGCAAGCCAGTCCGCACCGCCGCGGCCCGGGGCGATAACGACATAAGGCGCGCGCACCAGGGTGCGTTCCCCCTTGGAATCAACAAGCCATACGCCCTTCGCCTTTCCGCCCTCCACTTCAATCGTATCCGCCGTAGTATGCTCGCGGAATTCAAAATTCGGACGGCTGGAAAGATAGCGGTACATACCGCGCAGGACTTCAAAGGAATATTCGGTTCCCATGTGGCGTACCGGGCAAGGGATCAGCCGGATGTTCTCCTTGCGCGCCTCATAGGACACTTTTTCCGCGAATTTGTCGCTTTTTCCAAACACCTTACACGGCGCTCCATAATGGAGATAGATCTCATCCGCATAATGAATCAATTCCCTTGCTTTTGCAACCGGCATATAATCGGTGATATTGCCACCGACTTCCTCCGAAAGGGAAAGCTTTCCATCGGAAAACGCGCCGGCACCCGCCCAGCCATTCATAATATTACAGGTAGGACAGTGGGCGCACTGTCCGGAAGTCCTTGCCGGGCAGGCGCGGCGGTCTATCGCGCTGCCAGAATCGACAAGCAGAACCCGTTTTTCAGGGGCGAGCTTATCCATTTCCAGGGCAGTAAAAATGCCGGCTGGGCCGGCTCCGATTACTATAACGTCATAATCAAACATATTTTCAACCCCACGTCTTAATTTTGAGCAAAACATAGGTATTATACCATTAAAAACAAATTTGTCAAATACTTTCTTCAATCATCCGGGAGAGTGTCCGCTCAAATGCTTGGTCATCCTGTTTGGTACGTTTTCTGATTTTTCCGGTTCTTCCACCGGCGCGCCGCACTTCCTGGCCGAGCGCGCGTTCGAAAAGAAGACGGTCCATGTTGGAATTGTCGTAAATCATCCCATTCTGGTTCAGCACCTTCGCTTCCTTGGCAAGGGCCATTGCCGCCACGCCGAAATCTTGGGTAACGACGATATCCCCGGCTTCAATCAGGTTGACAAGGCGGATATCCGCGCTGTCACGCCCCTTGTCAACGGTAATAACAGTGCTGTAACCGTCATGAATCTCGTGGCTGGTATCAATCAGCATTGTGACCGGAAGGGCTTTTTCACGCGCCAGCCGAACGATAATTTCCTTTACCGGGCAGGCATCCGCATCCACCAGAATTTTCATCGACCCATCGCCGCCTTCAAAATTATGCCATTTTATTATAGCACAAATCCCAAATTTTTTTTAATTATAACAGTATTGTAATGAATTTGTTACAGTTTTAATACTTACATTGACATTTGTATACCTCCGGAATATGATTTATTGGTAAACGTATACCCGAAAGAAGGAGATTTATGCGAAAACCCGCCCTTTTACTCTGGCTCGTCTTGTGCATGATCGCTCTTGCCGCATGTACGGCAAAGGCAGAACCTTCTTCCGTGCAATTGGCATTATCCGCGCCTTTGGAAGACGCTGCTGCGCAAACCGTCTATACAAACGAAGAATTGGGATTTTCCTTTGCAATACCGGACAGTTGGGAAACGGAAAATTATAAAGCTGTCGTCAGCGAAAAAACGCTGAAGGATGGTTCAAAAAAGACCACCATCTCTTTTGAGTTTCAAGGGGATGCGGAAAACCCTTTGCTCTCCATTTCTCTTGTTCCTAAAAAATCATGGGAGTCGGCTAAACACACAGCAAAACCGATCTATCTTGGCACAAGGGGAAATACTGTCTATATTGGTAAACTGCCGAAGGAATGTCCCTACGACGTAGGAACGAAGGCGGATCTGTACAACAGCATGATCCTCCCGACGGAAGAAGTAAAGAAACGGTTCAAAATATTAAAAAATACCGATTCACAATAACAGTAAGCTGCCAAGGACACTGGCGGCTTATTTTTATAAGATCGCGATGATTTCGTCCAGCGTTTTAACACAGGCGTACAGCATTTTATTCAGTTCAGAATTTGGCTTTACCATATCCGGCACCATTACCGTTTTCATGCCCGCGCGGTAAGCCGAGGTAATGCCGTTGAGGGAATCCTCAACCGCCATACATTCTGTGGGCGGAACCTGAAGCGCGGCCGCCGCTTTCAGATAAATATCCGGGTCCGGCTTGCTTTTTTCCAGCATATCCCCGCACACAATCGCGTCAAAGTACGGAAGCGTATTCGTGCTTTTCAAATGGTGCAGCGTGGTTTTCCTCTGTGTGGAGGTTGCAACCGCAATTTTATAGCCGTTCGCCTTCAGATAATCCAATAAAGTGTAAAGCCCCGCTTTCACCGGAACCCCATTTTCCGCAAGGTATCCCTTGAAGTATTTGGTACCGAGTTTGATAAAGTCCTCATAAGGGAAATCCTTGCCATAGGCGTCTTTGAAGGCTTTTTCCACATATTCATACGTGAAGCCCATAATCTGCCCGTAGATTTCATGAGCGTCCGCGCAATGAAGCTCCTGCCCGGCTTTTGCCCAAGCCTGCATCTTGACGCGTTCCGTGTCAAACATTGTGCCGTCCATATCAAATATGACTGCTTTGATCATTGTATCAACCTCACCATTTATTTTAAGGGCGCAAGCAAGTTCTGTCCGTTTTGAATTTTGCTGTAATTATACAATACCCCATCGTCCAAGTTCAGCCGGATGTGCGCGGAAGCGGCCTTTCCCAGCCTTTCTTCGTACTGCTCCAGCCGACGGAGCCGTTTCACCCGCGCCGCTGATTTTCCCTTGGATTCCCCGCGGTTAAGCCCTTTTTCCAGCCGCTGCCGCGCTTCCTCAAAATAACCCAGCACGTTACAAAGGGTATTTTCGTGATATGAATGCATATAGCAAAGCACCCGGCACCCGCTGCCGTTAAAAAGCCAGTAGATCGGCCTTTTTTTATACAGCCTGCAATGTTCCTGGTAAAAGGAATACGTATAATACGCCCGTATCTTTTCCAAAGGGCTGCCGCTGCCGTCCATGGCAGAGGTAAGGAATTCCAGATTTTCCTGCAGGAACGCCTCCCCAAACACGTACCGGATGAAAGCGACCACCTTCGCCACAAGGTCATCCGGTATCTCGTTGCAAATCGGCACCGCATCCGTAACGTCGGTATCGTAGCCCGGTACAGGAAAGCGGCCGAAGACACAGCCAACCGCAAAATGGAGGAAGCTTCGGGTGTCCCGGGCAAGCGCGGCGCGTCGGACGGTAATGTCCCGTTCTTCCACTTCCGGGGTCAGGCTGTTCTGCAAGCCGTATATGCCGATGAAAATACGGTTGATCTCCTCTTCATTTTCCTTCAGCCGCTGAAACCGGCACTCCGCGTATTCCTTCCACGCGACATAAGCATCTGCTATTTTTCCGCTTCCGGACCTAAATTTTAAAAACGGGTGCGTTTCGAAATTCCAGCTTGTTTCGGAAAAATCCCAATCCGCTTTGGAGATCGCAATATTTTCGCGGACAAGCGCGTCTATCCGGGACTTCACGCTTTCATCAATGCGGAGCGGAAGCTGCGCAATGTTCCCCGCCTGATAATTTAACGTCGGGTTAATTAAATTCAGCATTGCAAACGCGCATTTGCTGGACAAAAAGCCCAGCGCGTAAAGGACATCCTCCCTGCGGTTCATAAAAACCGAGGAACCGGCAATGTCAAACACAAAGCCGCCGGGATAATAACGCACGCCGAATCTGGATGAGCTGACGAAAGACCATGAAATACTCGGCAAAAAATAATAATCCTGCCCGGGGAAAACCGCGGATTGCCCGGACTGCACCCGGTATTTGCTGATTTCCTCCCCGAAATTTTGAAAATTCACAACATACTCCTGATTTCCGTACCATTTCCGGAACCCGCCGCCCTTATTGTAAGGATACCATTTCAGCGGACTTTTTTCACAGTCCTCCCTGCCGGAACAGTGAAAATGGATTTCTTCGCGCGGCACCTCAAACCAATAGCGCAGGAAGCGTTTATTGTTGCAGGTAAAAAGACCGTTGGTTACGGCAGCGTACGCGCCGATACCGGAGGTATTGGCGAAAATTTCCCCGTATTCCCTGTCCACCCAATACGCGATCGGCATTCCGGGGATTCTAGTAAAGCGAGCCGACGGTGTTTCATAGCGGTAAGGGCACCGGGGATTCCGGGAAGCTTCGATCGCCTTTTGCTTCTGCACCTCCATACCGCCGCGAAAATCGGACAACCTTAAGTAAACGCCCGGCCTCGTCTCTGGCCCGTTTTTCAGGACAAAGGTGCAGACCGGCACGGTTGCTTCCTCAAACGCGGAATACTCCAACTGGATAAGGGAAGATATGGATTTCTCCCGTAGGATGTATTCCCTTAATTTCTGATACGTTTTAATGAACATCCACACAAACGGGGACATAAACGCGCAATACCCGTTTTCTGTGCAGAATCCGAAATTACGGTATAAAAACACCGCGAACAAATCGCCGGCATATGCATGATAGTGGCGGTTGACATACGCTTTCAGCTTCGTATTCATCTTATAAAGATACGGGGGATTTGTCGCCACAACCGGATAGGTTCCCGCCATTGCCCGCGCCTGACGGATAAGCGGCGGCAGCTTTTTCAGCGTATCCTCCCGGAGAGCCGGGGAAGGCAAACCGCCACATTCCCCCTGCCGGATTTCTTCCAAACGACGGTCAATGCGTTCAAAATGCAGGGAACCGACCGAAATCAGGCTGCCGTATTCTTTGGCGTCCCAAAAAGAAGCCGTTAAGCTCTGCATGTCCTCCTGCAGTTCTTCATCCCCATCAGCCACAAAGGAAAGCAATTCTTCGCTGATTCCGTTGCTTTCCTGAATTGGAAACAGATTGAGCGGTATTTTTCGGTTAAGGATATCCGCGTTATAGCTTCTTGCTTTCATGAAAAGGGCAAAATAAGCCAATTCATACGAACGCTGATCCACATCAAGACCGTAAAGATTATGGCGAAGAATCTGCTCGGCTGCGTCATAAGCCGAATAGCCACATTCCCGGTATATTTCCACGAGTATCTCAAAGGCGTAAACCAGGATATGCCCGCTGCCCATGCAGGGGTCGAGGATTTTTATTTCCTGCGGGGAAATCTCCTGTCCCGCCGCTTCCTCCCCGCCCCCCAGATAATAGAGAAGCTTCTCCTTCAACGGGCTTTTGGGGTGGCGTTCCAACCAGTATCTGCCGAGCGAATTGTCAACCATGCTGCGCACAATCCAGTCGGTCGTAAAAAATTGGGTTGCGGCGGGGACATCCTCACGCTTTACCCGCCCGCCGTTCAAGCCGGTTACTGCATTCTTCCGGTCATCGTTATAGTACTGGTAAAGCCAGCCGACGATTTCAACCGCTTCGCGGAAATCCTCTTCGGAAATACCGTCGACCAGCCTTCGGACAATCCCGTTTTTGTCCTGGAAGGACAGTTCCAGCAAAGCGTCCAGATACCCGCATGCACTCCTGAAATAATCCGGCAGGATTTCAGCAAGGGAACGGCAGCAATCGATAAACAGCGAGGTAAAAAGCGCGTCGGTTTTTTCTTTCTGCGGCGCGGCAGCAACAATATCCGGAAGAATCTGCCCCGGATTTTTCGAAGACAGCACGCGCACACCGCCGGGCAGATACCCGTTGACTTCCATAAAACGAACGCCGATGATCCGTTTAAACCAGATATAGGACACTTCCTCCGCGACGACATCGAGCCCCTTTTCCGTAACGTCTGCCGCAAGCTCGGCAATCAGTTTTCCGCTGCCAATATTGTCCGTAATCCTTTGGGCGACCGATGCAATGAGCTTCCTTCTCGCATTGATTGCAAACGCCTTAATCGCCGTCTTATTCACTACATCGATACCTCCCCAGACTGATAAACATATCATACCATACCCTATTGCAATTTCAAAGAAAAATCGTAAGGCAAGGCGTTCTCCCTGCGCCTGCGCAATGAGAAAGAAGCAATTGACCTCCACGGCATCTTTTGGAAATGCCGCAAATATAAAGTGAACCTTATTGACATCGAAACGCAAATTGATATATCATAAAAAACACATGAACGGATGGGAAGTCGGAAGGATATGCTGGGAACAATTGTAAACGCGCTTGCAGTAGTGGCAGGAACCGCCTTGGGGCTGGTTTTAAAAAGCGGAATCCGGGAAAACTATCGGGAAACCATTATGAATGCGATTGCCCTTTCGGTGCTGCTGATCGGCATTATGAGTGCGGTGAAAGCCAATAATCTGCTCCTGCTGATTACCTGCATGGCCATGGGCAGCATAATCGGGGAAGCGCTGAAAATTGAGGACAGGCTTGAGGGCCTTGGCAAAATAATAGAGCGCCGGATCTCCCGTTCGGACGGCGGGGTCGCGAAAGCCTTTGTAACCGCCAGCCTGATTTTCTGTGTCGGCTCCATGTCAATTGTCGGTTCCATCGAAAGCGGCCTTACTGGAAACCATCAGATGCTTTTCGCAAAATCAATACTAGACGGAATCTGTGCCGTCTTCCTCACGTCGTCGCTGGGCGTTGGCGTGATTTTTTCCGCCGCCGTAATCCTGCTCTATCAGGGAACAATCACCCTTTTGGCTTCGTCCTTAAAATCGCTCCTGACAGCGGAAATGATCCGTGAAATTACTGCAATCGGCGGCGTTTTAATCATAGCGATCAGCTTGAACATGCTGAAAATCAAAAAAATAAAGGTCGGCAATATGCTGCCGGCCCTTTTCATTCCTTTTCTCTATTTTATTGTAAAGAAACTGATTGGAATGTAGGATTCCACTACTCTTCGATATAAACTGCGTCTGCACATCGCAGGCGCAGCAATATTCTTTAGAAACTATCCCATCAGCATTTGGTTTTGAAAACCTCGTCCTGATAGACGTCCGAAACGGAATGATCCGGATAATAGCACAAAATCATGCCGTTGCTCTTGCTGACGATAATCGACGGACCGACCGTTCTGTTGTGATCGGAAATTTCGAATTGGTAGTATTGATCGCCGCCATAGGAAAGGTTTTCGTTCATTAACTCCAACCGATATTGATTATAATTCAAGCGGATCGTATTTTTAATTACGCTCTCGGCCTCTTCCAGGTCAATATTCTGTACAGTCAGCGTCGGCTGAAGCTCCGCAGACTGTTCCTTTGTGGAACCGGCTTTGGTGCAGGCGGCCGGAATCAATAAGAAAAGCGTCAAAACGATCAGAACCGTAACCTTCTTGATCTTCATTGAAATCCCACCCCTGTTCATCACTTTTTCTATCTTAATCATAGCCCGGGCACAACGGGAAATCAAGAAAAGCAACAGAACTGTAAGGGGTTGCTACAAAACTGTAAACGGTGCGCCGGACTTGCAGTTTCAGAAGAAAACGGACAACCGGATAACTTCAAAAAGCGGTCGGCTGTCAAGTAAAAAAAGAGGAATAAACATGAAACAAAAAAGAAATTATCCGAAAGCCATTTTGACCCGAAAAGCGGAAAACAGCATTCTGGCCGGCCATCCATGGGTATATAATACCGAAATTTTAAAAATCGAGGGCGCATATCAGAACGGTGAACTCATCGATGTATTCAATACCCGGGAAAAATACCTGGGCACAGGATTCATTAACGACCATTCCAAAATCCGAATCCGCCTGCTTTCCCGGAACGCGAACGATGTTTTCGACGAAGCCTTTTTCGAGCGCCGCCTGCGGTACGCCTGGAACTACCGCAAAACGGTTATGGGGAACGATTTGTCCTGCTGCCGCATAATTTTCGGTGAAGCGGATCAATTTCCCGGGCTTACGGTGGATCGTTTTAACAACATACTGGTTACGCAGACGCTCTCCCTTGGAATGGAAAAATTGAAACCGATTCTCTTTCCGCTGCTTTGCAAAATCCTTGCGGAAGACGGACAAACCATCGACGGCGTGTATGAGCGAAATGATGTTACGATCCGCGAACTGGAAGGCATGGAGCAAAACAAGGGCTTTTATCCGATTCTCGGATTGCCGCAGCCGGAATCCACGCAAACAACGATTCTTGAAAACGGGATCGAATACAGCGTGGACTTTGAAAACGGGCAGAAAACCGGATTTTTCCTCGACCAGAAATACAACCGCAAAGCGGTCGCGCAGCTTAGCCGCGGAAAAAAAGTACTGGACTGCTTTACACACACCGGTTCCTTCGCGCTGAACGCGGCAAAGGGCGGCGCCGAACGCGTCCACGCCGTGGATATCTCGGAAGACGCCATCACCATGGCACAGGAAAACGCAAAGCGGAACGGCCTTCAGGAAATAATAACCTTTCAAACCGCAAATGTATTCGACCTCATTCCGGAGCTGCCCTGCGGCGCGAAGGACGGTTACGATTTCATCATATTGGATCCTCCCGCCTTTACAAAATCTCGCCATACCGTTGTTCACGCGATAAAGGGCTACAAGGAAATCAATCTGCGCGCAATGAAGGTGCTGCCGCGCGGAGGATATCTGGCAACCTGCTCCTGCTCCCACTTTATGACCGACGAGCTTTTCCGCAGCATGCTCCGAAGCGCAGCGTTCGATGCGCATGTGTCGCTGAAACAGATCGAAGCCCGCCAGCAGGCCCCCGACCACCCCATTCTGTGGAACGTGCCGGAAACAAGCTATCTGAAATTTTATATCTTCCAAATCGTATAATGGAAATCCTGCGGCAGCCTGCCGCATAATTTTTTTAATTCTACTTAACGTCACTTCCCAACAGTCCGTACCATGCCCTGTATCGGAAGTATTTCCCGAACTGCGCAGGTTCGATCTTTACTTTTAAGATTAAGGACGGCGCACAGGAAGCAAGGAATTTTATTGACCGTCTTCAGATTTTCTCCCTGCTCGCCAATGTGGCCGACGTCAAATCGCTGGTCATCCATCCGGCGAGCGCCACGCACTCCCAGATGACGGAAAATGAATTGCTCCAGTCCGGTATTAAACCGAACACCATCCGCCTTTCCATCGGTACCGAGCATATCGACAATTTGCTTTATGACCATTATCGTAAATACAACGTATTAAAAAAAGGGGCCTGCTATTACAGGCTCCCGTTTTATTTCAGCCTTCCGGCTTTACATGTACGTCTAACTGGTTATAGGGGATATTCATTTCCGCCTCGTCGAATGCAAGCTTTACCTTCTCCTGCATATCGAAATAGAGGGCGGAAAAATCCTCTGTCTTACACCAAACCCGAACTTCTATGGTAATGGAACTGTCTTTATGTTCGCCCACGGCCACAAGCGGAGCGGGTTCTTTCAGCACCAGCGGATTGTCCGCAATCACTTTTGCAAGCAGCTCTTTCGTCTTCGCAATATCGGCGTCGTAGCCGATGCCGTAATGCAGATCCAGCCTGCGCGTCGGCATGGCGGAGTAATTGGTAATGACGCTGGCGGTGATTTTAGAATTTGGAATCACAACCACTTTATTATCAGACGTCCTAAGCGAAGTAAACATAATTTCAATCCGCTCAACCGTTCCTTCCTCCTTGTCGAACGCAAGGTAATCGCCGACGCGGAAGGGGTGGGTAAAAATAATCTGCGCCCCGCTGGCAATATTCGACATACTGTCTTTCATTGCTAAACCAATGGTCAGACCCGCAGCGCCAAGGGCCGCGATAATAGAATTCACGTTCATGCCGAGCTGCGCCGCAGCCGTAATGCAGACGATAATTTTCAAAAGCGATTTGCTTAGCGAGCACAAAAAGGTTGCAATACCTGTGTCCGCTATCGAACGCTGCATCGCCCGGAACATCAGATGAACCAGCTTGTTGCTGAGCCACCAGCCGATTCCCAAAATCAACAGGGCGCCTATTATTTTTGGCAGGCCGGCTTCTAGCGCCGTCAGTAGCTGCTGCCAGTACTTCTCAAAATGGAATGCCATAAAATACCTCCAGATCAACCGTCTTTCGACTAGCCATTATGTATTTTCCTATATTATAGACTGTTTTCACAAAATCACAAGAAAAATAGGGAAAACCTAACTGCACAGGATAATTTTACATAGAGTTTCCCAAAAAAATTTACCGCCGTCCAAAAGGGGCGGCGGTTATTTCCTTTTATGTAGTTTCTTCGCCGGTCCCATAAAATTTCACAAGCAGCTGCGCGTAAAAGGCGGCAAGAACCTGCTGGAAGAGCGTTCCGATCATCACCGGGAACATTACTTCCGCAGGGAAATATGCGGCGGCGATCACGGCGCCCGCACTAATATTGCGCATCCCGCAGGCGTAGGTCATCGAGACAATTAACTCCCGCTTCCGTCTTAGCAAAAGCGCACAGGCCCAGCCGATAGCATAGCCCGATGCCGCGATAACCAGCATCGCACCGGTAACGGCAAAAAGGAAGCAGTTCATATGCTTGATAAACGGCGCAACCTTAGAGGAATTTACGGCAACAACGATCATCAGCGCAATTTTCCCAAATGGCGCAAGCTTTGGGGAAAGCGTCTGTTTCAAAGTGCCTCCGCTGAACTGATTCAGCGCCATAGCGAGAACCGCCGGCACGGCAACCATCAGCAGCAGTTCCTCCATCATCGCTGCCGTATTAACCTGAACATTGGAACCGACAAAATGATGCAGGCTGAACGGGACAAGGAACGGCGCCAGAAGCGTATCAATCAGAATAATCGACAGCGTAAACGGAACGCTTCCGCGGTAAATGGAAACCCACATCGAGCTGACAACCGCGTTGGGAACGACAAACTCCAAAACCATTCCCGTAACGGCATAAGGATGCCCTGGAAAGAGCAGGCTTCCGGCTATATTCGCCAGCAAGGGGACAACCAAATGAATAACGAACAGGGAAACAATCAGCGGCACCGGGTGATGGAACACACGCTTCAAATCGCCGAACCGGGAACCTAAGCTGCCGCAGAACGTCATGAACGCAAAGACATATGGAACGATAAACAGAACGTGGCTGAGCGAATCCGCAAAAAGGACACCGATAAGCAGGCACGCGGGTGTAACGAACGCCATCCGCTTTTCTATGAATTTATTAAAGGAATTCAGAAAGCGCACCGTCCATCCCCCCGTTCGCCAATGAATTCTAAAGAGACTTCCATCGTGCATCAACTTCTTCCAAATTCCGCAAGAACCAATCCCTCATTGTGTTCCTGCGCCCATCGGATGCTCCACTCATTGGCAAAGATCAAGAGGTGATGCCCACGTAAGTCTTGAATCCGCTTGGTGTCGGATGTAAGGTTCAGGGTTTTCAGGTCAAGATCGCTGTTTTCAATCCAACGGATATACTGATACGGCAGGCCTTCCATGCGGATATCTACATTGTATTCATTTTTCAATCTGTATTCCAGTACGTCAAACTGAAGGGTTCCGACAACGCCGACAATCACTTCTTCCATGCCGCCGCCCAGCTCCTGAAAAATCTGAATCGCGCCTTCCTGCGCGATCTGGGTCATTCCCTTCACAAATTGCTTGCGCTTCATGGTATCAACCTGCTGCACGCGGGAGAAATGCTCCGGGGCAAACGTGGGGATACCACCGAACAAAAACTTTTTGGAGGAGGAGCACAGGGTGTCCCCGATGGAAAAGATACCGGGGTCGAAAACGCCGATAATGTCGCCCGCATAAGCTTCGTCGATGACCTCGCGATCTTGTGCCATCAGTTGCTGCGGCTGCAAAAGCTTCATCTTTTTTCCGCCCTGCATATGATAAACTTCTAGGCTCCTGTCGAATTTTCCCGAGCAAATACGCATAAAAGCGATGCGGTCGCGGTGGGCCTTATTCATATTCGCCTGAATTTTAAATACAAAAGCGGAAAACTCTTTGTCAAACGGGTCAATCAGCCCTATATCCGAATCCCTCGGCAGCGGGGATGTGGTCATATTCAAAAATTCTTCAAGGAATGGTTCGACTCCGAAATTGGTCAGCGCCGACCCGAAAAACACGGGAGAAAGTTTTCCGCTGCGGACGGCTTCCAGATCGAATTCGTACCCTGCGCCGTCCAACAGCAGGATATCATCCTCGAGGGTGCTGCGGTGATCCTCCCCGATCAGGGTATTCAGCCGCTCGTCGGTAATATCCACTTTTGTGGCCTCTACCTCGTGTTGGCCGTTGTTCGCCTTAAAGGCGATAATTTCCTTCTTGTTTCGGTCGTAAACACCTTTAAATTCCTTGCCGGAACCAATCGGCCAGTTCATCGGGAAGGTTTGGATCCCCAGTTCCTTTTCGATTTCCTCCATAAGGTCGAACGGATCCCGCGCTTCGCGGTCCATTTTATTGATAAAAGTGAAGATCGGAATATTGCGAAGCGTGCAAACTTTAAAAAGCTTGCGGGTCTGCTTTTCAACACCCTTGGAGGCGTCAATCACCATGACCGCAGAATCAGCGGCCATGAGGGTACGATAGGTGTCTTCCGAGAAATCCTCATGCCCCGGCGTATCCAATATATTGATGCAAAAGCCCTGATAATTAAACTGCATAACGGAGGAAGTAACCGATATTCCTCTTTGCTTTTCAATTTCCATCCAGTCGGAAACCGCGTGCTTTGCCGTTTTCTTTCCTTTTACGGAACCGGCAAGCGAAATCGCGCCACCGTAGAGTAAAAGCTTTTCTGTTAAGGTCGTTTTCCCCGCATCCGGGTGAGAGATTATCGCAAAGGTTCTCCTTCGTTTTATTTCATCCACGTAACTTGCCAAAATTCTTCCTCCAGCCAGTAAAAAATACACTTGTTCATTTTAAAACATTTGCCCAAAATAATCAAATATATTTTTTACCTTCTTTTTTCTAAATTTAAATTATTTTAAAGCGGTAATTTATTCCAACAAAATGAAAGTTTTCACCTTATCTTGGAAGCTAAATACCAAAAAAATCAATAAAACCGGCATTTTTTGACTTTCCAAAACACATTTATTTGTTTTTCAATAAGAATTTATACACTTTTGTCGCCTGGTGCATTTTAGTGCACATACTTGACATAAATAGGTTTTAAAAATATAATTGAAAACGAATAGTCCTACTGTTCAATGCAATATTGCTTTTAGGACTCGAGAAGAATATAGCATGGATACGAATAACTTAGTGGGGAACCGAAAATATGTTGCACAAACGAAAACAAATGGAGGAAAATTCATGAAAAAAAAGCTGATCTCTCTCGTACTAATGCTCGCAATTATTGCATCGTTCAGCGTAACTGCTTTTGCGACCGATGTGAGCGGATCCTTGGGAACCCTGAAATTGGACAAAACGAAGCTTGCCTTAGGGGTTGGCGACATCGCAACGCTCACAGCATCCGAATCCGGCTGCATCATGAGCGACGCTACCTGGACTTCCAGCGATGAAAGCGTTGCAACCGTAAGCGGCGGTGTAGTCACGGGCGTAAAGCTGGGAAGGGCAACCATTACCGCTACTGCAACCGACGGTCAGAAAGCTTCCTGCGTCGTACATGTCGCCTTAAAGGGAATCGACGTTTCCGCTTGGCAGAAATCCATCAACTGGACGGAAGTGAAAAACAGCGGCGTTCAGTTTGCGATTATCCGCACAGGCTACGGCAGCGAACAATGGGAAAAGCAGACCGACGCCTATTTCAAACAGAACTACGACGGCGCGACGGCGAACGGCATTAAAGTCGGCGTTTACCATTTCAGCTATGCGACAACCACAGCCGCAGCCGCAGAAGAAGCCAGAATGTGCCTCAGCATTTTAAACGGGCGCCATTTGGACTATCCGGTCTTTTACGATATTGAATATCAGGGACAGCGCACGCTGTCCAGAGAACAGCTTACAAGCATTGCCGTCACTTTCTGCTCCGCCATTGAAAATGCAGGATATAAAGCGGGAATTTACAGCTCCCCGAGTTTCTTTAATTCAAACTTATCCAGCCCCGAGTTGGACAGCTACGACAAATGGGTTGCAAACTGGGGCGTAGACGTTGCAAAATACGATAAACCCTACACCATGTGGCAATATGGTTCCGGGAATGTTCCTGGCATTACGACCGGCGTCGTTGACCTTGATTATTCCTATGTGGACTATTCAGCCAACGGCCAGAACACCACACCAGTTGATCCGACGAATCCGAATCTGAGCGGAGACGGAGATGATGTGCTAATCTCCGACACCACATGGGATTACACATTCGGCACCAACGATACATATTATTATAAGATTACAACGACCCGTTCTTCCCCGCCGCCGGCGGTTTCTTCCAACCCCTCCGCAGTTACCGTTGCATTCAGCAAAAAACTCCCGGACGGCTATCTCTACAAAATCACGAACGTCGGTGAGGGCTCGGCATTGATTACGACCGGAACGGGCACAACTTCCGTTGCGTTCACGGCACATGGGCGTGCAAAATCGGTTCTTTCCGATACGACAATGTCGTTTACTATGAAACCCGGAAAAACATATCAGTTCAAATTTACCCCGATTGGGACAAGCGAAAAACCGTACTTTACAACCGGAAACGGCAGCGTATTAAAACAGGTTTCTCTTGTAAAATCCGGTAACAGCTATTATTATAAGATTCAGGCGGTCAAAGCCGGATGTACCGGCGTTTATTCCACGCTCTCCGGTCAGAGCCCTGTGCGGCATTGTGTCATTACGGTAGCTTGATATACTTAAATATAAGATAAGGCGGCGGAAAATTTCCGCCGCCATTTTTATTATTTTTTAAAGAAACGTTCAATTTCTATTTCAGCATTTTCAATGGAATCGGAAGCATGGATCAGGTTTTCCTGCGTGTTGAACGCATAATCCCCGCGAATTGTACCTGCTTGCGCATCCTCAAATTTTGTTGCGCCTACAATTTTACGCATCCCCAATACAGCGTTTTCCCCTTCCACAATCATTGCCAGCACCGGTCCGGAAACCATGTATTCCACAATACTGGGGAAAAAAGGTTTATCTGCAAGATGCGCGTAATGCTCCCTTAATATCGCTTCGTCAAGCTGCATCATTTTTGCATCGGCAATTATGTAACCCTTTTCTTCGATCCTTGTTATGATTTTTCCGGCTAATTTCCTTTTTAAAGCGTCCGGCTTCAGCATGACATATGTTCTTTCCATTTAAATCCTCCTCCTTATTTTGGGATTTATTTTAATAATAGCATATTGTGTATTGGAATAAAAGCACAAAAGGCTGAATTTTTTATTTTATTGAAGCGAACACTAACGCCGGAGGTGGTAATATTGGATCTGCCATTGGGTTTTGGAATGGCGCTTGCCCAGAATGAAAAAGCAATGGAGTACTTTGCAGCGCTTCCCAAAGCAAAGCAGCAGGAAATTCTGGAGCATACGCACGAAGTGCGCTCAAACCGGGAAATGCATGATTTTGTAGCAAATCTGGCAAACAAATATTAACATTCATAATCGATCGCGCGAAGCATAAGATAATAGCGTGCAGGGCAAATATCGTATTTGAAAAAACGTGCCGAATGTGCATGGATATTCACCCTGTTAGGGCGGGGCTCAAACCTCGCCCGGTCTTACATAACTTTTTTACATGGGGGCGGCTTTCTCTTTTGTGTGTTTCGCCTTTCCTTGGATTTCCGGTACGGGCTTCACATCGTTTTTCGGGATATGCATTTTATGATTACTTTCCGTGCCGTGCGGATCCTTCGGATCCGGGCGCCTCATTCCTGCCTTTGCCATACTGCTGCCTCCTTACACGTCGTTATTTTTAATGGATTGTTTCTTCGCATTCCGGTTTTTATTTTGATTTTCCCTTGTAATGGGCGTCTGTCCGTTTGCCTTCTTGATCCGGCTGATTTTATTATCCGGCTGGCTATCCTTTGGCATTGCAATCACCTCCGAGCTTATTATGCGCGGACGGAATTGCCTTATGCATATTCATTCCGGATTCCGTCCGCAAACAGCCTTACTTACTTTTTAAGTCCTTCAGCGTCGGATTGCTAATCAGTTTACCGTCCTTGGTATATCTGGAACCATGGCAGGGGCAGTCCCATGTTTCTTCATCCGGATTCCAGTATACCCGGCAGCCTAAATGCGCGCATTTGCGCTTTGGCGGGGAAAACAAACCCGCGGTAAGGCCAGCCACCGACTGACCCGCGTCGGTGAAAAGGTTTTTTGCGGAGGCAGACGCATGAAAACGCTGCGGGGAAAAAACCTCCGCGTTTTTATGCGTGCGCCCACAAATTTTATCGCTGAGAATCATGGCGGCTACCATCGAAGTTGTCATGCCCCATTTTTTAAACCCGGTCGCCACAAACAGATTCGGAGTGGAAGAACTGTATTTGCCGATATAAGGTATGTTATCCCATGACACGCAATCCTGTGCGGACCAATGGAAAACCTCGCAGCTGTTCGGATAATATTTTTTTGCGAATGCACGCAGTTTTTCATAGCTGCTTGTTCCCGGATGCTTGCCGGAACGATGTCCTCCGCCGCCAATCAGCAGCAGCCCTGCATAGCTGCGGAAAGAATAACCGTCCGGATCTGCGTCGATATACATTCCGTTCGGATCTTCCGCATTTTCCAGCGCGATAACATAGGAACGGTCCTGATGCATACGCGCAAAATACCAGCCCGGAACATTGATGAAGGGGAAATGGGTCGCAATAACAATCTTATCCGCCGTCACCCTGCCGCGATTTGTAACAATGCTATCCCCGCGCACGATCAACGCTTTCGTGTTTTCATATATCTCCAAATCCTTTGAAATGGCCTGTATAAATTTAAGCGGATGAAACTGCGCCTGATTGGAAAATTTCACCGCCGCCTTCACTTCAAACGGCAATCCTGTGGATGTTGTAAACTCCGCGGGAATTCCAAGACTGAGCGCAGCATTCGTCTCGGCCACAATGTCTTCCATCCGGTTAAGGGAATACACAAACGCGGGCTTTGTTTCCCAATCGCAGTCAATGTCGTTTTCCGAAATGATGCTTCGATACATTTCAATGGCTTTCTGGTTTGCATCGGCGTATTGCTTTGCCTGTTCCTCTCCAATGTTCTGTATCAAGCTGTTGTAAATCAGATTATGCTGTATGGTAACTTTTGCCGTTGTATTTTTTGTTACGCCGCTTGCTGTCTCCGCCGCTTCCAGCACCGCAACCTTCATCCCTTCCTTTTGCAGCAGGTACGCCGTAAGAAGCCCTGCCATTCCCGCCCCGATCACGACTGTTTCTACAACCATATCGTCTTTCAGCGAATCCCTTTTCGGCAGGCTGCAGCTTTCGCTCCAAATCGATTTCATAGAATATCCCTCCCCTGTTAAGATTTACAAAATTTTATATGATATACCAAGCTATACAAAAAAGCATCCGGTTCAAAATTCACCCGGATGCTTTTTCATAGTATTCCTAATATTCAACTTGGCTGGCTTCGCCCATTATTGTGCGCTGCCTTCCGGATTTGCCTTCGCGGAAAGCAGCGGAAGGCGAACCATAAAATTGCTTCCCTTCCCGATTTCGCTTTCCACGCCGACTTCCCCACCGTAAAGGGCGGCGAGGTGCTTCACAATCGAAAGTCCAAGCCCCGTCCCGCCAATTTCGCGGGAACGGCTTGTGTCTACACGGTAAAAGCGTTCGAACAGCCGGTCAAAATGCTCCGGCGCAATACCTATTCCGGTATCCTTTACGCTGATAACCGCGGTTTGTTTCTGCCGGCGGAGCGTAACCGTCACGCTCCCGCCCGGTTTGTTGTATTTAATCGCGTTCTCTATCAAGTTTCCGAAAAGCTGCTGCAGCCTTGTGGGCGACGCGGAAACGAATAGGGAACGGTCGACATCCAGAACAAGCGCTACATTGCTTTTTTGCGCCATCGGGAGAAGGCGGTCCACACACTGCTTGAGTTCCTCCGCCAGATTGCAGGAGCAGACGCTCGGGTCTTCCCTGGCATTTTCAATTTGGGACAGCGCCAGCATATCGTCAATCAAACGGCGCAGCCTTTCCGTTTCAATATCCAGCACATCGTAGAAATAGCGGCGGGTTCCCTCGTCGCGATCCGCGCTTTTTAAAAGCTCGATGCTCCCGCTAATGGACGTCAACGGTGTTTTCAGTTCATGCGTAACATTTGCGACAAATTCGCTTCGCATCTGCTCCAGCTTATGCATCAGGGTCACATCTGTAATAACAGCTAGCGCGGACTCTTGCTCCTGCCCGGCAATGGGGGAAACATAAACGGTAAACTGTTTGTCCCCCGGGCTTACCATAATCGTTTCCTTTTCAGCTTTTGAGGAATCCATCGCCTGTTTCATTAACCCGGCAATTTTCCCAATTAAAAGGCTGCCCTCAAAGGTTGAGCCCTCTTTAAAGCTCAACCGATCCAAAAGCTTCCGGGCACTATGATTCAGAAAAAGAATCTGGTTTTCCTTATTCACGGCAAGCACGCCATCGTCCATTCCTTGAAGCACGCCTTCCAGCTGGTTTTGCTTGGCCGTAAGCTGCGAGAAAGCGGCTTCGGTGTTTTCCGCCATCCTGTTAAAGGAACAGGCAAGCTCACCGATCTCATCCTTATAATTTCCCTTTACGCGGCTGGAATAATCCCCTTCGGAAATCCGTTTCGCCGATTCTGTCAGGCGGTTCAGCGGTTCTGCCATGCGACAGACCAAGATTCCTGTCACCAGGAAAACGATTGCAATTCCAAAAAGCATGCTCAGCGCCGCGATCGTCCAAAGCTTTTCAAGAATGTCGTCCAGATCCCTCGTCGGCAGCGCCGCACGAATGAAAAACTGATCCGGAACATACAGTGCTTCATAGTAATACTGCTCATTCAAGCTTGTGCTGACGCGCGTATCGTAGCCCCGCCCCTTTTCCCTTGCCTGAAGGATTTCGGGGCGGTTGCTGTGGTTTTGGTTGATTTCCGTATCCGCGCTGTCGCCGGTAACCTTCCCGTTCAGATCGATAATGCTAATGCGCATTTCCTGATCGGACTGCTTGAGCTGAACGCCCACCGCCGTTGCGGCGGCCTCAGGGTTCCGCCGGATTTCCTCTGTCTGCGTGGACAGAATGCTGAGAGCGGTGTCGAGCCGCCTTGTGAACTCTTTGTAATACTGCTGTTGAATCTCGAATCCCGCCAGCAAAAACGCCGCGGCAAACCCCACTATGATGATCGCCGCATTGCTGAGCATCAGCTTCTTTTTCATAGCTGCCTCCGCTTAATCCGGTTCGGTAAATTTATAGCCGACCCCGCGCACCGTATAAATGTAGCTAGGACTGTCCGGGTTATCCTCGATTTTCTGGCGCAGGTAACGGATATGTACGTCCACCGTGCGGGTATCGCCATAATATTCCGTACCCCAAACCTTGTCGAGCAGGATATTGCGCGTCAAAACCTTCCCGCTGTTTTTCATCAGCATCACCAGAAGATCGAATTCCTTCAGCGTCAGTTCAATGGGCCTGCCGTCTTTTTTAACCGTATGGCGCAGAATATCCACACTGAGGTTTCCCTTCGTAATCGACAGCTCCGGCGCAGCAGCCACCGGCCGCGCCGTCCTGCGCAGGACGGCGCGGACACGGGCGCACAGTTCTTTCACGCTGAACGGTTTTACAATATAATCGTCCGCCCCGATTTCAAGCCCTAGCACACGGTCAATTTCGGCTCCCCGCGCCGTCAGCATCAGAATCGGAATATTCCGTGTGGCGGAATCCTCCCGTAAAGCCCGGCAAACCGCCAGCCCATCAGGATGCGGCATCATCCAGTCTAAAATAATCGCGTCCGGCCGCCGCTGTTTTACGGCGTTCAGCAGTTCCGTCCCGTCGGCGAACGCAGCGGTTTCAAACCCGCTGTCCTTTAACCCGATTGCGACCAACGTCCGGATATTCATTTCATCATCCGCTATATAAATAAGTGCCATTCGTATCCCCTACATTTCTTTTGTATTCAAATCGGGATGGACTCCTGTTTCCATATAGATGACCCATTCGGCGATATTGGTAGCATGGTCGGCCATACGCTCCACGTATTTTGAAATAAAAAGCAAATCCACTTCGCGCATTACGTTGCTCGGATTTTCCGTAATAATTCCGCAAACCTCCAGGATAATTTTCGCAAACATGGAATCCACATTATCGTCGCTGAGGCAGACCTCCCGCGCGGCTTCCACGTCGCGGCTGAGAAAAACGTCCATCGCACTGCGGAACATTGCCCGCGCGGCCTCCATCATCTGTACCACATGGCTAATGGCGAGGCTGTTGGTGTTCAGTTCCCCAATCGTCAAGATTTCACAGATATCCGCGCACTGGTCGGCTTCGCGCTCAATATCGGTAAGGATTTTCAGGCAGGCTGCGATCACCCGTAGGTCGGACGCCAGCGGCTGCTGCAGCGCAATCAGGTTCATACACAATTTTTCAATATTGTGCTCCATCTGGTCAATTTCATTGTCGCTGCCCGCGACATCCGCCGCCTTTTTCAAATCCATTGTGCGCAGCGCGGCGATTGTTTCCTCGATACGCTGGTCAACGGCATTTCCCATATTGGTCATCTGCGAAATGAGGTTCGCAATTTCCCTGTCAAAAATTTTTCTGGGCATAGGAATCCCTCCTTTTATTATACAGGGTTATTTCTGAAATAGCTATAAGAAATCAACCGAAACGCCCGGTAATATAGCGTTCCGTACGTTCGTCCTTCGGATTGTTGAACATCGTAAGCGTATCCGTATATTCCACAATCTGACCAAGAAGAAAAAATGCGGTACGATCGGCAATGCGTGCGGCCTGCTGCATATTGTGGGTTACGATGATCACCGTATATTTTTCACGGAGATCGTCCATTAAGTCCTCTATTTTCAGCGTGGAAACCGGGTCGAGCGCACTAGTCGGCTCATCCATCAGAAGAATATCTGGCTCCACAGCCAGCGCGCGCGCAATGCACAGGCGCTGCTGCTGCCCGCCCGAAAGTCCAAGCGCGGATTTTTTCAGCCGATCCTTCACTTCGTCCCACAGCGCGGCGCTTCTCAAGGATTTTTCCACGATTTCATCCAACGCCTGTTTAGATTTTATCCCGTGAATGCGCGGGCCGTAAGCAATATTATCGTACAGCGACATGGGGAACGGATTCGGCTTCTGAAACACCATGCCTGCGCGCTTCCTCAGTAAAGTCACATCCGTACGCGGGTCGTAAATATCCTCTCCGTCAATTTTTACGGTTCCTGTAATTTTGCAGTTTTCCACCAGATCATTCATACGGTTCAACGTTTTCAGACAGGTAGATTTTCCGCAGCCGGAAGGGCCGATAAAAGCCGTAATCCGATTTTTGGGAATTTCCATAGAGATTCCCTTTAATGCTTGAAAATCGCCGTAATATAAATTTAAATCCTCTATCACAATTTTACTTTCCATTTCTTATCCTTTCCTAAGAGCACGGGAAAACAGTTCTGCAATCCGGTTGAGCAAAAAAACCAGGATCAGCAGCACCGCCGCGGTTGCAAAAGCAATATGCATAGCGTCGGGGGAAGAAGCTTCGCGCGCGGTCTGGTATAAATGCAGCGTCAAAGTGCGGCCACTGGCAAAAATCTGCCGAAAAAAGCCACGCGGCATATTATAGGACAACCCAGAAGTAAACAGCAACGCCGCGCTTTCCCCAACAATCCGCCCCATTGCCAGAATAACGGCAGTAAGTACGCCGGGCAACGCACAGGGAAGGACCATTCCCATTACGACGCGCAGCTTCCCGGCCCCGAGCGCCATCGCGCCCTCCTTGTAAGCATCCGGGACGGAAAGGAGCGCTTCTTCCGTAGTACGGATGATTGTAGGCAGAACAGTAATGGACATGGTAAGGCACCCCGCAAGGATGGAGGTTTGCAGGCGGAAAAGGATACAGAACACCGTGTATCCGAACAGCCCAAACAGGATTGACGGGATACCCGAAAGTACTTCAGTGGTAAAGCGGATTGCTTTTACGAACCTTCCCTGCTTGGCATACTGCGTTAAATAGATGGCCGTGGAAATTCCGATTGGCGCGGAAATCAGCAGCGTGATCCCTACAATGTACATGGTATTGATGAGCATGGGCAGGATTCCTTTCAGACTTTCGTCGGTTTCGGAATAGGCCGTCGAAAGGAATGTCCACGATACATACGGAAGCCCGTTTACGAGAATATAGAGCAGAATTCCCGCGAGGACGGTAACCGTCAGAGCCGCCGCAGCATTGATCAGAAATTTTAGCGCAGCGTCGGCGGGGCGTTTCCTTTTACCATACAGCGAATTACCTAGCATCCATCCGCACTCCTCTCCTCGATATAAACGTAAAACTAATATTCACAATCATAATAAAAAGGAACAGCACCAGCCCAATGGCAAAAAGCGCCTGGCGGTGCAAACCAGAGGCATAGCTCATTTCCATGGCAATACCGGTTGTGAGCAGGCGCACCGTGCCAAGAAGCGTCGGCATATTTGCCACATTGCCTGCTACCATAATTACCGCCATGGTTTCGCCGATCGCGCGGCCGACCCCCAGAATCACACCGGCAAGGATGCCCGACCGGGCGGCCGGAATGCTGACTTTAAAAATCGTAATAACAGGCGTCGCTCCTAAGGCAAGCGAAGCCTCGCGGTAGGCCTGCGGCACCGCTTTCAGAGAGGTTTCCGTAACGCTGACAATGGTAGGAAGCACCATAATCGCTAAGATCAGAATGGCGGCCAACAAGCTGTCGCCAATGGTATGGTTCTGAAAGGGCGGAAAACTGCGGATTGCCGGAACAATCACCTGCATCCCGAAAAATCCGTACACAACGGACGGAATTCCCGCCAGCAGCTCAATTGCCGGATGAACAAGCCTTGCCAACTGCGGCTTTGCCGTTTCCGCCAGAAATACCGCCGTCAAAATTCCAACGGGTACACCAAGAAGAACCGCACCGGCCGTTCCCGCAACAGAGGATAGAATAAGCGGGAGGATGCCGAACGCCCCAGCTTCCGCATTCCACTCCCTTCCGAACAGAAACTGCCCCAATCCGATCTGCGCAATAGCGGGGGAACCGGCGGCAAAGATATAAACCGTTATAAAAGCAACCGAGCCAATGGAAACGCAGGAGAATACAAGGAAAATGGATTCCGCAAGTTTTTCCGCCCCCTGCGTCCAAACGGAAAGCACCGCGCAGGCAATTCCACCGGCCAGTACATAAAGAAAGGGCCAAAGACAGTAAATCGAAACCTTGCTGATATTCAGTTGTGTAACCGCCGTCTGAATCGAAGTAGTGGAGATCAATACAAGCAGCGGCGTAATTCCGGACAAAGCATAGGCAATTGCGGCGAATACAGGCTTTCGGAAAATCAGCAGAATGATTCCGGCAGCCGCAAACAGCATGCCGGAAATCACCGCGGCTCTGGCCAGCACCGGAATCGTTACCACCGCGCTGAGTCCCGATCCGTGCACGCGGAAGCCCTTTGCCGTAGCGAGTTGAAATCCGCTCACCAAATACGTTGTATCCTTAAAAACGAACTGCATATACGGAAGAAAAAATGAAAAAACGGAACCAAGGCTCAACGCAACCGCCATGCCTTTTTTCACACGGTTCTTTTTTCGATCCTTTCGCGTGTTCTTCATGCTGTTGAATACCATGCTCATTGTACCGTTACCAACCCTGCTTTTTTAATTACAGCCTTCCCCTCTTCTGATTTTACAAACGCAAACCATGCTTTCACGAGGTCGCTGTCCGTGTTTTTTTTGTAAATTTCTATAAACGGTCTTTGCGCTTTATAGGTTCCGTTCACAATATTTTCTTCATTTGCTTTTACATGGTCAATGTCAACCGCTTTTATGCTGTTGTTCAGCGAATCGAGTGAAACATAGCCAATGGCTCCCTTGTCGCTTCCAACTTTGTTTACAACCTCGCCGGTAGAAGAAAGCTCCGCGGCATACTTGCACTTTTTTTCGCATTTAAAAATGCTTTCAAACCCGTCGCGCGTACCGCTCGCGGCTTCGCGCCCCAGAACGGTAATTTTCCGGTCGTCTCCCCCAACGTCCTTCCAATTGGTAATTTCCCCGGTAAAGATTTTTGCAATCTGGTCACTAGATAAATTGGATACCTTGTTGTCCGTATTGACAGCAACGGCAATCCCGTCGATGGCGATCGGAACGATTTCAAAATCACCCGGATTTTCCTCCGGTTTCATATTTCTTGAAAGATCTCCGATGAAAGCTGTTCCCGCACGTACTGCCTTCGCCGCGTCGCCGGAACCCGTTCCGGCTTTCTCAACCGTTACCCCCGGATACTTTGCCTCAAAAGCTTCGCCAAGAGCTTGACAGACCTTCGCCATGGAAGTTGAGCCGTTCAGGGTTAACTTTCCACTTAAGGCAGATGTGTCGGTGGTAGTGCTCTCAGCCGATGTTTCCAACATGGAATTTGTGGAAACGGTTCCCTGAATTTCCGAATCGCACCCCACAAAAGCAAAACACAGAATTGCAGCCGATAAAATGACGGATAGCATTTTTCTCATTATTGCCCCTCCTAAGTATTCCTATTTATTAAGTCCGGCTTAATAATAACGGGGTAATGTTAAATACATGTTAAGCTTAGTTTAGATTGTATTTAAAATAAATATACCCTATATCTGACAGCTAAGCGGAGCAAAAACAGCTTTATGTTCTATGATACGTTCCGGCTTTGTCTATATCGCTGTCCAGTCCCGAAAAAGAAAAGGGTTCGTGGTGCAACTCAACGAAATTTTATTTCCCTCTTTACTTTAGCGTGCTAATAAGGTAATATACTAACGGAAGATCAAAGAAATGAGGTTTATTATGAAAAAGATTATTGCATTGTTATTAACCGCCGGAATCGCTCTTTCCTGCGCCGCCTGCGGTATCGTCAACAGCGCCACCAGCTCCGGTTCCTCCGCCCTGGCAGAGGATGATTCCTGGAACAAAGTACAGAAATCCGGCAAGCTGGTGCTTGGTTTGGACGACGCGTTCCCACCCATGGGATATATTGATACGAAGTCGGGCCAGTTGGTCGGCTTCGACCTTGATCTTGCAAAAGAAGCCTGCAAACGCCTGAACATCGAGCTGAAAACCCAGCCAATCGACTGGGATAACAAAACGGTTGAGCTGAACAACGGCAACGTGGACTGCCTGTGGAACGGCTTCAGCAAAACCCCCGAACGGGAAGAAAAATTCAATCTGAGCACGCCGTACATGAAGAACCAGCAGATTATCCTGGTGAAAACGAATTCTTCTTTCCAAGGCTTGGACTCTTTAGCCGGGAAAACAATCGGCGTGCAGTCGGACTCTTCCGCCGAATCCGCCTTGAATTCCAATGAAAAATTTAAAAATTCCCTAAAATCGGTGGTGCAGATCGACGACTACTCGAAAGCAGTACTTGAACTGCAAAACGGCACAATCGATGCCATCGCTATCGACGAGGTTGTCGCCCGCTATTACCTGGCGAATAATCCTAACGCCTACCGGATTCTTCAGGAAAAGGACGGTAAGGACTCCTCCCTTGCAACCGAGGACTATGTAATCGGTTTCCGCAAAACGGACAACACGCTGAAAACAAAAATTGAAGGTGCTTTGAAAGAAATGGCGGCCGACGGAACAATGGCCGAAATTTCAAAAAAATGGTTCGATAAGGATGTTACGACCATCGGAAAGTAAACTTTCTAATGCCATACTACAGCATTCCGAGGATGGTAACCAAGGAAGCCATGTATAGACCTCCAACCGAAGTTTTCTCTTCACTCGGTTGGAGCCACCATTTTTTCCCAAGCGGCATGGAATCGGACAAGGTCCGGTTCCGTGCCTTTGGCTTTTTATCCTTGGTGCATTGAATATTTGGAGGTTCTCATTCATGAATTATCAAATGCTGCTGACACAGATGCTGGAAGCAACGCTTATGTCCCTGCGCATCTTTTTTGTCACGCTGATTTTTTCGCTTCCGCTGGGGCTGCTTGTTGCCAAAGGACGAATGAGCAAAATCGCGGTCATTAACCTGCCGGTAAGGCTATACATACTTTTGATGCGCGGCACGCCGCTGATGCTTCAGCTTTTATTTTTCTTCTACGCTTTCAAGCCCCTTTTCGGCATTCAGCTTGACCGCGTTTTGGCTGCCGAGGTCGCGTTCGTTCTGAATTACGCGGCTTATTTTGCGGAGATTTTCCGAGGAGGAATTGAAGGGATCCCAAGGGGTCAGTACGAAGCGGCAAAGGTCCTCGGTTTTACGCGGAAGCAAACCTTTTTTCGCATTATTCTTCCGCAGGTTATAAAGCACATTATTCCCCCGATGGGCAACGAATTTATTACTCTTGTAAAGGATACTTCGCTTGCGCAGGTAATCGGAATTGTGGAACTGCTGAAGGTAACCTCCAACTGGGTTTCATCCGCTGTAGAAATGACACCGCTGGTGATCGCAGGCGCTTTCTACCTGATTATGAACGGGATTGTCACCCGCTGCTTCACCATAGCGGAAAAACGACTGGACTATTACCGTTAAGGGGGACCATCCATGCAAATTTTATCTGCAAAGAATATTAAAAAGAGTTACGACGGCACCCAGGTGCTGAACGGAATTTCCATAGAAATAAATAAAGGAGAGGTTCTTGCCATCATCGGGCCTTCCGGTTCCGGAAAAAGCACCTTCCTTCGCTGCGTCACCCAGCTTGAAACGGTGGATTCCGGAGAAATTACCATTTGCGGCGAAACACTAGTTAAGAATGACGCAGCCGGCAAGGCTGTTTATTCTGATCGTGCGTCCTGCGTTAAGATAGGATTGCACATTGGACTTGTCTTCCAGAATTTCAACCTGTTCCCGCATTTTTCCGTCCTGCAGAATATTACGGAAGCGCCCATCCGGGTACTCAACAAGTCCAAGGAAGAGGCGGAAATCACCGCGCTTGCGCTGCTGAAAAAAATGGATCTGTCCGACAAAGCGAACGCCTACCCCTGCCAGCTTTCCGGCGGCCAGCAGCAGCGTGTTTCTATTGCACGCGCACTTGCCATGAATCCGGACATCCTGTTTTTCGACGAGCCAACAAGCGCACTCGACCCGGAGCTTACCGGGGAAATATTAAAGGTCATCCGCTCCCTCGCTTCGGAACGCATGACCATGGCGGTTGTTACGCATGAAATGAAATTTGCTCGCGACGTTGCGGATTACGTTGTTTTTATGGATAACGGAACCATTATTGAGCAGGGCAGGCCGGAGCAGATTTTTGAAAACACGCAGAACGAGCGCACCAAAGCTTTTCTTTCCCGGTTTAACGAAGATTGATTCCAGAAGAAGTTTTCCTTCAAAAGGGCAGCCGTCCCGGCTGTGCCGGGAGTTTTCGTACTGTTTTCGTACAAAAAAGGACGCGCTGTGTTTTCACAGCACGTCCCTTAAATATGTAATTATCTGCTGATCGGCGTGGTGTGTTCTTTCAACCACGCAAGCTCTTTGCCAGAAAGGCGCGGCGACAGCTTTTCATAAACCAGCTTATGATAATTATTCAGCCATGCAATATCCTCGTCGGACATCAGATCCATGACGATTCCCGCGGTATCAATCGGGAAATACGTGATGATATCAAACCGATAGAACTGGCCGTATTCGTTGTTCCGGTCTTCGACAACAAGCATGATATTTTCCGTGCGGATACCGTGCTTGCCCTCTTCGTAAATGCCGGGTTCGTTGGTAACAGTCATTCCCTTTTTCAGCACGACATTGCTGCTGATGCGGAGGTTTTGCGGGCCTTCATGCACGCCGCCGAACATCCCGACACCATGCCCGGTGCCGCAACGGTAATCAATGCCATGCTTCCAAACCTGTTCGCGGCTGAGAATATCCACATTTCCGCCGGTGCAGCCTTCCAGAAACACGGCGGAAGCCAGGGCAATATGTGCTTTCAGAACATACGTATAATGCTCTTTTTCCTTCTGCGTAAGTGGGCCCATAACAAAGGTTCGGGTGATATCGGTTGTCCCCTCAAGGTACTGCCCGCCGGAATCCACAAGCAGGAAGCCTTCGGTTTGAATGGTACTGCAGGTATCCGGTTTCGGCGAATAATGCATCATTGCGGCGTTCCCTTTATAAGCGGCGATTGTGCTGAAGCTTTCGCCC
The DNA here is from genome assembly GCF_029266045.1 of Caproiciproducens galactitolivorans. Lineage (NCBI taxonomy): Bacteria > Bacillati > Bacillota > Clostridia > Eubacteriales > Acutalibacteraceae > Caproiciproducens > Caproiciproducens galactitolivorans. The sequence continues at coordinate 110,793 of NZ_JAJUFJ010000003.1, read as the reverse complement.
TTGTTGTTGGGCTGCTTTGCGCGGCACTCTTTCAGCATGTCGCAGACCGTGCATTCCGTCACCTTTTCGCCGTTCTTCAGCATTTCATCGAGCTTTACGCGGAATTCTACCATCGCGCAGCCGTCCTTTATATGCGCTTCGATAATATTCTTTATTTCCGTTTCATTTTTCACGCCCTTCAGGCCGGTTACCGTATCCTCCCCTTCCTTTATGGTAACATTTGGATTCTGTTTCAGAATCCGATACAGTTCGTAATTAAAGCCTGCGGGGTCAATCAAAATGGTTTTCTTGGTATTGATATTTTTCAGTACCGCATCAATTTCCTCGTACTCCTGAACCGTAACGCCGTTCTCTTTCAGATACGCCAAAACTTCGGCGGGAACCCGCTTCGTATTGATGAACAGGTAAGCAGAATCCATATAAACCGCCGCGTAGGAAACCGCAAGCGGGTTGTATTCGATATCGTCCGCGCGAATATTCATCAGCCATGCGACACAATCCAGCCGCGCGATGATTTCCCCGTCCGCTTTCTGTTTTTTCAGTTCGGAACGCACCTGCTCAATCTTTTCTTTACAGGTGTAACCAGCGTATTTTACATCATGGATGAAAACCTCCGACGCGGGTATGGCGGGCCTGTCCGGCCAAATATCACAAATAAGGTCAACCGACTTGATCTTCAGCTTTTTCTCCTGGAATTTTTCCTCCATTTCCTTTACTGAAGAAACGGAAAGCATTTTACCGTCGAATCCGACGGTTTCGCCCTGGTTAAGCTTATCGGCCAAAAATTCGGTATAAGTAGGAACACCCTTCACCGCCATGCGGTACAATTCAATTTCGCTGCCGTCAAGCTGGTGTGCCGCCTGAATAAAATACCGGCCGTCTGTCCAAAGGCCGCTTTCCTTTTCAGTTACCACAAGGGTGCCGGCGGAACCGTCAAAGCCCGAAAAATAACTTCTCGCCTGCCAGTGTTCGGGAAGGTATTCGCTCATATGCGGGTCGGAGGAAGGAATGATACAGGCCTGCACGCCATTCTCCTTCATTTTGCGGCGAAGTGCAGCCAGTTTTTCATTTACGCTGATCATAGTTGATTACTCCTTTTTATCTGAAATGCAGAAATTTGATAATCGCATACTTCTATGTAATTTCATAATTTACATTTGTAAAACAACAATTTTTTATTTCATAAATACATACTGCAGAATGGCCCAAACCGCTGTGGTTTGAGCCATTTTTTAATAAAAATCCAATGGCTGTATAAAGAAAAGTATAGGCTCTCCCGAAAATGTTGTCAAGTTCTGCCGGACAGGGAAGTTTTTTCAAATACGAATATAATGTATAATTAACCGCATACTCACATAAGAATTCACAATATGTTCACAAGTGGATACTTGAACTGAATCAAAAAATAATTTAAACTTAAATTCATCAAATGATGATAGTCATAAAATGTTTATTATAATTGGCTAAGGGTGTTAGTATGACAGACAATTCTTGCATACAAGCTGATGAAGATGTTTTTCATTTTATGTTATTTGTACACAGAGCGCTAGAAAAACCTTTTGAAGAATATTTTAAAGGCAAATTTACCACTTTACAGCTGAACGCGCTGTGCACACTATGTGCGAACGGCCCCATGACTATGAGCGATTTGGCCGCAAGCCTACACACACCGCGCCAGCAAATGAGCAAATTAATTGAGAAGCTGTACGAAGACGGCTATATTGTCCGCAGTCTTGACCAAAACGACCGGCGGAAAATACGGATCGCCATTTCGGAAGAAACAGCGATATGCATTAACGAAGGTCGTAAAAAGTTTGATAAATTCATTAAATCCTACCTGAAAGGGCTGGATGAAGCGGATTACAAGGATTTTAGCTATGCAATTCGAATAGTAAACCGAATTCTCACCAAATTTCCCCAACGGTAGATTGTATAATTATTACTACTTAGAAAAAGGAGAGTTGGAAAATGGCCAAAAACGTAGATGAAAACTTTTTTGCAGTAACACCTGAAATTCTAGAACTGACCGACCTTTGCAAAAGCCACAGCACCATCGACCCCGAGCTGTATGCAAAGTATGATGTAAAACGCGGCCTACGGGATATTAACGGAAAAGGCGTTTTAACGGGTTTGACCGAAATCTCCGATATTATCTCCTCAAAAGAAGTCGATGGGAAAAGCGTTCCCTGCGAAGGGGAACTTTACTATCGGGGAATTAACATTGTCGATATTGTCCGCGGCTTTATCGCGGAAAACCGCTTTGGTTTTGAAGAAACAACCTATCTGCTGCTTTTCGGCGAATTACCGAGCGCGGAAAGGCTGGAAAAATTCAAGCAGCTTCTGTCCAAATACAGAACCCTCCCGACCAATTTTGTTAGGGATATCATTATGAAAGCGCCGACTTTCGATATGATGAATACGCTTGCCAGAAGCGTTCTGACACTGTATGCCTATGACGAAAGGCCGAACGACACTTCGCTACCCAATGTTCTGCGGCAATGCCTTGAAATGATCGCTCTGTTCCCGCAGCTTGCGGTATACGGCTATCAGGCTTATGCCCATAATGTGGACCCGAATTACAGTTTCTTTATCCACACGCCGAAGCCGGAGCTTTCCGTGGCGGAAAACATTCTGTACATGCTGCGGATCGATAACAAATATACGGCTTTAGAAGCCCGGATCCTGGATCTTGCGCTGGTTCTCCACGCGGAGCACGGCGGAGGAAACAACTCCAGCTTTACCACGCACGTGGTCGCCTCTTCCGGTACGGACGCCTATTCGGTCATCGCGGCGGCACTCAGCTCGCTGAAAGGGCCGAAGCACGGCGGAGCGAATATCAAGGTCATGATGATGTTCGAAGATATGAAAAAGAATATCGACGACTGGGAAGACGAAGATAAGGTAGCCGATTACCTGAATAAGCTTTTAAACAAAGAAGCGTTCGACCGCGCCGGCTTGATTTACGGCATGGGGCATGCTGTTTACTCCCTTTCCGATCCGCGCGCCAACATCTTTAAAAAATTCGTAAAGAGCCTTTCCGAAGAAAAAGGGCTTACAAAGGAATACAAGCTCTATTCCCTTGTCGAACGCCTCGCTCCGGAGGTTATTGGTCGCCGGCGCAAAACCTACAAGGGCGTCAGCGCAAATATTGACTTTTACAGCGGCTTTGTTTACCACATGCTCGGCCTTCCGCCGGAGCTTTTCACGCCGGTTTTCGCAATGGCGCGTATCGCCGGCTGGAGCGCTCATCTGCTGGAGGAACAAATTAACGTCGGTAAGATTATCCGTCCGGCTTATAAGAGCATTTCCGCCCACAGGGAATATGTCCCCCTTCACGAGCGCTAAACAATGTAGTGACGGCACTTCCGCTTAGGAATACCGCCACTTTTTTGTTGCCTTTTTTCGCGTCCTTCGCACCGTAGAATCCCTCTGTTTCCCGTATTGCAAACATTGGGGTCACGGCTGCGGGGCACTAAAAAAGAACGCCTTAACAAGATGGTAATTCCCCTTTCCTATGCCATCCTGCCAGGGCATCGTTTGCTTTATGCGAACTCCATACGCCTGTCTATAAACATTATTGAATACAAAGTGTGAACTGCTTTACCAGTAATGCCGCAAAGCTTTTCGTTCTCTGGATTCAATACCGTACAAAAAACGGACACCCTGTCGTTTGCACAGGAGCGTCCGTTTTAATTATTCAATAGAGCTTTTCCAAAACTGCACCCGACGTTTTCTTTTTATTCCGGCTGCTCACGTCATAGGTTCTCTTAAAGTACTCCATGTAAATCAGGTCAAGAAGCATCATCTGGCTGATCCGGGCGGAGGTGGAACCGCCTTGAAGAGGGCCTTCATTGGTACCGCATAGAATTACTACATCGGAATAGGCAGTAAGGGGGGATTTTTCAAAGCGGGTAATGCTGACCACTTTTGCCCCCGCCTGCTTCGCCTGGCGGACAACCTGAATGGTATCCTTTGTCGCACCCGAATAGGATATGACAAACGCAAGGTCGTCCGGCGTCAGCACGGACGCGGCCATTGCCTGCATATGGGCGTCGGGAACGCTGTGGATTTTCGACGTGATCCGGATAAATTTATTCACGGCATCCTGCGCGGTCATCAGGGAGGAACCTACGCCAAAGAAATAAATCTGTTTCGCGGAAATCATATAGTCAACCGCCTGGCTTAATGCCTCATAATTAAGGAGATCAAAGGTCTCGTTCAAAGCATTCTGATTGATTTGAAGCACTTTTCTGGCAACTTCCTCAATCGAATCCTCCTGCGTAATTTCGCTGGACAGCATGGAGGCAATCCGGTCATCTTCGTCATCATCGGAAATGCTCAGGGACAGCTGCATTTTAAACTCCTGATATCCCTGGAGCTGCATGGTTTTACAAAAGCGGAACACACTAGTGTCCCCAACGTCGCACGCTTCCGCCAGGTCGGTAATCGACATAAACAAAACTTTTTTGGGGTTCTGAAGGACGTAATCCGCTACCTTCCTTTCTGCCTTGGTAAAAAGGTTATAACGCGAATTGATTTTAAGGATAAATTCTCCACTTGCCATTTTTTCACTTCCTAACGTAGAATCTTTGTTTTTTAAGCTAAAACACCGTCACGCGCTTCAAGATACTCGTCATAAGTGCAAAGACGATCAATAATCCCGTCCTCCGTTATCTCAATAACACGGTTGGCGATCGTCTGCACAAACTGATGGTCGTGGGATGCGAAAAGCACAACACCTTTAAAATCCATCAACCCGTTGTTTACCGCAGTAATAGATTCCAGATCCAGATGGTTGGTCGGCTGGTCCAATACAAGGACATTCGAGCCGAACATCATCATGCGCGAAAGCATGCAGCGCACTTTTTCGCCTCCGGAAAGGACATTTACCGGCTTTAAAACATCGTCGCCGGAAAACAGCATCTTGCCCAAAAAGCCGCGCAGATAAGTTTCCGTCGTATCGCTCGAATACTGTTCCAGCCATTGGATAATACTTTTATCACAGCCGTTAAAATAAGGGGAGTTATCCTGCGGGAAATAGGAACGGCTGGTCGAAACGCCCCATTTAAAGGTTCCCGTGTCCGATTCCATTTCTTCCATAAGGATTTTAAACAAAGTGGTATTCGCCGTCTCATTGGAACCGACAAAGGCAATCTTATCCCCCTTGTTAACGCGGAAGCTGACGTTGTTCAGCACTTTCACGCCGTCCACCGTCTTTGTCAGCCCCTCCACCTCTAAAATTTCCTTGCCGGGTTCGCGATCCATTGTGAAGCCCACATAGGGATAGCGCCGGGAGGAAGCGGGCATTTCCTCAACCGTAATTTTTTCTAGCAGCTTTTTGCGGGAGGTTGCCTGCCTGGATTTCGACTTATTGGCGGAGAACCGCTGGATAAAACTCTGCAATTCCTTGATTTTTTCCTCCGTCTTTTTGTTCTGGTCGCGCATCATGCGTTGCATGATCTGGCTGGATTCATACCAGAAATCATAGTTGCCCACATACATTTTGATCTTGTTGTAATCAATATCGACGATATGGGTACAGACGTTATTCAAAAAATGGCGGTCATGCGACACAACAATAACGGTTCCGGGATAGTCCATTAAAAAGCTTTCCAGCCATGCGATGGATTTATTGTCAAGGTCGTTGGTAGGCTCATCCAGAAGAATAATATCCGGCTGCCCGAACAGAGCGCGTGCAAGCAGAACGCGGACCTTTTCGGTGCCGGTAAGCGTATCCATCTGTGCATAGAGCAGCATATTATCAAGACCAAGGCCCTGCAGAAGCTTTCCTGCCTCTGTTTCCGCCTCCCAGCCGTTCAGTTCGGCAAATTCGGCTTCCAGTCCAGCGGCGCGAATACCGTCTTCATCGTTGAAGTCTTCTTTTTCATAAATTGCATTCTTCTGCTGCAGCACTTCATAGAGGCGCTCGTTCCCCATCAGGATCGTTTCCAGCACGGTATAGGAATCATAGGCGTGGTGATCCTGCTGAAGTACGGACATGCGAAGGTTTTTGTCAATCGACACCTCACCCTTCGAAGGCTCAAGCTCCCCGGACAGGATTTTCAGGAATGTGGATTTTCCCGCGCCGTTTGCGCCGATTACGCCATAGCAGTTTCCTTCCGTAAAAAGCAAATTTACATGGGAAAACAGATTTTGGCCGCTGAATGCCAGGCTAAGATCTGATACAGTAATCATAGTTCCTCCGAATTTGTTTCAAAATTTGATCTATTCCATTCTACCATAAGTCGGAAAAGATAAGTATGTGAAATTTGTGAAGGAAAACTGCTCGTACTTGTTATTTTTGATGAACAATGCTACAATATGAAGAAATATCAGCATTCCGCAATGGGAGGAGGTATGATCTATGAAGATCCAGGAATCCGGTGAAAATTATCTGGAAACCATATTGATTCTGCAAAACCAGAACGGATATGTCCGCTCGATCGACGTTGCCAACTATATGAATTTCTCGAAAGCAAGCGTAAGCCGCGCGATGGGGATTTTGAAGGAAGCAGGCTATCTTACCATGGAGCCGAACGGCAACCTCGTTCTGACGGAGGCTGGTAAAAAAAAGGCCGACTCTGTTTATGAACGCCATACATTAATTGCTAAATTTTTGGAAATGACCCTTGGTGTCAGTAGCGAAATTGCCTTGCAGGATTCCTGCCGCATTGAGCATGTCATTAGTGATGAAAGTTTCTCACGAATTAAAAAATACACGCAGAACTCTAACTCAGATTAAAAGAGGTGTCCTATGACCTACGTAAGCGCCGTGTGTCCCCACTGTAAAAAAGAACTGCAAATTCCGGATAACGCAGAAAGCATCGTATGCATGTACTGCGCCCAGCCGATCAACGTAAAAGAACTACTACATCCAAAACAGGAAACCGGCCAGAATTATCAAAGATTAATGGATGAAGCCGAATCCCTTTTGACGGATGATATTTTTATTTGTACGGAGGAATTTAAAAATATCCGCTCCAGTACGTATTCCTCCGCATTTCAAAAATACGAAAGCATGATTTCTCCCGCGTTGAAAGCATACTGCATGGCGGCGACGGAAGGCGACGATGCCGCCGGCTATTTTGCGGGTATACTGTTCGACCGTTTTCAAAAGCAGATAAAAGCAATTGGCATTAAAAAAGAAAGCGACGCGCGCCTTTTCGAATACCGCTATATGATCGTGGCGTTTACCATTCCCGCAATTGTAGCCCGCAAAACGCCGCAGGCGGAAGCGCTCGCAGACAGCTTTCTGAAAATATGGAATACCCATTATCCGAAAAATCCGTTGGGAAAATCCAATTACGAATCCATCAGCAGCGGATTCCGGAAAAAACTCTGCTATATTACAACCGCGGTATGCCGCTCGCTTCAAAGGGATGACAACTGCTATGAACTGAATGCCTTCCGCAGCTTCCGCGACGACTGGTATGCAAAAACGCCCGAGGGAAAGGCAAAAATCAGCGAATACTACCTGTTTGCGCCGATGATTGTGCGTGCGATTGAACGTTCAAACAACCGGCAGGACGTTTACCGGGATATCTGGCTCCGTTATTTAAAGCCCTGCCTGAGAAAGCTGGAAGAAGGGCGTTTACAGGAATGTGCGAAATCCTATGAAGCAATGGTTCTGGATCTTGAACAGAAATGGTTAAATTAAAATACAATCCACATAAAAAAGAACTTGAAGCAGCGAAAACTGTTCAAGTTCTTTTTTATGTGGTGTACAAAAAGGAAAAAGTTTTTATCAGCTATCTCGTTTTTCATCTTCCCAGCGGATGACTTCCGTATTTCCCTGCATGTTTGCCTGCTCCATCAGCTTTAGCATTTCAAACGCGCTACGAAAATGCTGGGTCTGGTTTTTCTCAACCCAAGTAATTGTCCCTTGCCAGGTGCCGTTCATCCGGTACTGCACATTGACGATGAAGGTTGTCGGTTTCTCTTTTAAAAAAACGTTCAGGGATTCGTCCACGGTATCCTCCACCCTTTTCACAATTCTTCTTGCTTTCTTATAACGAAATTTACGGCTTTGGAATGCTGCCTGCGGAAATCCAATGCTGTCAAACATGTTATCCATGCCGTTGAGCAATTCCCATTCGCTTTGGAACTGCATCGTTTTTTTATAATGCTCACTATATATATGTCCTTTTAAAGTCTCACTTTTTACGGAGTTAAGGTAAACAACACTTTGAGCCGGCGTTAATCTTCCTCTTTGCATGATGCATTTCATCACCTTTATTCTATACATTAGTAACATTATAAATCTGCCCGGTCACATGCCGGTCACAATGTAAGAATAAAAATAAAATTAACAATTCATTCAAAAAGAATAATAAACTAAAATTCTTATATTCAAAAATAGACACAACGGTTTGAAACGCTACGTCTATTTTAGAGTAAATGCATCAAAGTCCGTTTTTAAGGCTATTGTTCTTCTGTATTATTATAGTGCATACGTGGTAAAATTTCAACTTATTTACCCAAATTAATGAAAATTTTACGCTTTATTCATTATTATTCGTTAATGATGTATGGAATGGTTATGACGGCAACGTTTCTTCGCTTCACCAGCGCGGATTTTAACCCCAGAGAGGTCTGGTTATGCAGCGCATAATGCCACCATCAATCAATTTGTACACAAAATATACTATTGTGTACAATAACATTCATTAAACCCAGGTTGAATTTGTTCAATTGTGCCTTGACAGCCTTTTTTCAAAGGATTATAATACAAATGACTAAAAGTCATTTTATCGTAAATAAAAAATAGATTTCAATAGTATAGAACAGAAAGGACTAAGCTGGGGTGAAAAAGACAAAAGTAACGGAAAACAAAAGAATCAAAATGACCAGGCTTTATGATTCCGCCTATGAACTGTTCACGTCAAACGGCGTGCACAACACGGTAATCGACGACATTGTAAAAAAAGCCGGCGTTGCCAAAGGAACTTTCTACCTCTACTGTAAAAACAAATACGACCTGGTGGACAAGATTATATTGCACAAAAGCTCCGCCCTGTTTGACAGCGCTATGAAGGCCGTTGCAGAAAAGCATAAGACTGACAAAATGGACTTCACAGAAAGCGTCATTTTTTTTGTAGATTACCTCTTGAACTATTTTAAAAAGAACAAGGAGCTGTTATCCCTGATCTACAAAAACCTTTCCTATGGCCTTTATGAAAAAGCGCTCACTTGTGAAGAAATGGAAGAGGCAAAGCGAGTTTTTATCGAGCACTTTATTACAAAAGGAAGTAACAGCGAAGTGGCAAAACAGCGTCTTTTCATCGTTGTTTCCATGGTGGGGGCCGTCTGTTACAACTCCATCGTGCTGGAAATGCCTTATCCAATCGACAGTATCAAGCATGAATTATATCTGTCCATTACGGAATTACTGAGCTGTTGAACCGCCCGGGAATCGAAATTTTCAAAATCATTGATCATTTCAGCACAAAATATGAAATAGGAGCGCGGCACGAATGAAACTACAGGACTCAAAGAAGCAATCGCATTCTATTGTCGATTTTATTATTAACAAGCGGAAACATATCGAAAGATTTTTCATCGTCTTGGTAATTATCAGCGCTTTTCTGAACAGTTTTGTCGGAATTAACTATGACTTAACAAAATACCTGCCGGATACCACACCTTCGCAAAAGGGAATCAGCGTAATGAAAAAGGAATTCGGGTATCCGGGAACAGCGCGAGTCATGATCGACAATGTGACGCTGTATCAGGCAAAGGCCTACAAGGACCGCATTGAAGCGGTCGACGGTGTGGATATGGTCGTTTGGGCCGATACAAAAAAGGATATTTACCAGTCCGGCCAATTTATCGATAACAAGGATATCGACGAATATTACAAAAACGGCTATTCCGTTATGGATATTACCTTTGACGAGGGCGATACCAGCAAAAAGACTTCAAAGGCAATTGACAAAATCAAGGCTATCACCGGCGACAAGGGTCATTTCATAGGTGCGGCTGTACAAAATAAATCACTTAGTGAAAACCTGAATATAGAAGTAAAAAAGGCTACCGTAATCTGCGTAATCCTAATCCTCATCACGCTGCTTCTAACAACCACATCCTGGTTTGAACCCATTCTGTTCCTGCTCATCATGGGGATCGCCATAATTATCAACATGGGAACCAATATTTTTCTAGGGGAAATATCCTTCCTTACCTCCAGCGTCGGTCCTGTTCTGCAACTGGCCGTCGCCATGGACTACTCAATCTTCTTAATCCATTCCTTTACAGCAGAAAGGCAAAAGGGCATGAGCCTGGAAGATGCCATCGCAGTTGCTATCCGACATTCCGCGAAATCCATTTTAGCCTGCGGCGTCGCAACCTTCTTCGGATTTATCGCTCTAGCCCTGATGAAATTCTCGATCGGCTTTGATATGGGCGTCGTTCTGGCAAAGGGCATTTTCTGCAGCGTCGCCACCGTCCTGTTTCTCATGCCGTCCCTGATTATCCGCTGGGCCGGATTAATTGAAAAAACCGCGCACCGCCCCTTCCTCCCTCCATTCGACAAATTTGCCAAGGGCGTATTCAAGGGACGCTTCGTCTTTGTTGCGATAGCATTGCTGGTCGCTTATCCGGCCTACGTAGGAAAGGGAATGACCGACTTCGTTTACGGAAGCCAGGCCGTCGGCGCCGGCATGGGTACGAAGGTGTATGAGGACGAACAGCTCATCAACAAGCAATTCGGCCGAAGCAACATGCTGCTGCTTATTGTTCCCAATACGTCCCGGGTAACGGAAAAAAAGCTTGTCAATGAACTGGATAATCTGAAATATACAAAGAGCATCACTTCCTTAGCGGATAAACTGCCGGACGGCCTTCCGGAAAGCATTATTCCGGAGAGTATCACCAGCGAGCTTCACACAAAGAACTATGCAAGGATCCTGATGTACATAAAAACAAAAGATGAAAGTAAACTGGGTTTCCAATGTTCTGACCAGATCCAGTCCATCGTAAAAAAATATTACCCGAAGGATTCCTATGTGGTTGGTACCACGCCATTCACACAGGATATCAAAACAACGATCACGAGCGACTACGACTTTGTTGACGCGCTGTCCCTGCTGTCCGTTGCTATCGTTGTTATGATTACCTTTAAATCCCTGCTGCTTCCGGTCATAATCCTTATTCCAATCGAAATTGCCATCTTCATTAATATGCTGTTCCCTTATCTGACAGGAAACCGGCTGATCTTTATGGGATACGTCATTGTAAGCTGTATTCAGTTGGGAGCCACGGTCGACTACGCTATTCTGATGACGAACAACTTCCTGGAAAGCAGGCAGCGGCTTGGCCGGAAAGAGGCGACGATTGATGCGATTGCCACCACCACGCCGCCGCTTCTAACCTCCGCAACCATCCTTACGATGGTCGGTTATATTCTTTATTTTACTTCCTCCATCAGCGCAATCGGGGACATCGGCCATCTGATCGGAAGAGGAACAATGTGCGGTTTCACGTTGGTTATTACTGTGCTTCCGGCATTGCTCTATATCTTTGACAAACCGATTAAAAAGCACATGGAGCGGATGGATCGCCTGCGCGAAAAGAAAGAAGCAAAGCAAAAAGTTCTGCGGCAAAATTTCAATTCTAAAATACCGTTTTTGAACGCCCATAACGGGCAGTCCGTATAATAATCAGGGAGGAATCACCATGAAAACGAAATTACAAAGAGTTTTAGCAGGTTTTCTTTCCGTCGCAGTCCTAATACCGATTGTGCCTACTTCCGCTCAGGCAGCAGCCCCAGTTGTTACCACGGATGAGGCAGTTTATGTAAATTTGGATTACTACGGAAAAACACAAGATGTGGAAATTGTGAAAGGATGCAGCTTAAACGGGAACAATCAGTTTACTGACTACGGCAGTTACAGTAATGTGGTCAATATGTCCACGGAAGCGAAACCGACCTTGTCCGGGGATTCCGTAAGCTGGAATCTTCCGAAGGGCATGACCGGCAGATTTTATTATCAATGCACACCAAAGAACGGCACGGTTAGCATACCTTGGAATTTTGATGTGTCATATAAGCTGAACGGCGTCCCTGCCGACGCAAAAAAGCTGGCCGGTGCCTCCGGAACGGTTGAAATCAATGTAAAAGCCACTCCGAATAAAAATGTGGCTGACTATTACAAGAACAACTTTCTTTTGCAGGTAGGCATGCTGGTGAAAATGAAGGATACACTAAGCGTGGAAGCACCCGGCGCACAGCTACAGTCCCTTGGCGACTATAAAGCCGTGTTATTTGCAGGCCTGCCCGGGGAAGAAAACGACTTTACCATCCGAATTGGCACAAACAGCTTTGAAACAACGGGCGTTTTCATGCTGATGATTCCCGGCACGCTCGAGCAGTTAAAGGATATCAAAGACCTGAAAGAGGATAAGGACACGTTTAAAAGCTCACTAGATGCAATACATATCAGCACAAACGAAATTCTTGGGACAATGGAAGGCATGACAACCGGGCTGAACCAACTGCAATCCGGTGCAAGCTCGCTGGACAGCGCCCGCGGCATCATCAGTTCCTCCAAAGGAAACGTCTATAACTACGCAGACAAATCCCTTGAGGACTTAACCAAGATTGCGAATAATACCAGCGCGCTCGTTCCCCATCTTCAAAAAGGACAGCAGCTCGTACTGGATGTAAACAACGATGTGAATTCCCTTGTCCAGACGCTGAATTCCTCGAAATCCGCTCTCAGTTCCCTGTCCAGCTCGATCAGCTCCATTCGGAGCGATGTGAAGGACATTCGTGATAACCTGGATGACGTAAGCGGTACAGCCAGCAAGCGCGATAAAGTAACGAATGATCTGACCTCCGACTTAAAAGCTGCAAAATTACAAGCCGATCAACTAAAAGCCGTTCTTCCCGCCATACAAAAGGACGCTGCCACGCTGCAAAAAAATGCGCTGAGCTTAAAAGACGCCCTCGGGAACGTAGACGTTTCCAAATACTACGGAGACTCCAGCATAATGAGCGTTTTAAGCACTTCGAAAAGCACGCTTGAATCCCTGCAAAAAGTTTCCGACGAAACAACCCCTTTGGTCAATAAACTCAGCGAGGTATTGGGAAAATCGGATGCATTACTAAAAACAGGCGATGATACCGTCGACATGGTGAATTCGTATTTAAGCTTAGTCGACCAAGGCATTAGTGACGCCGACGATTTGCTAAAGCATGCGAATAATGCGGGCGCAGATTTGAAAAATCTTCTTGCGATAGCAGAATCCTTAGTTGATAATATCAATACATTAAACACCACCTTGAACCAGTACAAAGACGATTCGGTGAACGCACTAAAAGACGCACAAAACCTGTTGCAAAGCCTGACAAACGGAATAGCGGACTCCCACGCTTTCCTGGCTTCGCTGGAATCCATGGTGCGGTTAAGCGGAAATAAACTGGACGACGGCACACGCAAAACCTTGAACGGCCTGATTAGTGTATTGGAGCAAAGCCTGGACGGAATTGGGAACGCCCCGACCATTCGGGACGCAAACAATAAAATTCATGACGCCATCGACAAGGAAATTGATAAATTCGAGGATGATAATAATCTCCTGAATCTTGATTCACAAGCGAAACCGATTTCCTTTACCTCTCCAAAAAACCCGGCGCCCTCCAGCGTCCAAATTGTTCTACGGACGCAAGAAATCAGTTTGGACGACAACAATGGAGAGAACGGGGATCTGGAAAAATCAGAGAATGATATGAGCGTACTGGATCGAATCAAAAATCTGTTTATAAAGCTTTGGGACGCTCTCACCTCTGTATTCTCTGATGAATAGATTTGTACAAGAAGGGCAGCGGCAAACTACAAAATGTAGTTTGCCGCTGCCTTATCGGGTTTTGTTCCTTTAAGGACGTGCAACAGACAGGCGCAAAGGGCATATAATGGCAAAACAACACTATAAAGGAGTGGCTGTATGTTCGGTGCCGTTCTAGGTTTTGCAATTTCCGGCTTGTTGTTTCTGATTCTTCATGTTACCGGTTCCGGTTCTTTCCCGCGGCCGCTCACCGCACAGGAGGAGCGCGAATGCCTGGAACGCATGAAAAACGGGGACTTGCAAGCCAAAAACAAGCTGATTGAACACAATCTTCGGCTTGTCGCCCATATTATTAAAAAATACTACGCGAATTTCAATGACCAGGACGATTTAATATCGATTGGCACAATTGGGCTGATTAAGGCTGTAAATACCTTCGACAGCAGCAAGGGGATCCGGCTTTCCAGTTACGCGGCCAGATGCATTGAAAACGAAGTGCTGATGTTTTTTCGTTCCTCGCGCAAAACCGCACAGGATATTTCTATCAACGAACCAATCGATACAGATAAAGACGGCAACACGCTGACTTTAATAGACGTTATGGCCACAGAAGACAATATTCTTGAAAACTTGGACTGTAAAATTAAATCCGAACAGCTAAAACGTTATATACGTGAAGTCCTTTCTCCACGCGAGCGGCTTATTATCGAGCTTCGCTACGGACTGACCGGACACAAGCCTTTAACACAAAGGGAAGTGGCGCAAAGACTGGGGATTTCGCGCTCATACGTCTCAAGGATTGAAAAAAAATCACTCTGCGCATTGTACAAACGGTTCACAAAATAAATACATAAAGCAAAAACCCACTCTATAAAGTCATATCTCCCCCGATGCATTGCGGAATCAGCCGGCGGCTTTTCCCGCAATGCATTTTTATGCCGCTGTCTCGGCAAGTAAGAAAAATTCGGCAAGGTTGAAGGATTTTGCGAAATAAATCGCATTATTCCTTCACTTTCTTGACATATGCCTTTTAAAAAAGTATACTTACTATTCGGTGTCTAAATTTGTCGAGTTTCCGATTTTGTGCTGGACATTGAAGGGATCGTTCAAAAATGGTAAGTGTCATACTGGTTGTAGTAATTCTTCTCGCAATTGTCTTTGACTTCATTAACGGGTTTCACGATACTGCAAATTCGATTGCGACATCCGTTTCTACGCGTGTTTTAACCCCGCGCACCGCTACCCTTATGTCGGCTTCGCTCAATTTTGTTGGCGCGCTGATCAGCGTAAACGTCGCAAACACCATTGCGTCCGGTATTGTAAACGTGCATTTGGAGCAGTACGTCATTGCTTCCGCCCTGTGCGGCGCAATTGTCTGGAACCTGATTACATGGTATATCGCACTACCGAGCAGTTCCTCCCACGCGCTGATTGGCAGCCTGATCGGTTCGGCCGTCGTGGTGACCGGCGACCTTCGGGTTGTGAACTGGATGAATATTTTGGACAAAGTGATTATCCCGCTCTTCACTTCCCCTTTCATTGGCTTTGTAATCGGATTTTTTGCCATGAAATTATTATATTTTCTTCTGAGGAATTCGTCTGAGCGTTTTGTGAATAAATGGTTTTCCAAGCTTCAGATCGGCTCTGCGGCATTGATGGCCTTTTCGCATGGAAGCAATGACGCGCAGAAAACAATGGGCATTATTACGCTGGCGTTAGTCAGCGGCGGCTTTATTAAAGCAAGCGACGGTATTCCGCTTCCGGTAAAACTGGTCTGCGCCCTATCCATGGCCCTTGGGACGTCGCTTGGCGGCTGGCGGATTATTAAAACCGTCGGCATGAATATGATTAAGCTTCAGCCCGTAGAAGGCTTTGCAGCCGAAACCTCGGCGGCGGCTGTCATTCAGGTGATGACCTCGTTAGGCGCGCCTGTAAGCACAACCCATGTGATTTCTTCCTCCATCATGGGCGTGGGTTCCTCTAAGCGCTTCTCCGCTGTAAGATGGGCAACGGCGAAGGATATCGTCGCCACCTGGTTTATCACAATCCCCGCAACCATACTGCTCGGCGCGGCGTTCACCTTCCTTTTCCGGCTATTATAATAAAATATACGGGAGCGTTTCGTTTTCGAAGCGCTCCTTTTTCATTTTCCGCCATAACCGAGCCGTATCCTCCGCTTTGGGTGATTCTGCGGATTTACCTTTACAGCACCGCCGTATCAAACTGGCTATTGTACAGCCTGGCGTAAAAACCGTTTTTCCGCATCAACTCCTCATGTTTTCCCTGTTCTACAATATCGCCGTCTTGCATGACAAGGATCAAATCCGCATTACGGATTGCGGAAAGGCGGTGACAATGACAAAGCTGGTGCGACCCCGCATCAGGTTATCCATGGCCTTTTGAATCAGGATTTCTGTGCGGGTGTCCACGCTGCCGGTCGCTTTGTCCAAAATCAGAATCTGGGGGTTTGCCAGTATCACGCGGGCTATCGTCAGCAACTGTTTCTGCCCCTGTGATACATTGCTGATTTCTTCGTTTAAAATCATATCATACCCGTCCGAAAGTGTCCGGACGAAATGATCCGTCTGCGGGTCAAAATCGCTGCGAACATAAATATCATCCGTTTTCAGAAGAGGGTATTTTTGAATATACTCTTCTTTTTCCGCCGCGGAACCCTTTGCCGAAACAAGTTGATAACCGTCCTCCATGGCTTTCTTCTGTGCATCCGTCATAAAAATCTGCATAAAGGAAAAACCTTTGGTGCTGACTGCCTCGGGCGCGGACTGTTCAATGCCGCCCTGCTGTATACCGACGTTTACAATTTTCGACATGTTCGGCAGGTTCAGGTCGATGACCGCCTCTACGGAAAGAAAAAGGATGGACAGCAGCATGGCGGCAATATAGGCTTCAAATACTTTGCGAGCTTTGCCATATCGTTGTTCCTTTCCAAAAATCACTATCCCCATCTTTTCCAATTCCTAGCGGTTTATGAACGAGATTTCCGGCTCCCGGAAGCGGTAAAAATCCGGGCAACAAAAGGGCTGCCCCGATCGCCATGATCGGGGCAGCCCTTATTTTCAGCATTACTTATTGTGTTTTTCCACTACGTCCGCAGCCGCTTCCAGCCAGGGAGCGTTGGCAAGCTCGGCAAGTCCCACATCGCAGTTTTTTGCCAGTTCCGGGTCAATCGGGCATTTGCAAAGCACTTTCAGCCCGAATTTTGCCGCGATCTCATCAACATGGCTCTCACCGAAAACCGGGATGGCTTTTCCGCAGTCCGGGCACTTTACATAGCTCATGTTTTCAACGATGCCAATAATCGGCACGTTCATCATTTTCGCCATATTCACCGCTTTGGCAACAATCATGGAAACCAGCTCCTGCGGAGAAGTGACAATGACAATGCCGTCCAGCGGGATGGACTGGAACACGGTAAGCGGAACGTCCCCGGTTCCCGGGGGCATATCAACAAACAGATAATCCACATCCGTCCAGATCACGTCCGTCCAGAACTGCTTGACGGTATTGGCAATCACCGGGCCGCGCCAGACAACCGGTGCCGTTTCATCCTCCAGAAGCAGGTTTACAGACATAACGTCGATTCCCGTATTGGTCTTTACCGGTAGCAGGCCGAATTCGCTGCCCATCGCCTTTTGCTTTAGCCCGAAAGCCTTCGGGATGGAGGGTCCGGTAACATCCGCGTCAAGAATGGCCGTATGGTTTCCGCGGCGGTTCAGCAAAACCGCAAGCATGGAGGTTACCATACTTTTCCCCACGCCGCCTTTCCCGCTTACTACGCCGATTACTTTGTGAATTTTACTCATCGGATTCGGTTTCTCAATAAAATCAGCGGGGTTAACCTTGCGGGAAGGGCAATTTTCGCCGCAGGAATCACAGTTATGCGTGCAATTTTCTTCACTCATCGAATCAGTCCTTTTCCATTACTGCGGTTTCCGCAGCACTTCTTAATCAAACTCTTCCTATTGTAAATTTATATGTTTGTTTTGTCAAACTTATTGTTTGGTCCTGTATCAAAACTCCATTTTCAGGCTGCGAAGAAAGAGATCGGAAAGAACGGTTTTCGGTTCCCTTCCCTCATGGATGACGGAATAAACCGCGCGGCAGATCGGGAGCTCCACGTTGTATTCCTGCCCCAGCTTTAAAAGGGCGGTTGTGGTCGCGACGCCCTCCGCCAATTCGCCGTAGTCCTTTCCTTTTACGAACAGCTCGCCGAATTTCCGGTTGTGGCTGTATTCCGAAAATACGGTCGCTTCATAGTCGCCCAGATGACTTAAACCGTACGCGGTGATTTCGTTTCCGCCCATCGCTTGGATCAGACGGGCAATCTCCCTTGTCCCGCGGGACATCAAAGCGCCCTTCAATGCCGTGCGGTTCAGGCCGTCCAGCATACCCCCGGCAATTCCAATGACATTTTTCGCCGCCGCGCCCACCTCGTTGCCGATCAAATCCGTACCGTAATAAAAGCGAATCAGGTCGCTGGAAAACGCCTTCACAAGGTATTCCTTAATCTCCATACTAACGCTGTCGATCACCATGCAATTCGGGATTCCACGGACAAAATTCTGAACATGCCCCGGCCCTACCCATATGGCGGACGGAACCTTAGGGGCATATTCCTGTGCAATCTGCGTCAAGCGCTTTCCCGTATCCGCTTCCAGCCCCTTCATGCACAGCACGATCGTTTTTCCACCTAAGTCCATCGCGGCCAGTTCCCGCATAAGGCCGCGAAAGCCCTGCGCCCCGATCGATATCACTAGGATCTCCGCAAATGCAACTGCTTTTTCCAAATCACTAGTAAGCAGGATTCCTTCGCCCAAGGTTACCATGCCATTTGTGCGCTGCTCTAAAAATGCCTGCAGCTTACTGGAATTTTCATGTCCGTAAAGCGTGATTGTATGATTCAACCTGTCAAGATACCATGCGATAAAGCTGCCCCATCTTCCGCAGCCGATTACGGTTATATTCATGTTATCCCCTCCGTTTTCCAATAGTATACCATACGATTGCCAAAATAGGAAAAATTTCCGTCAATCGGACAATTCCATGGCGTCCAATTCAAACCAGAATAGACTTCCTTTTCCTTCTTCGCTCTGTACGCCATAAGCACCCCCGTGCATGTCCAAAATCGTCTTTACAATCGAAAGGCCAAGGCCGGTACCGATCTGCGCGCGCTTATGTTCTTTATCGACCTTGTAATAACGCTCCCATATATCATTAATCTTGTCCGGAGGTATCCCATCGCCGGTATCCCGAACAGAAATCCGTACTTTGCCGTTTGAAACCGTTTGAGTAATTTCCACGATCTTATCCGCCCCGGTGTAGGTAATCGCGTTATTTACCAGATTGTACACAACCTGTGAAATTTTCAGTTCGTCCGCGTTCACGTAGATGTCCCGGTCCGCATGGAAGGAAATATGGTAATCCGTCAGCTTGGAATACCGCTGAAGAATCACGCGGATGCTTTCGGTCAGGTTGAAATCCGCGCGGCTGAGCGGCTCCGTGCCGGACTGCAGCTTCGAAATATCCAACACGTCGCTGACCAGAGAAGCAAGGCGGGTTGCCTCATCAATAATAATCTGTACATTTTCCGGCGTATTTTCGCCCGGCAGATCGCGCATAACCTCCCCGTAGCCCTTAATCATAGTCAGCGGCGTTCGAAGGTCATGGGAAATATTCGCAATCAAATCGCGGCGAAGCTCCTCCGTCCGGGAAAGCTCCCTCGCGGCGTAATTCAAAGTGTGCCCGAGCTCGGAAATTTCTTTATATCCGGTTTCATCGAAAACCGTATCATACTTTCCACTTCCAAGCATCTTGGCGGACGCATTGATATTGATAATCGGCTTTGAAATCCATTTTGAAAGGAACAGCGCAAGCAGAAGCGATAAAACCAGCATGAAAACCGTAATACAAAACAATTGGATACGTAGTGTATTGACGGTGGCGCTGACCGGGGAAATTGACGTACTGAGAAGAATCATAACCCTGCTTCCATTCGCTTTCTCCACAATCCGGGAGTAAATAATATTCTGGATTCCCCCTCTTGGGCCAATCTGGTGTATACCGTCCGGCGCCATGTCTTCCCTTGAAAATTGCCGAAAAAAAATTCCTCCTTCCTCCGTTGTTGCAGAAAAGATTTGAGAAAGGCTGAGCGGATTCAGGCGGCTGATCAGGCTGGCGGGCATAATATCTTGGTAATAAGATATATTCCCGTATTCGTCGCAGATCAGGATGGCGACCTGATTTCCCTGTGAAATAGACTGCAGCGTTGATTCAAAATCCTCAGAATCAACATGTTTCACAATGGTCTGCGCGGTCGATTTCACCTCGTTAATCTTAATAAACTGATAAAACCGGTCGAGAAAGACCACCTGAAACACCCAGAGCAGAATCAGCATAATGAGTGTAAAACCCGCAAAACAGGCGAAAATCCGCCATTTAATGCTAATCCGCCTAAACTGTTCCCTCAGCTTCAAATCGGTATCCCACCCCTCTAAGCGTCACAATATAACGGCTGTAATCCTTCAGGCTTTTCCGCAGAAGCTTAATGTGAGTGTCCAACGTGCGGTCGTCGCCGTAAAAATCGTAGCCCCACACATTTGTAATCAGCTTTTCCCTTGTCAGGGCAATCCCATTATTGTCCACAAGATAAAAGAGCAAATCGTATTCCTTTGGGGAAAGATCCACCTTTTCCCCATCAACCGTCACGATGCGCCCTGTAAAATCAATGGTAAGGCCTCCAAAGCGCCGGATATCCTTCTGCGTTCCGTTTTTCTCCTGGTTGGTGCGCTTGATAATCGCGTTAATCCGAAGCATCAGCTCCTTCGGGGAAAAGGGCTTTACGACATAATCGTCTATTCCAAGCTCAAAGCCCCGTATCTTATCGTATTCCTCACCGCGCGCACTCAGCATAAGCACCGGAACAGAAGAAAATTCGCGGATTTCTTTTACCGCGGAAAATCCGTCCAAAACCGGCATCATGATATCCATCAGCACAATATCATACACCTCCGGACGCTCCCGGCAAAGGGCAACCGCTTCTTCCCCGTTGCTCGCTTCCGCTACGGAATGTCCTTCAAAAACCGCATATTTTTTAATAAGCTCCCTTATTTTTCCCTCATCGTCTACAATAAGAATATGATACATGACCAATTCCCCCTGCATGGTAATGTTATTTTAAACCGGCAAAGTGAAAGTACTGTGATAATTTTGCAATTGTATTTTAACATACATTCTGCTTTCCGGAATAGTGCTTAAATGTTATATAAATGTATAATTTTTATGAAGTGCCCTGAAACGCAACTACGCGCCCATAAATCAATTCTTTTCAATTCGAAAAGCGCACAAGTCTACACTATTCCGGACTAAGTATCACGCCACACAGAAGTATGGGAGGGTTTCTGCGCAATAATATACTGTACTGGAAACCGTACAGGGACGAATACCTGCTAAAACATGCGGAAAAGCCCCGGCAGATTTCTCTGCCAGGGCTCCGAGCTGGATAGGATACTGTTAGTCGAACACACCGGTAGAAAGATAACGCTCGCCGGTATCCGGCAGGAGCGCCACAATCAGCTTTCCCTTGTTTTCCGGACGTTGTGCAAGCTGGGTTGCGGCAAATACAGCCGCGCCCGCGGAAATGCCCACCAAAAGGCCCTCGCGTGCCGCAAGTTTTTTCGTAGTGGAAAACGCGTCCTCATTCGCTACGGGAATCACTTCGTCCAGGACATCGGTGTTCAGAATATCCGGGACAAAACCCGCGCCAATTCCCTGAATGCTATGCGGGCCGGATTTTCCCTCGGTAATAACCGGAGAGCTGGCCGGCTCAACGCCGACGACCTTCACATTCGGATTGTGCGCTTTGAGCGCCTCACCAACGCCGGTAACCGTACCTCCCGTACCGATTCCCGCGACAAAAATGTCGACCTTCCCGTCGGTATCGCGCCAGATTTCCTGCCCGGTCGTTGCGCGGTGCACCGCCGGATTGGCGGGGTTCACAAACTGGCCGGGAATATAGGAATTCGGGATTTCCTTGGCAAGCTCGTTTGCCTTTTCAATCGCGCCCCTCATTCCCTTCGCCCCTTCCGTCAGCACAAGCTCCGCACCCAGCGCAGAAACCAGCCTGCGGCGCTCAAGGCTCATCGTTTCAGGCATGGTCAGAATAATGCGGTACCCTCTCGCCGCCGCGACAAACGCAAGTCCCACGCCGGTATTGCCGCTGGTCGGCTCGATGATGGTCGTATCCTTATTGATAACCCCTTTTTCTTCCGCGTCTTTAATCAGCGCGTAGCCGACCCGATCCTTAACGGAGGAAAGGGGATTAAAATATTCCAGCTTTCCCACAACGTTTGCTTCCAGGTTTTCCGCCTTTTCATAATTTGTCAGCTCTAAAAGAGGGGTATTGCCAATCAGTTCCGTCAAATTCTTCGCAATAGCCATAATGGTCTCTCCTTCAATCAATCTATTTCTTATTATAGTATTTCATCATGGAGCTTTACAAGCCGCAACAATAAATATTCCGGTTGGCTCTTAAGAAATGTAGCCTTTTCACGAGCTCGCCTTCCAATTCATTATAAATCCTACCAATTTAGTAATATATTTATCTTGCAATTAGTATACGCTTTATATATAATAAAGTCAATAGGAAAACTTAACTTTATATTGCAAGGATTCCGGAAGGCTGCTAAGATAAGGAATTGTAAGGAGAGAAAACCTATGAAGTTATCTACGAAAAGTCGTTACGCGCTTGAAGGGATGCTGTATATGGCGGTTTACGGAAAGGACCGTCTGCTTACTGTGAAAGAAATAGCCGCCGGTACAGCCGTATCCCCGGCATATATGGAACAAATATTTTTCACCTTAAAAAAAGCCGGCCTGGTATCAACGGTACGCGGTGCAAAGGGCGGCTTCACTTTGGGGTATCCGGAAAACGAAATTACGGTCGGCAGGATCATCCGCGCAATCGACGGGGATCTTGTACCGGTTTCCTGCGTGGCCAATTTGTCCTCCTGTAAAAGCAAGGCCCGCTCAAACTGCATAAGCCGGTACGTTTGGATCCGGATTTCAGATGCAATTGCAAAAACAGCGGACAAACAGACGCTGGAAATGCTGAAAGACCAGTTTATGAAGGAAAGCGACGGTGCGGAAAATGAAGATATCCACTAAAGGAAGATACGGCCTGCGCGCCATGATCGATTTGGCAGTCAACAGCAACGGGGGCTGCGCGTCGCTTGCCGGCATATCCGAGCGCCAAGATTTATCGCTGAATTACCTGGAAAGCATCTTTTCCTATTTAAAGCGCGCGGGCCTGGTGATCGGCATTGCCGGCGCGCAGGGCGGTTACATGCTTGCAAAACCGGCGGATGAAATCACCCTCTACGAAATCATGACGGTTTTGGAGGGGGACATGTCCGTGTACGACAAATTCGGGCCAACAACGAAAATACGAAGCTTCTTGAACAAAAACGTCTGGGACGTCATCGACAAAAATGTAAACGAAGTGCTGACAGGAACCACCATGGCGGATGTAATCAAAAATATTGAAAACAGCCGCCTGTCCGAAGACTGCTCCGCATTATAAAAAAACGCGCCAGATGAGCAGGGCTTGGGGATTTACGAAAGCAAGACGGTTTTAACCATCCCGCTTCAAGCGGAGGCGCAAGGGGCACAAAAGGAAAGACTGCACCGAGAGACAAAACCTTCGGTGCAGTCTTTCCATTTTTTTACACTTATGAATAAGATAATTGAATCCTTAGCCATCCTTATTGTTGCAATGCATATCAAAAAGTCCCCGGACATCCAAAACCGGTTCCACAAACAAAATCCCATTTCCGGGAAGGTTCATGTGAAGCTCTTGAAACAAATGATCCACTACTTTATCGATTAACTCGCTTGGCATAAGAATTATAACCAATTCCTTCTCCGGTTCTATTTCCATGCCGAGCAATTTGGTAGCGAAGTTCGAACCGGTTCCCCGACCATGCAGGATTGTACCGCCCTTGACACCTAATTTGCGTGCAATATCCATTACATCGTTCGCCATGCCGCGATTGACAACTACCGTCAGTTTTTTGAACATACTCTCTTCCTCCATACCTTGCACTATATTCCAAGTGCCCTGCTTATTGTTAATTATCTGGCTCGCGACTGTTACAGGCATCGTATAGATAATTCCATGACCGGGTTCATCAAGCTGGAGCTCTTTGGTAAAAAAATCTAGTGTCTCTATTGCTTTTTCTTTCACAATGAGGATATTAACAATTTCCTTTTTCTGGCTCTTTATGCCAAACAAATTTAAAGTAGGACTTTTTACCGTGCCTTTGCCAAGCAGTATTATCCCGTCGTGCATCTCTTTCATTTTGGCAATACGGACAAATTTCTGGCATTGATGTTCACTTAGGATGAGTGTCATCAGCAGAAACGGTTGTTGGACAGCCTGTTCCTCCATTTGCTTATCCATGATTACCTCCTGTCGATCATTCATTTAAAGCAGAATCAGATGCCTTGCGCGATTTTGCCTGATAAAGTGCGCCAAGCAGTTCGATTGCTAGAATCGGCATCATTGCAACAATTGCTATCATACCAAAGCCATCTACCACCACATCGGCCGTCGGAACTTGTGCAGCAACCCCCTGGACAAAGGCAAGGGAGAAAGTGGCCGTCATCGGTCCGGAAGCAACGCCGCCTGTATCATATGCCATACCCACAAATAAGTCAGGTATAAAGTAAGCCAATATTACGGCGAGGCCAAATCCAGGAAGCAAATACATCCATAACTGGATACTGGGTATGAGAATCCTCAAAGCAGACATAAAGATTGACAAGCCTACTGCCACAGACAAGAATATGAGAACCAAATTGCGTTTGACTGACCCGCCGGTGACGTCCTCCACCTGATAGGTTAAGACATGGACAGCCGGTTCGGCCAAGACAGTAGTAAGCCCGAGCAGCAAAGCTATAAGGAGAACCGGAATGTTTGAGTCCATCGAAGCAAGCCGTATTCCCAACTGCGTGCCTACTTCCATAAACCCGCCATTCACACCCAATAAAAATACCACAAGTCCTAAAAAAGTCAAGACTAAGCCCCGGAAAATATCGATTACCTCACGTTTTCTGTCTTTAAAGAAAAACACCTGAAATATGATATATGCAATAATAATCGGCAGCAATGTCAAGAAGGACTCCCATGCAATGTGAAACAGTTTGGAACCATACGCCTCCAAAAGATTACCGTGCGTTATTTCCGCTTCCGGCAAAGAGCCGTTCAGTTTCTCGCCTTCAAGAAAAAGGCCGGCAATTAAAACGCCGAAGATTGCGCCTGCCGAAGAAATACCCACCAAACCGAAACTGTCGGCTTCACTCAGTTTACTGTCTTTTTTCATAGCGGAAACGCCGGCAGCCAATGCCAACATAAAGGGAACGGTAATCGCGCCCGTCGTAGCCCCGGAAGCATCAAATGCGATGGCCAGAAAATCCGGCGATGAGAACAATGACAGGAGAAAAATTAGGGCATATGCGCAAGTAAACACAAATTTCAGCCGGATATTCCTAAGGATGCGCAGCATTCCAAGAGTCATCATCGTCCCAATTCCAACAGAAACAGCAAATACCATCAGGTCTTTCTTAAACTGACCGGAAGTTACGCTGTCCACCTGTTTCGCAAGAATATGTATATCCGGCTCTGCACAGGAAATAAAAAAACCTAAAATCAAGCTGACAGTAACCAATACGGCGTAGCTGTTGGATTGCGTAATGGCATTGCCAATGCCATGCCCAATGGGTTCCAGCCCCTGATCAATTCCGAACAGGAATATCGTCAAACCGATAATTACCAGAGCGGAACCAATGAGAAAAGCGTATAGCATATTCGCTTCTAATGGGCTTACAGTAAAATGGAGTAACAAAACAATACATGTAATCGGTAATACGGACGTCAGCACTTCTCGAAATTTTCCAGTTAACTCGTTCAAATCATCACCTCTTAAACGTTAAAATATTCTACTACGCTGCCATTCGCTGAAATTTACGCTGGACAAACTTCAAAAGTCATCCGCCCTGCAAGCATAACGTTGCAGATCCTTTCAATGTTCCTAGGAAACATGAGATATCTTTGCTTTTTTAGTCCTGTGACAATATTTGTACTACATTTTGCTTGCTTTTTAAGCTATGCAAAGGGGTGGCTGCCAACGGCTGTATCTGCCTCCAACAGGAATTACAAATATTATAACATATTGAGATGAAAATTTGTAAACAAAGATAAAACACCTTTCACCGCACACCGTATTTTTGCGTGAATACCATTGACTTCCACATCCGGCAAGAACCAAAAACGGCATAGCCGGTTCATACAAATAAACGATGATCCGCTATGCCGTTATTTTTTCGGATTTAAAAACCTGAAAGCAAACCTTCTTTATTAATTTCCGTCTTCCAGACTGATTTCATTAAATTTCTCCGTTAAATCCTTCGTTTGTAAAGCGACCTTCTCTTCCCCGGCTGCGTCAAGAACAATCCCGCCCCGATGCATCATAATGAGCCTGTCGCCATAGCGTATGGCGTATTTCAGATTATGTGTAACCATAAGCACCGTCAATTTTTTCTCGCCGACAATACGCTGCGTCAGCTCCATAACATTTTCGCTGGAACGGGGGTCCAGCGCCGCTGTGTGTTCATCCAGAATCAAAAGGTCAATCGGCGTCATCGTGGAAATCAACAGAGCGAGCGCCTGCCGCTGCCCGCCGGAAAGACTGGAAACCGGCAGATTCAGTTTATCCTCCAAGCCGAGCTTTAAAAGCTCCAGCTGTGAACGGTAGTAAGGGATACGCTTCCTGTTAATGCCGAAATGCAAACCGAAACGCGTCCCTTTATTGTCCGCAAGGGCCATATTTTCCAGGATCGTTAACTGTGGGCAGGTTCCCTTGGAAGGATCCTGAAACACGCGCCCGATAAATTCGGAATGCTGATGTTCCGGCAATCTGCTGATTTCTTTCCCATTAACGGATACGGAGCCGCTGTCGATGGGAACGCTGCCGCAGAGGATATTCAAAATGGTTGTTTTCCCGGAACCGTTGCTCCCGATAACAGCCACAAACTGCCCCTTGGGGATTTCCAGATTAAAATTTTGGAACAGCCGGATTTCATTCAGGGAATCGCGGTTAAAGGTTTTACAGATTCGGCGCATCGCCACATAGTCCGCCATCGTATCAGATTTGTGTTGGGTTGACATTCGAATTCTTCCCCCTTCCCGCAAAAACCTTATTGAAAACCAGCACAACCGTAAGTATGACCGCCATTAAAAAGTTGAGGTAGTTTGTCGGCATTCCAAGCTGCATGGCAATCGTCAGGCAGGCTTTATACAGGATGGAACCGATTATGACAGCGGTCGTCGCTTTGATGAATTTAGCTTTACGGAGAAGACTGGTGCCAATGATAACGGAAGCAAGCGCCATAACGACCATACCCTTCCCGCTCGCCACATTCGCGGTCTCTGTCTGCTGGCTCAAAATGCAGCCGGCAAGCGCTGTGCAGCCATTGCCGATGGCCAACCCGATAATTTTCATTGTACCGGGATTTTTCCCGAGCGAAATAACATACTGCGCATTATCGCCCGCCGCGCGGAGTAAAAGGCCGGATTTCGTTTTCAAATATACATCCAGCAGAAGCTTGACAAGGATGCAGGTTCCTGCTACGATTACCAATACCCGGAAATCGGCGGAAAGGTTTCCGGCAACGGTACCGAAAAATCCGGAATTAAAAATGGTGTCCTTGTTATAAAAAGGCATGACCGCTTTTCCGTCCAAAATCACCAGATTGACGCTCAGCAGTCCGGTCATCACCAGAATACCCGAAAGCAGATCCGTTATTTTCAGCTTTACATGCAGCAATCCGGTGACACAGCCCGCGATTGCGCCGCAGCCGAAGGCTGCTAGACAGGAAAGCCACGGGTCAACGCCGGCGGTAATCAGCACGGCGGCAATGCAGGAACCGAGCGGGAAGGTACTGTCAACCGACAGATCGGGGAAATCCAGCACCTTATAGGTAATATAAACGCCAATGGCCATAATGCCGTAAATAAAGCCTTCCTGCAGCACATTTACAAGCAGGCCGAGTAGGATATCCATCTTGTGTTCCCCAGCTTTCTATTATTTCGTTACCGCGGCGGCCGTTGCGTATTCTTCCGGCAACTTCAATTGAAGCTTCTCCATAACCGCTTTGTTGTATACCGGGGTGCAGTCCTTCACCATATATACCGGGGTATCGGAAGCTTTTGCCCTTCCCGTCAGAATATCCGCCGCCATCTTTCCGGTTACCTTTCCAAGCGCAACATAATCGATGCTCTGCGATGCAAGGCACCCGTTTTTCACCTGCTCCTCTTCGGAACCGAAAACGGGAATTTTCGCGCCGTCCGCAACCTGCAGAACGGTGGACAGGTTATCCACCACATTGTTGTCGGTGAAGTTATTGATGCAGTCAACCCCCTTTGAAACAATGGAAGCCGCAGCGGCAGCAACTTCGGAAGCATTTGTCACACCGATATCCACAACCTCAAAATTGTATTTCGGTGCAAGCGCTTTAAACTTCGCTAACTGGGAAACGGAATTCGGCTCGCTTGTCGTGTACAGAATCCCGATTTTCTTTGCGACGGGCAAAAACGCACGGATCATTTTAATCTGCTGTTCAAGAGGCAGAACATCGGATGTGCCCGTACAGTTTCCTCCGGGCTTTTCGTTGGATTTCACAATACCAGCCGCAACCGGATCGGAAACCGCGGTGAACACAACCGGGATATTCGCGCTTCTTGCCGCGCTGTATGCGGACATGGCCGCCGGCGTTGCAATGCCCACGATTAAGTCGTACTTCTTAGAAACCATATTCTTTGCAATCAGGTCACCATTCGCATTGTCCCCCTGCGCGTTTTGAAAATCAATCGTATGGTCTTTCAGCCCGGCTTCTTCAAGCCCCTGCTGAAAGCCTGTATAGCAGTTATCCAGCGAAGGGTGCGTCGCATACTGGATCACGCCGATTTTATATTTTTTCGGGCCATCCGTTTTCCCATCGGCAGAACCTGCCGAACCGGATGAACAGGCAGCCAGCGCCGCCATTACAGAAACTGCCGTAAATACCGCCAATATTCTTTTCATTGCATTTTTCATATCAATTTCTCCCCGCATGTAAAGTTATTTTGATGAAAATGGATTTTAAAAATGACAGCCCCGCCATCGCTTGTTAAATAAACGCATAATCGCCACTCCTTGACCTGAAATTGGAAATAAAAAAGCCCTTGCCCCTGCTAAACAGGGACAAGAGCATTCACTCCTGCGGTACCACCCAAATTGGCGTTAAACACGCCCGCTTTTTCCATACACAATCATGTATGCTTCCTTGATAACGGGTGAAGTTCCCGTCAAAAGCTACTCGGCGGCTCAACCGCTTTTCGTTTTGCCCTCATAAGTCCATTCCACCGGTCATGCTCCGCCGCAATCCCACCATCTACGGCTCTCTTTGCGAACAAAATACCGGTTTACTACTCTTAATCATCGGTTTCTATGTATTATTTTTAAATTATTATATGCTGCTTGAAAAAAATTGTCAAGACAAACTCGTTTTTTATGAAGAATATTGTAACATTCCCTTATTAATTTCATTGATATTATATTTTAAGAAATTTTTATTAATTCCTACAGATTCAAACAATCCTGTCGATATAAAAATTAGGTGTTTGTAATGTGTCGATTTATGTAACTACGTAAATCCAATTTAATCATTCCGAACGAAAACGTTCAATGCAATATCGGAGGTATGTTTGTGGATATTTCAGTAATTTTAGGACTTGTCGTAGCTTTCGGATGCTTGATTGTTGGTTATACATTGGAACATGGCGTTTTGGCTTCCCTGTTTTTGCTCAGCCCGGCTTTAATTGTTTTCGGCGGAACAGCGGGTGCAACAATCCTATCCTACAATCTTTCGGATCTTGCTGCTTCTTTTAAAGCGGTTCTTGGAACCTTTTCAAATAAATCTTCCGGCAATCCAACCGAGGTTATCCAAAAAATTACGAGTATGGCGGATACTTGCCGCCAGGGCGGTATTTTGAAATTGCAGGAATTAATTAACGACCCCGATCTGGATAAGGATGAATATACTGTATTAAAAGAAGGTATGGTTCTTGCGCTGGATATGAAAAACGCCGACGAAATCCACGAAGCACTAGAATCCAATATCAGTACGTTTAACGCGAAAAAGCAAATCGAGGTCTCCGTTTGGGTCAGCGCAGCCGGTTATTCGCCTACCCTTGGCGTTATCGGTACGGTTATGGGACTGGTACAGGTTCTGTCCCACATGACGGACGCGGAACAGCTGGTTGCCTCAATTGGTGTTGCGTTTATTGCTACATTATACGGCGTTGTTTTCGCGAACCTGATTTATATGCCGTTTGCCAACCGTTTGAAAAACACATTGAAGCGCCAGATGATTATCCGGGAAATGATGATGGAGGGAATCTGCATGATCGCCCGCGGCGAAGCATCGCGCGGCATTGAAAACAAACTTTCCGCATACTATCAGGCATTTCCGAAAGGCGACAAGCTGTATAAAGAAGGAATTCAAAAATAATCTGGAGGGGAATTCATGGCTAAAAAACGAAAAGAAGAGCCCGAAGCTGAAGAAAATAGTGAAAGATGGCTCCTTACTTATTCTGATATGATCACTCTCCTACTTGCTTTGTTTATTATTCTCTATTCCATGAGTACCATCGACGCAAAAAAAGTAGCGCAGATGGCGGAAAATTTCGGCGTCACCATGGGTACTGCAAGCAGTTTAAGCAACGCAAAGGGAACAGGCACGGGGACGGGCACCGGCACCGGAAATGGAACCGGGACCGGCAAGCAAGGTTCCGGTAAAGGCACCGCAGTCAACGAGGACGCGCTTGATGAGGTTTACCATATTCTTCAGGATTATGTGGATAAAAATAACCTTGACAATTCCGTAGGGCTTGTCAATTCCGATACATACGTCAAAATTCATTTGAAGGATACGCTGATGTTTAAGCCGGACAGCCCCACAATGCTGCCTTCAAGCGAACCGATCCTGCTGGAGATTGAAAAAGCGATCGCCAAAGTTTATGACCGTGTGGATTATATCACGATCAGCGGCCATACCGCCGACGTAGGCGAGCATACCGTAGCCAGCGACCAAGTGTCCTGGAGGTTATCGACAGAACGCGCCATTACCGTAATGAATTATTTTGTCAGCTACGGGCTTCAGCAAGATAAGCTGTCTATTCAGGGATTTGCCCACTTCTCCCCAATTGCTTCCAATCATACGCCGGAAGGCCGGGCCAAAAACCGTCGTGTTGAAATCACCATCGTCAAATATCCTTCCAACAAAAATGGAACCAGTTCCACAGCAGGCAATGCGGTTGCTCCAAGCAGCTCTTCCGCAGCATCCGGCGCATCAAACGGTGCTGTTTCCAACACAGGTACCAGCCGCGCAGCAACAAGCAGCGCGGCTTCGGCCAGCACCGGCACAAGCAGTACAAAATAAATGAAAGCGGGGGATTACAATGGAATCCAGAACAATTTACACAATCGCACGGCAATACGGCAGCGGCGGCCGTGAAATTGGCCAAAAGCTGGCAAATGAACTGAACATTCCTTTTTATGACAAAGAATTGATCGCTCTGGCCGCAAAAGAATGCGGGATTAGTGAAACCGTATTCGAAAAGGCGGACGAAAAAGCGACTGGGAGTCTATTGTATTCCCTCCTGATGGGCAGTTTCCCTTTCGCAAGTACTGTTTCACCCATTGGCGGCATGCCACTAAACGACATGCTGTTTTTTATTCAAGCGGATATTATGAAAAAGGCAGCAAAAGCCGGTCCCTGCGTTATCGTCGGCCGATGTGCCGATTATGTGCTGAAAGATATGGAACACGTATTCAATGTGTTTATCCATGCGGATAAGCTGAGCCGTATGGAAAGAATTGTGCAGGAATATCATACCGATCCGGGAAAAGCAGCCGATATTCTTTCAAAGATGGATAAACAGCGTGCGAACTACTATAATTTCTATACCAACAAAAAATGGGGAAATCTTGAAAACTACCACCTTACCCTTGATTCCTCGGCAACAGGGATCAGCGGGGCAGTCGAATTAATTCGCATGGCTGCTGCTATGAAAGAAGGTATGTAAATCGAAAGGAGTATCATTCTGTGAAAAAACTATCCGGCGCTACGGATATGACATTCGGAAATCCATATAAGCTTTTATTTGCATTTTCTATCCCGCTTTTGTTGGGAAACATATTCGAGCAGCTTTACAATATGGTCGACAGCATTGTCGTCGGCAATTTCGTCGGGGAAAAAGCCCTAGCGGCTGTCGGCACCGGCTTCCCGATCATCTTTATGCTGAGTTCCCTGTTTATTGGGCTTGGAATCGGCTCTACCATTATGATTTCCCAGTATTACGGAGCGAAGGACTTTAAAAACATTCAAAATACAGTCAATACAATTTATATAGCCATGATGGTCGGAACGGTTCCACTGACCATCATGGGTATTTTATTCAGTGAGCCACTTCTGAGATTAATGAACGTCCCCGACGACGGAACCCTCGCAATGGCCAAAGTATATTTGGTTGTGATCTTTGCCGGCATAATCGGTAACCTGGGATACAACATTAACGCCGGCATTTTACAGGGACTCGGCGACAGCCGGACTTCCCTGCTGTTTTTGTTGGTCGCAACCATCATTAATATTGTGCTCGACCTTTCATTCACCGTCGTTTTCGGCTGGGGCGTATTCGGCGTAGCGTTGGCCACGATTATCGCCCAGTTCTGTTCCTGGGTTTTCGGGATTACCTTTATCAACCGGCATTTCTCATTCATCCATATCAACCCGCTGAAACACAAATTCCACAAGGAACTGTTTCAAAAGGCGATTAAGCTCGGCATCCCCTCGGGAATACAGCAGGCACTATTTTCCATTGGGATTATGGTCATGCAGACATTGGTCAATTCCTACGGCTCTTCCTTTATGGCGGGCTTTAACGGCGCAAATAAAGTCGACACCTTTGCTTTCATGCCTATTCTGAGTTTTTCAACCGCTGTTACAACCTATGTTGGGCAAAACATCGGCGCTTCTAAGATTGAGCGTATAAAGTCTGGTACCAAGGCAGGTCTCGTTCTGGCGGTTGGTTCCAGCATTGCGATCAGCGCCATCGTTTATCCACTCAGCGCTTCGATTATGCGGATGTTTAACCCTAAACCAGAGGTTATCAGCGCGGGTGTTGCGTATCTGCACTGCGTGCTGCCATTTTTCTTTGTGTTGGCGATTTTATTCGTTCTGAACGCCGTACTGCGCGGCGCGGGGGAAATGGTGATTCCTATGATTTCTACCTTTGTCTCCCTTTGGTTCGTCAGAGTGCCGGCCGCCTACCTGATTGCCTACCATTTTGGTAAAGAACAAATCTATTTTTCCTACGCAATCGGATGGGCCGCAGGGATCCTTATTTCCTATCCCTATTATCGATTCGGGAAATGGAAGAGGAAAAGTATTGTATCTGACCACAAGAATTGAATTTTAAGAAGAAAAAGCCCTCTTTTAATTCCAAATTGTAAATATAAATTTTGATTCCTGTTTTATATTATAGAAAATAACTTCATTGTTAAATTATTAACAGGAGGGCGCTATGAAAGTTTTAATCAACAAAAAGACTTTGTTTTTAGCCCAATTCGCAATTCTGCTTGCCATTGAAGCAATTGTGTGCTTTACCCCCCTTGGCTCGCTTCCGGCATTCGGACCGATTGTGGCCACCCTTGGGATGGTGCCAGTCATTATTACGGCAATTCTGCTGGGAACCGGTGCAGGAACGTTGATGGGCTTTTTCGCCGGCTTGTTCAGTTTTTGCGTCTGGACTTTTACCCCGCCAAGCCCTTTGGCTTTTGTGTTTACCCCGTTTTACAGCGTCGGGCCAGCCGTCCGGAACTATTGGAGCCTTGCAATCTGTTTTATTCCCCGTATTCTGGTCGGTGTTGTAACGGGAGCGTGTTTCCGCCTATTTACGAAGCTGAAATGGAAGAATATCGTTGCCTACGGATTAAGCGGCGTGTTCGGCAGCCTGACGAATACGTTTCTGGTACTGGGCGGTATCTACGTCTTCTTTGGCCAAAGCTATGCGGATGCCCTGAACGTAAGCTATCACCTTCTGCTTGGGATTATCGGGCTTACGGTTTTAACAAGCGGCATTCCGGAAGCGGTCGTTGGCGGCGCAGCGGCTTACGCCATCTGCTGCCCAATTCAAAAGCATATGATCCATACGTTTGAATAAAATCAGGAAAGAGAAGCATAATAGTGCAAACGAACAAAGAAGGTGCTATTATGACATATCTGTCCTGCGATGTAATGAACTGTATAAACAATAAAGACCGGTATTGCTGCCGTCCGGATATTCAGGTCAGCGGCCGAAGCGCAAACGATCCCCGGCAAACCAGCTGCGCCTCTTTTTCGGATGCCACGGACAGCGCACAGAACGCCGTTGGAACCGTATTGCCCAACACTTCGCTAGAAATCTACTGCGAAGCGGAAAATTGCAAATACAATCATGAGGAAAGATGCTCTGCGGAACATATCAATATTGATGCCGAATCGGAAATCCCACATTCGCAATCCTATACGCAATGCGGAACCTTTGAAAGCAAATAGTGTATAAAAGAATATTTCCGAACCAAGGAGAGAGCGGTGTTACCGCTCTTTTCTTATGCAAAAAAAGAAAAGAAGCCGAAAGGAAATGAATTCAATTTTGTAAGAATTGTTGTGATTGTATTGAACCTATGCTATACTAAATAAGCGAATTTGTACGATGAGAAAGCAGATAGAAGGTACGATATGAATAAGAATACGATCACAAAATCCAGTCTTGCCCTGCTTGCCGTCTGCTCACTTCTTCTCAGCGGCTGTAAGCAGAATAACACAAGCGGGGGCGCAAAGCCAGAGGGCAGCTCTTCCGCTCCGCAAAGCGTTTCCTCCACGGTAAGTTCAGAGCAGGAAATTTCACAGCAAACTTCCTCTTTCCACAATTCCGCCGGCTCTGAAGCGCAAAGCGAAAAAGTCGAAGAAAGCTACCTTGATGACGCGGTATTTATCGGTGATTCCGTCACCTTGAAACTAAAAAATTATGTTACGATAAAACGGAAATCCAACCCGGGGTATTTTGGCAAGGCCCAGTTCCTTGCGGCGGGCAGCATGGGTAGCGGGAACGCCCTCAAACCGCTGAAAAGCGATTCGATTCATCCGTCCTACAACGGCAAAAAAGCTCTTTTAGAGGACAGCGTTGCCGCAATGGGTGCCAAGAAAGTCTATATTATGCTGGGAGCCAACGATTTAGGCCTGTACGGAGTTGACAAATCCGCGGAGAATATGGCAAAGCTGCTAGAGAAAATCAAAGCAAAATCTCCGGACACAAAAATCTTCGTACAGTCCGCAACTCCGATTCTGAAGGAACGGCAGATGAAGAACCTGAACAATTCCAACCTTGTGGCTTACGACAATAAATTAAAGGAGCTGTGCAAGCAGAGGGGATATTATTTTATCGATGTTGCTTCCGTAATGCGCGACAAGGAAGGCAATCTGCCGAAGGAATACTGCAGCGACCCGGACGATCTGGGCATCCACTTTACCGACAAAGCGTGCCAGGTCTGGATCGATTATATTTTAACCCACGTCGTAAAATAGGAGTGAAGAACAATGAAGAAATTCTTATCCCTGCTGCTAGCCGCAGCAATTGTCTTATCGCTTGCCGCCTGCGGCGCCTCAACCAAACAGGCCGACTTGAAAAAGGTTATGACGGATATGAAGGCAAAAATAGAAAATCAGGAAATGATGGATTTAACGTCCGACGATTTAATGCCGAATTACGGAATATCCCCCGACGACGTAAAGCAATTTGCCGCCTACGTTGATTCCACCGGTATCAAGGGCGATGAGATTATCTTTTTGGAAGGCAAGGACGCCGAGGCTGCAAAACGGATTAAAGAGAAACTGGACGCCCGTTACAAGCAGAAGGAAGTGGAAATGAAGGATTATCTTCCAGAGGAATTTGCGGTGTTAAAAAAATGCAGCGTAAATCAAAATGGAAATTACGTCAGCATGATTGTCAGCCCACAATATGAGGAACTGAACAAGATTTATAACGATGCTATTAAGAAATAAAGAGATGAGGGATGCCCCCTCATCTCTTTTCCGTTAATGGATCCGGCTCAGAATTTCGCCGATGCTTCCCTGAATTAAAAGGTCGGCGTTGCCGTCTTGGGGCGTTGCGTCACGGTTGATCAGCACAAGCCTATCCCCCCGGTAGTAATCGATCAGGCTCGCGGCAGGATAAACCGCCAGCGAGGTCCCGCCGATGATCAGCATATCGGCGCGTTCAATCGCTTCTATGGCTCCATACAGCGTGCGCTGATCCAGCCCTTCCTCGTATAAAACCACGTCTGGCTTTATGGTTCCCCCGCAGAAACAGGTGGGAATTCCCTTGCTGTGCAGCATAAATTCCGCGTCGTACAGCTTATGGCACCGCTGGCAATAATTGCGGTGTACGGAGCCATGCAGTTCGTAAACCGCTTTGCTGCCCGCCATCTGATGCAGGCCGTCAATATTCTGTGTTACTACGGCGGTCAGTTTTCCCGCCTTCTCCAGCTCCGCAAGCTTTTTGTGCGCGGCATTGGGTTTAGCATCCAAGCAGAGCATTTTGGTGCGGTAAAAGTCAAAGAACTCCGCCGTATGCGTTACATAAAAGCTGTGGCTCAGCATCGTTTCCGGCGGATATTTGTAATGCTGACGGTAAAGCCCATCCACGCTGCGGAAATCGGGAATCCCGCTTTCCGTGGAAACACCAGCTCCACCAAAAAATACAATCCGTTTGCTTCTGTCAATCCATTCCTGCAGTTTTTCAATCTTTTCTTCCATAACGTTTCCTCCCTTCCGGTAATTCTATTGTAACCCTGTTCAAAACAATTGCAAGGGCAAAATCCTTTTTTCCAACTTCTCTGGATAGAAAATCCATGTAAAGAATTGTTGTTTGCAATGCGGTGTTATTTCTATTATACTAGAATGATAAATAATTCTCAGGAGGTTTTAAGATGCAGGGGAAGGCTTCTCAAATCATGAACGAAGTAAAAAAGGCCGTTGTCGGAAAAGACGCGATTGTCTGCAAAGTATTAATGGTCATTCTGGCGCAGGGACACATCCTGCTGGAAGACATCCCCGGCGTTGGAAAAACAACGCTAGCGCTCGCGTTTTCAAAGGCAATGTCCCTTGACTATAAAAGAATACAATTCACCCCTGACGTTATGCCGACCGACGTAACCGGGTTTTCAATATACAACAAGGAAACGGGAAAATTGGAATATAAGCCCGGAGCCGCGCTGTGCAATCTGTTCCTAGCGGATGAAATCAACCGAACCTCCAGTAAAACTCAATCCGCGCTTCTGGAAGTAATGGAGGAAGGAAGAATCACCGTGGACGGGACAACCCGTTCCACTCCAAAACCCTATATAGTGATCGCGACACAAAACCCGGTCGGCTCGGCGGGGACACAGATGCTTCCGGAATCCCAGCTCGATCGCTTTATGGTGCGTCTGACAATGGGCTACCCAAAAATTAGCGACGAAATTGAAATTTTGAAGCGCAAACAGGGGGACGATCCGCTCGATTCCGTACGCAAAGTCGTGGACGCACAGGCCATCCTCAATATGCAGAATGAAACTGACGCGGTATACATATCCGACGATCTCTATGCCTATATCGCGCGTCTGGTCAGCGCCACGCGTGAAAACAGCATGATCCGCCTTGGGGCCAGCCCGCGCGGTTCCATTGCGCTTGCAAGAATGGCGCAGGCCACCGCATACCTTTCCGGCAGGGATTATGTCGTGCCGAAGGACGTCCAGTTTGTTTTCCGCGACGTCATTGAACACCGCATTCTTTTGAGCTCCCAGGCAAAAATCAGCAATGTATCTGCCGGCGCACTTCTGGAAGGGATTCTCAAGGAAGTGCCGGCGCCTTCCATTGCGGGTTAGAGGTGCCCCATGTTTCGTTATCGGCTTTCCTACGGCCTGCTGCTGCTTGCCGCTTTCGTGTTCTGCATCTTCTTCAAGGAATACCTTTCCTTTTTTACATTCCTATTTCTTTTGATCCTGCCCTTGTTTCCCCTCCTTTTTTTACTCGCCGCCGTTCGGAAAACCACCGTTTCGTTGGAAACGGATCGCTTCGCGGCCAATAAAGGAATGGATTTCTCCACCTTTATTGTGCTGAAGAATACGTCGCTTCTGCCGCTTTCCGGCGTAAAAATCCAAATCTCATTCAAGAATGTACTCAGCGGCGAGAAAAAGGAGGAAATTTTGCTTCTTCCTATCAATTCCAAAGCGGAACAGCGCGTGGAATACCGCATGCGTTCGCAATACTGCGGCAGAATCCGGCTTCAAGTGACGAAAATTACCTATTATGACTTTTTAGGTATTTTTTCCGTGCATAAACCGCCTGCCGCTCAGGCCGAGGTATTCGTTACCCCCGGCATTTATCCGATTGATCTAAAAATCGACCATGCGGTGGCAGCACAAGCGGAGAGCAGCGTCTATTCCAAAAT
Organism: Caproiciproducens galactitolivorans; assembly: GCF_029266045.1. Taxonomy (NCBI): domain Bacteria; kingdom Bacillati; phylum Bacillota; class Clostridia; order Eubacteriales; family Acutalibacteraceae; genus Caproiciproducens; species Caproiciproducens galactitolivorans. Next base: position 72,362 of record NZ_JAJUFJ010000003.1, on the reverse strand, counting down.
AAAACCCGGCGATGACCCGTCGGAAATCTTCGACATCCGGCCATACCGCAGCGGCGACCGGCTCAGAAGCATCCATTGGAAGCTCAGTTCCAAGCTGGACAAGCTGATGGTGAAGGAGTTCAGCCTGCCGACTGATAGTACGGTGCTCCTGCTGGTCGAACTGCTCGCTCCGGATATGGAAACAGCGGACGCCTTGATTGAAACGTTTGCCTCCCTTTCGAATTTTTTGACTGAAAATGCAATCCAGCACCGGATCGAATGGTACGACGCAAGAAACAGCCGTATGGAAAACGCGGCCATCGAAAGCGAGGAAGACCTGGCGGTTCTTCTGAACGCGGTGCTTTCTTCCAGTTATTACAGGGATGTCCCTTATGCCCTGAAATCCCGGGAAAGCATGGATAGCATGCGCTGCGCGCACGTTATCTACATTACCGGCGGGCTGACGGATGCGCTTCCCCTCTTTTTCGGCAGGATGGAAGGAATAAAAGCAACCGTGCTGTACACGGGCAATTTGGAAAACGATCAGGGCGCTGAATTTACGGAGAATCTGAAAGCCATGCATACAGGCATTGTGGAAATACTTCCGAATTCCATACAGGAATCCCTTTCCGGAATTACGTTATAGAAAGCAGGTGTGAAAAATGAGCGAAGGCAAGCGCAATGCAAACTCCGGCATGGAAATCGCCGCCCCGAGTTTGATGGAGCAGAAACCATCTGCCGCTGAAAACGCGGCGTTTTCCTTTACCGTAGTCCTTCTGGGCGTTTTGGGCGCCGCATGGTGCTTTATCTCCGCTTTTTCACTACCTGTCCTACCCCTGACGGTGAACCTGTACGCCCTTCTGTTCGCTGTGGTCTTTACCGTGTCCTACTCGCTGAAACGGGCACGCATTTACATTCATTTCCTATTGGTCATCCTTTACGCTGCCGCGGCTTGGTATTTCCGGGCGGGAATGGCGCAGGGATTCGTAATAACAACCAATCAAATAATGAAAACCTACGCAAGCCGTACAGATTTGGATTTTCCCATTTATCTGGTAAGCGTAAAAAAAGATCTGTATCCGGAAACCTGTACGCTGTTTCTGGTGTTTGTCCTGTTCATTGTCACCGGCCTTGTGTGCAATGCGGTTATTAAACAAAAAAGCCTGTGTTTCACTTTCCTCGTAACCTCTCCCTTCCTGTTTTCCGCGCTTGCGTTTCTGATTACGCCAAACTTTACAGCGGTTCTTTCTTTGTTTGCTTGTTGGACTGCAATGCTCTTAACCCGGCTTCCGGCGGAAAAAAAGAAGGGATTCCTGAAAATCAAAAGCGGGTATATGTGCAAGAGCGGCGCTACCGCCGCAAGAAGCGGATTGATTTCCATCCCTGCGCTTCTTCTGTGCTTTGCGCTGATCCTCTCCCTTTTCCCCATGCAAAGCTTCCAGCGTCCGCCGCAGCTGGATAAAATGCGTGCAAAGCTGATTGAAACGGCGGCGGACAGCCCGCTGATGAACGGCAGCAGGGCGCTAGCGGGAAATACAAATCATGTCGATTTAAACCATGCGGGCAATATCCAGTTTACCGGAAAAACCGCCTTGCAAATCAAATCGGACAAACAGTACCCCCTTTACTTAAAAAGCTTTGCGGGAAGTGTTTTTACCGGATCGCGCTGGGAAAAGCTCCCCGATTCCGAGTACGCCGCCATAAACCGGCAGCTCGGCGGTCGGAACGTCCAGAACATGCTCTATTGGTTTACATCCCTTCTGCACCAGCAGGATAACCCCCTTTTGAATCCCTTCGGAATACGGATCCGCAGCGTGAGTGCGTCAAAGCAGTGCATTTACGCGCCTTATAACCTTTCCACAACACCGGAAGCCATTACCGGCGTGCATTTTGTAAACGATGAATTTATCCGCTCGGATTCTCTCTTCGGCACCTCCGAATATACTTTCTATGCATACGGACTGGGACCGGGCGAAGTCTCTTCCAATATCAGCGGACTGGTCTACAGCCTGATCACAAAACGCATGTTTCCCTCCACGGAGGGGTACAACATTCCGAACCATGTGATGCGCTTTTTTGAAAGCCAGGAGAAATATAATGACCTGAATACCGGGAATGTGGAATCCTATTACAAAACCACCATTCCTGAAAATATTCTGCAGGAAATGGATATTAAAAGCAGGAGCTATATGGAAACAGAACAGGCGTACCGCCTGTTTCTCTATGATAAGTACACCCAGCTTCCCCAAAGCACCCGGGAAAAAGTGCAGAAGCTGTTAAAACAGGAAGGTTTGATGGGTACTTTAAAAAACCGGACGGCCCTGCAATCCGATTCCAATTCCGGCTCCGACGTAGAAAGCATGGCGAATGCCGTAAAGGATTATTTGAGCAAAAACTGCTATTATACCCTGAATCCCGGCAAGATACCCAAGGGAGAGGACTTTACGGAATACTTTCTGACGAAAAGCCGCCGAGGCTACTGCGTGCATTTCGCCACAGCGGCAGCCGTTATGCTGCGTACAATGGGTGTACCGGCTCGTTACGCGGAAGGCTATATTGTTACTCCCCAGGACTATAAAAATGCCTTAGCGGACGGCTGGGCGAATATTCCGGACAGCCGCGCGCACGCCTGGGTGGAAATATATTATCCCGGGCTTGGCTGGCAACCCCTGGAGGTTACTCCCGGCTTCAGGGTGGAAAGGAATCTGACGCAGGAAAACAATCCCGTCAACCAGCTCCCTGAGCAAAGCGTCTCTGAAAGCAGCAGCCCCACCCAGGGCAAAGCGGCAAGCAAGCCGGGAGGGCAGGCGGAAAGCAAAGCCCCGAACAGCACCGTGTCCTCTTCGCCGAATTCTTCACCGAAGGCCGGCGCAAAGGCGGTTTCGGATACCAAAGCCGCCCGGTTCCAGATTTTGATTGGGGCAGCGATTCTTCTCGCTCTGCTTGCATTCACAATCCTCAAACGCAAATATATATTAAGCCAGCGGGAAGAATGCTTTGCACAGCCGGATTTCCGCCAGGCCGCAATCAGCGTTTATACGTATCTGACGCAGTTAACACAATTCGGCGGGGAAATCAGCGAGGAAATAAACGATCTTGCTCAGAAAGCAAAGTTCAGCCGGAACGGCGTTACCAAAGAAGAATTAAAAGCCATGACGGAGTTTGCGCATCGTCTCGCTTTGGAAAATTACAGAAGCCTGCCGAAATGGAAGCAGATTTTGTTTAAGTATATTTATAACCTTCTATAAACATCCATATTATTTGCGGCACAACAAAACCTCCTGCTGTATCTACAACAGGAGGTTTTGTTCATGTATGTGGCTTTGGGGATTCCCAAGAATATGGGTTTAATCTTTTGTCATCAGGTTGCAGACCTGATTGGAGAATTCCACCGGATCGTCAATCGTGACGCCTTCAATCAGCAAGGCCTGCGTATACAGAAGGGACGCGTATTCCTTTAAAGTATCCTTGTCGTTCTCATAGAGCGAACAGAGCTTTTTGAAAATCGGATGGTTGGCGTTGATCTCCAAAACGCGCTGCGCGGTTACCTTTTCATTCGAAGAAGGTATGGCATTGAGCACCTTTTCCATCTCAATGGAAATCGCTCCGTCGGTCGACAGGCAAACCGGGTGGGTTTTCAGTTTCTGCGACAGAATAACCTGCTTAACTTTCCCATCCAAGGCATCCTTCATGAAGTTCAGCATGTCCTTGTTTTCTTCCACCTGCTTTGCGGCGGCCTGCTTTTCCTCTTCGGTTTCCAGTCCCAGGTCGTCCGCGGAAACGGACTTGAATTCCTTGTCGTCGTACTTCATCAGCATGCGGATAGAAAATTCGTCAACGCCGTCGGTCAGGTACAGAATTTCGTAGCCTTTATCCTTAACCGCCTCTGTCTGCGGGAGCCTGTCCACACGCTCTACCGTTTCGCCGCATGCATAGTAAATGTACTTCTGCCCCTCTTTCATGCGTGAAACGTATTCTTTCAAGGTTACAAGCTTCTTCTCGCTGGAAGAATAGAACAACAGCAAATCCTGCAAAACTTCCTTATGCAATCCGAAATCCTGATAAACGCCGTATTTCAGCTGCAAACCGAAGTTTTTAAAGAACTTCTCGTATTTTTCCCGTTCATTGGCAAGCATGTTTTCCAGCTCGGATTTGATCTTCTTTTCAAGGCGGCCGGCAATAATCTTTAGCTGGCGGTCGTGCTGGAGCATTTCACGCGAGATATTCAGCGACAGATCCTGCGAATCCACCAGGCCGCGTACAAAGCTGAAATAATCCGGAAGCAAATCCGCGCATTTATCCATAATCAGAACGCCGTTGGAGAAAAGCTGCAAACCCTTTTCATAATCCTTTGTGTAAAAATTCATCGGCGCTCTGGCGGGGATGAAAAGCAGGGCGTTGTAAGTTGCGGTACCCTCGGTGCTGGAATGGATGACCTTTATGGGGTCTGTGTAATCCATGAATTTACTTTTATAGAATTCGTTGTATTCCTCTTCCTTTATTTCGTTCTTATTTTTCCGCCAGATCGGAACCATACTGTTGAGCGTTTCATTTTCGGTATAGGTTTCGTACTCGTCCTTGGTTCCTTCCTTCAAGCGGGTTTTTTCAACATCCATTTTAATCGGGTAGCGGATATAGTCCGAATATTTTTTCACAAGATTCCGAAGCGTGTAGGTTTCTAGGAATTCATCGTAATTATTATCTTCGGTATTTGGCTTTAATTTCAAAATAATGGTTGTACCGCGGTCTTCCTTCTCGCAGGGTTCAATGGTGTACCCCTCCGTTCCGGTGCTCTCCCATTTGAAAGCCTCTTCGCTGCCAAAGGCTTTGCTCAGCACCGTAACCTTTTCACTAACCATAAACGCGGAATAAAAACCGACGCCGAACTGGCCAATGATTTCAATATCTTCCTTCTGCTCGATTTCCTGTTTGAAATTCAGGGAGCCGCTTTTTGCGATGGTGCCGAGGTTGTTTTCCAGCTCTTCCTTCGTCATACCGCAGCCGTTATCAGAAATCGTAAGTGTGCGGTTTTCCTTATCCGGCACAATATTAATGCAGAAATCGTCGCGGTTCAGGCCGGTGTCGCCGTCGCTGAGCGTTCTGTAATAAAGCTTATCGATTGCGTCGCTCGCATTCGAAATTAATTCGCGGAGAAATATTTCGCGATGTGTGTAAATCGAATTAATCATTAAATCCAAAAGACGTTTGGATTCTGCTTTAAATTGTTTCATCGCCATATCTACAACCCTCTACATGTGAATTTTAGCACTCTAATCTTTTAAGTGCTAAAGTAATTTTAATACATGCCCCAGAAAATTTCAAGTCCTCGAATGTTAATTTTTTGTATCGTACAAAAGGAAGCGCCAAGGGATATAGGCGCTTCCTTAACCATTCGTATTTTGCCGGTACGGGTTCCGTCCGGTCTTTTATGCAGAAATTGCTCTAACAAACAATGCAAAGGATTCAGCGGATTTTTTCCATTGGAACATAATCATGGTCCACCGTTAACACAACGTAATAGCTTGGATCCAACTTGGAAACCTCATCTGAAATGCGTTGCATCAGTTGGGCATCGCTCATTGGGAAATCAAAGGATACGTTAATGTCAAAAATCAGGTTTGCGTGCGTGGGACCCCATACAACGCGGAAATCATGCATTCCGATTTGCGGCGAAATGTTCCGAATCAAAGCTTTTACCTGTTCCTTAAGTTTGTTTGTCCGCTCGTCACTGGTAACAATCGGGTCAAGATGGATGACAAGATGAATCCCGTTGTCCGCCAGAAAATCCCGCTCAATATTATCAATAATATCATGGCTCACCATAATATCCTGCTCCGCAGCAACTTCGCAGTGAACGGAAGCAAAACGGCGATTAGGCCCGTAATTATGCACATGAAGGTCGTGAATTCCCAATATTCCGTCGTAGCTCATGATTTTCTCGTATATTTCATCAACCAGTTCTTCCGAAGGAGCCATTCCCAAAAGCGGATTGCTTGTTTCGACGATCAGCCGCACACCGGTAACCATAATGAAAACAGCAACAATCACACCCAGGTAGCCATCCAGATTGAATCCGGTAAAATACGTGATCAGTAGGCCGAGAAGCACCGCAGACGTTGCAAAAACGTCGTTCAAGCTGTCTGCAGCCGTAGCGGAGATCGTAGAGGACCCAATTATCTTCCCCACTTTCTTATAAAACAGGCACTGCCAAATTTTAATCAGTATGGAAAGAATCAGCACGCCAAAGGTCAGCATGTTGAAATCAGCTTCCTGTGGGTTCAAAATCTTGTCAATCGAGTTTTGAATCAACTGGAAACCGACAATCAGTATCACAAATGATACGATTAATCCGGATAAATACTCGATGCGAGCGTGACCGTAAGGATGTTCTTCATCTGCCGGCTTCCCGGCCAACTTAAAACCAACCAGCGTAACAACAGCAGAACCCGAATCGGAAAGGTTATTGATTGCATCCGCAGTAATTGCAATGCTGTGAAATACAACGCCAGCAATTATCTTAATGACAAACAGCAAAACATTCGTCGCAATGCCAACCGCACCGGAAAATTTACCGTAGCACTCCCTTACCTTCTCATCATCCTTGTTCTTGTAATCCTTAACAAATGTTCTGATTAAAAAATCAAACAATTACTCCACCTCAAACAGGCTTCCTCCGCAGCAATCGATCGTCGTAAATAAAGGAAAATCCTCAATTTGCAGTTCTTTTACGGATTCACAGCCTAAATCTGGAAAGGCAAGAATTTTTAAGGAACGGACGCATTTTGCCGCGAGTGCGCCTGCTCCGCCGATTGCACAAAGATAAACCGCACTATTCCGTTTGATGGCGTCAACCACCTCTGGGGAACGCCCCCCCTTGCCGATCATACATTTCAGTCCCAAATCCAGTAGGCGGGGGGCAAATACGTCCATTCGGGAGGATGTAGTCGGTCCGCACGCGCCGATCGGCAGATTCGGCGGAGTCGGAGTCGGCCCTGCGTAATAAACGGTGGCATTCTTCAATACAAATGGTAGCTTTTCACCATTGTCGAGCATAGCAAAAATGCGTTTGTGAGCCGCGTCACGAGCGGTATATACTGTTCCGCTCAACAGAATTTTATCACCAGCCCGCAGTGTTTTTGCCGCCTCGGCAATCTCACTCGTATGAATTCGTATTCTCTGCATACTAACCTCACAATCAGAGTAGGGAACTGTTTTACAGTTCCCTACGACATTTTCATCCATTATACCTTATATTGGCTACTTAATCAAAACATTTTTTTCTTTCTCAAAATAAAATAAGAAATCACCATGCAGATGACGGAAAGACTTACTGGAAACCAGAAGTTTGCAACCGGCATCCCATTTACATTCATTCCATACATACCGGATATAACGGTCGGTATGGAAATCATCAGCGTAATAGAAGCAAGTGCTTTCATTACAATATTTAAATTATTTGATATAATCGAAGCAAACGCATCCATCGTGCCGGACAAAATGTTCAGATAAATGCTGGACATTTCAATCGCCTGTTTAACCTCAATCAGAACGTCTTCAATCAAATCCTGATCTTCTTCGTAAAGCTTTACAACGCGACCGCGCATAATCTTCTCAATTGTTATTTCGTTCGCCTTTAAAGAGGAAGAAAAATACACCAGGGATTTTTCAATATCCAAAAGCTGAATCAGCTCGGAATTCTTCATGGATTTCCGAAGCTCTTTTTCAATAAAACTGCTGATCTTGTCAATCTGCTTCAAGTACTGTAGATAACGCGTCGCTACGCGAAGCATGATATGAAGGATGAAGCGGGTTTTCATATTAGTCTGAACATCCTTGACAACATCCTCGGAAAACTCACTAATCACCGGGTTTTCCTTTGTAGAAACGGTAATAACGTTTTTCTCCGTAATAATAATGCCCACAGGCATCGTCGAATAGGTGATGTTTTTTCCAGATTTCTCAATAACCGGAATATCAATAATAATCAATGTGCTGCTGTCTTCGCGGTCAATGTGCGAAGATTCTTCTTCGTCCATTGCAGCCCGAAAGAAATCCGGTTCAATATTGAAATCCGAAATAAGGCTGTTAACCTCCGCATCGTCCGGCGCCACGCAGTTAATCCAGCATCCAGGTTCACAGGAAGGAATCGGCGTAATATGGCCGTCGATCGTCTTGTAATAGGATAGCATTGCGCTCGTCTCCTTTATTATGTTTTTGATATCGTCGACTGAAAGGGTCAGGTTTCACAATGCCACCCCCAATATAATTCAAATTTGCCCAAACGTTATTATAACACAAAATAACGAGATTACAAGAGTATGGAGGGTATTTTGAGCAATATTTCTATAAATTCGCGCTAAAATGGAGTTTAAGGCAATATTTGGACGAATTAGAGGATTTATATTCGAACTTCACCGTCTTAAAAAGTTTTTGTGGGTATTCAAAAAAAAGGCGGATACACAAAACGTATTCGCCTTTGATTTAAGAATTATATATGTTATTTCCGGTTGAATATAGACATGATATCAGTAAAGTCCTCGTCGTCAATCGAGCTTTCCTTTGACGTATCTTTTACAGGGCCCTCGCGTTTAACGCTTTCCTGGGACTTGTCCCCGTTTAAAGATGAGGTATCGTTGGCTGTTGAGAAACCGGTCGCGATCACCGTGACGCTCATTTCGTCATCCATGTTCTCATCGAACGCAGCACCCCAAATGATATTCGCATCCTGATGCGCCTGCTCGGCGATCATGGAGGAAGCGGTTTCGATTTCATCAAGACCGATATCCGGCGATGATGTAATGTTGATAATGACACCCTTTGCACCGTTGATTGCGGTTTCAAGAAGCGGGCTGGAAATTGCCATGTTGGCAGCTGTTTCCGCCTTATCCTTGCCGGAAGCCCTGCCGACACCCATATGGGCATACCCGGCGTCCTTCATAACGGCAGTTACGTCCGCAAAATCCAGGTTGACCAAACCGGGAAGCTTAATCAGATCGGAAATACTCTGAACGCCCTGGCGCAGAACATCGTCGGCTATGGAAAACGCGTTAAGAAGGGTGATGCGCTGTTCACTTACCAGCTTCAGTCGTTCATTCGGGATGACAACAAGGGAATCCACATGTTCGCGCAAAGCGGCAATGCCGCTTTCAGCCTGTTCCATACGGCGGCGGCCTTCAAAATCAAACGGCTTTGTGACAATGCCAACTGTAAGTACACCCATGTCGCGCGCAATGGAAGCAACAATCGGCGCCGCACCGGTACCCGTGCCGCCGCCCATTCCCGCTGTGATGAACACCATGTCGCTGCCCCGGATGGCGGCTGCGATAGCCTCGCGGCTTTCGTCCGCTGCTTTCTGACCCATTTCCGGCTTCGAACCGGCACCCTTGCCATGGGTTACCTTTTCACCAATCTGTATTTTCTGCGTAGCCTTGGAACGATAAAGTGCCTGTTTATCGGTATTTACACTAATAAACTCAACGCCCTTCACGCCCATGGTGACCATGCGGTCGATTGCGTTTCCGCCACCCCCGCCTACACCAATTACTTTAATTTGCACGATGTTGTCAAAGTCATTTTCTATTTCGATAGCCATGTGCTGCATCCCCTTTACTATACGTCTAAAATTCATGAATGATTTACGTCCATGAAAATTATAATTTTAAACTATATACTAATAATTTATCACGTATTGCATTGAATTTCAATAAAATTCTATCTTATTACTATATTATAATCCGGAATTATATGTTCGCATGCAAATACCGGGCTATTGGGCAGAGCTTGTACTAGAAGACGCTGAAGAAGGGCTCTGTCTGGACGGCGCTGAAGAAATCGCATGGGACGGATCAAAGAAGCTTTTATTATCTTCCGCAGCAACGGAAAGGTTCAGGGTTCCGTACTCATTCTCTTTAATTTTCCCCTCGTCAAGAATTGTTTTTGCAAAACGGATTTTATAATCAAAATCAGACGGCAGTCCCAGATTCATCAAAATACGGGAATCATAGAGGATTTGAATCTTTGATGGATTGCTCAGGTCAATTTCCGTAATTTTGTCTAATTTGTTGTTTGTAATCGCCGCCGTCAGATCCTTAAATATATCCTGCTGCGCGCTGTCCTTGTAGACGATCATTTTCCCTGTTTCCGCCTTTGCCAGCGACAGACCCTTAATGACTGGGAAGTTGGCCGGCATCCGATTGGCGATCTCAAGGACTTTTCCGTTTGTTCCAATCACAATGTATTTTCCCTTGTTCTCCAACACACCGGATACCGGCACTTCGGCAACCTTAATATAGATTTTCGCAGGCAGACCCCGGGAAACCTTTGCGGTTCCGATATAGGGCAACTTTTGCTGTATTGCGGCGCTTGCCCCTTCCGTATTGGCAAGAAAAAGGTTCTCGCCTTTTTTTATTCCTGCCGCCTCAACAATCGCATTCGCTGAATAACGCGAAGTACCCGTGACTTCAATGGCATCTATTTTAAACAGGACGGTCAAGGAAATCACCACAGCCCCCACGGTAACCGTTAAAAAAAGCAGAATATAGAAAACCAGAAGGAATCGGCGTCTCCGGCGCCTGCGCAGCTGTGACCGGCGCTGTGGTGTGGCATATTTGTTACGTACTGCTGGATCTTGTTCCCGCAAATCCGCCACGGGGCGATATTCACCGCTCTTTTTATCATATACACGCGGCGTCAGATCCCTCCTGCTGTTTCGCTTCCTGCTCATTTAAAACCTCCGGTAACGGGTTAGGCCTTTCCCAATAAATATCGCCTAGATTCTTTTAATATCTGCTCCCAGCGAAGCCAGACTCTTTTCCAAACTTTCATATCCACGGTCAAGATGCTTTAAACCACTAATCTGTGTTACTCCCTGCGCCGCAAGCCCCGCAACAACAAGAGCGGCTCCCCCGCGCAGATCGGCAGCCTCCACCGGTGCTCCGGAAAGGCGGCTGACTCCTTCCACAATCGCCACGCGTCCCTCGACCTTAATGTTTGCCCCAAGGCGCAGCAACTCGCCAACATGTTTATATCGGCTTTCAAAAATTGTCTCTATAAAAACGCTTGTTCCGTCCGAAAGCGTGGTCATCGCCATAACTGGTGCCTGCGCATCGGTTGGAAAACCAGGATAGGGCATCGTGCGAACGCTCTTGACTCTTCCGAGCCGTTTCGGCGCGGTAATTTTCATGCTGCTTTTCGATATGTCAAAATGACAGCCGCATTCCTCCAGGATCGGAATGACCGGAGCGATGTGTTCCGGTATGATTTGGGAAACCGTAAGCGTGCTGCCAGTTATTGCGGCGGCGGCTAAAAAAGTGGACGCAGCGATACGGTCCGGAATCACTCTATGTTCGCAGCCACTCAAGGATTTTACGCCTTCTATAACAACGGTGCTTTCGCCCGCCCCATAAATTTTCGCACCGCACGAATTGAGGAAATCGGCTAAATCCCAAATTTCAGGCTCACGCGCCGCATTGGTAATGATGGTTGTTCCCTTTGCGCAGCTGGCTGCGATCATAATATTTTCCGTTGCGCCTACACTCGGGAAAGAAAGATTGATACAGGTGCCCTTTACGCCGTCCGGCGCGCTGCATTTCAGACACCCGTGATCCTCCTCAATTATGACGCCCATCTTCCTTAGAGCCAAAAGATGGAGGTCGATCGGCCGCGGCCCCAGTTCACAGCCACCTGGGAAAGAAAGCTCAGCTTTACCCATGCGGCTAACAATCGCACCCAAAAAAATAATCGAAGATCGCATTTCACGCATCAGGCTATCCGGGATTTTACATTGATCCGCGCTCGAGGGATCAATCGCGACATCGTTCCCCAAACGCTGTACCCTGCACCCCAGATAGCGCAAAATTTTCAAAGATGTGTCTACATCCGACAAAACAGGACAATTATGTAGTATGCACTCGTTGTCACAGAGCAATGAGGCCGCCATAAGCGGTAATGTGCTATTTTTTGCACCGTGAATACAAATTTCCCCTGAGAGTTTGTTTGGTCCCTGTATAAAAAGTTCTGACATAGCAACACCCCCACATAGTCTAATGCCATACTATGCGGCTTCTGGCATTGCGGTGATTGCTTTGTCAGTTCCCTGCCAGCACCTCTTTGATAATTTTATAAATCCGCTGATTGGCATCCAGAATTGCCATTGCGCGGGCGTTTTTTCCAAGCGACCGAATCGTGTCCGGATTTTCGAACAGCTCATCGACCAATTTGCAAAGAGCCGCTCCGGAAAGGTCTTTTTCCTCAAGGATTACCGCCGCATGGCGGTCAACCATTGCCATTGCGTTGTGATACTGATGATTTTCCGCAACATTTGGCGACGGAATCAAGATCGAAGCCTTTCCCTGTGCCTGCAATTCGCTCAGCGTAATCGCACCTGCGCGGCAGATAACCAAGTCGGCTGCGGCAAGGCATTCCGGCATATTATGAATATATTCCCGAACATCTATATTGGGACGTTCCGAAAGGTTCACGCCTTTCTCCTTCAGCAAATCAGGGAACCAACCTCCCCACTGGCCGTACCCGTGAATATGCTGGAAACGGCCGGTTTTGGCGCTTTTCACCAGCAGTTCGGCCATCGCCTCGTTGATTTTGCGCGCGCCCTGACTTCCGCCGAAAGAAAGGATCAGCGGCCGGTCGTCCAGACCAAGCGCTTTGCGGCACGCTTCACGGTCCGCGCGGATAACCGCCTGGCGCACCGGATTCCCAGTTAACACGCATTTCGCTGAAGGGGCAAGGAATTTCTGTGCGTCCGCAACGGCGAGCATAGTTTTATCCGCATTCTTGGAAAGCATTTTATTGGTAATGCCCGGATAGGCGTTTTGTTCATGGATAAGCGCCGGTATCTTCATCTTCATTGCTTCGCGGAGAACCGGACCGGCCACATAGCCGCCAGTACCTATGCAGATATCCGGCTGAAAGTCACGGATCATTTTACGTGCTTCTATGCTGGAAGTAACAATATGGACAATCGTCCCGATATTTCTTTTCACGTTTTTCAGGCTGAGCTTGCGCTGAAAACCGGAGATGGTAATGCTTTTAAAATAGAAGCCCGCGGCGGGAATCAAACGTTCCTCCATACCGCCCTTTGCCCCGATGAAAAGGATTTGTGCATCCGGTTCCTTTTCGCACACATAGCCCGCGATGGCGAGCGCCGGGTTGATATGCCCTGCGGTGCCGCCGCCTGCAAATAAAATTCTCATAATAAATCCCCTTTTGCCTCCGCTGCCAGGTCTTGGCTATTTTGAAAACCCTTCAACGAAGCTAAGTTTTTTCGATCGCCGACGTTCGCGAGATGGAAAGCACTATACCCATCTCCGCCAACAGCAGAACCAGCGAGGTACCCCCGTAACTGAAAAACGGCAAGCTGATCCCGGTATTCGGAATTGTATTTGTCACAACGGCGATGTTTAAAACAACCTGCAATCCGACCTGTACAACCAAGCCGATTCCAAGAAGCATGCCAAACTTATCCTTTGCCTTTAGCGAAATATTGATTCCGCGCCAGACAAGCATTGCAAACAGGATAATGATAATCAGCGCGCCAATAAAGCCCAGTTCCTCACAGACAATAGCAAAAATAAAATCGTTCTGCGGCTCTGGAAGGTAAAGATACTTTTGTCTGGACTGCCCCAGCCCAAGGCCGAGCAGGCCACCGGAACCGATGGCGTAAAGCGACTGGCGGGTTTGCCAGGTGTCTTCCATAATCGCCCTGCTCGCATTGGAAAACGGGTCAAGCCAGGCAACAATACGGTCATTGGCATAGCTGAATTTTTTTGTAAACAGAACAAGATAAGCAACCGCCGCTCCCGCCCCGCCAAAGGCAAGACCGAACCAGCGAAGCCGCACCCCGCCGATAAAGAGCATTACAGCCGCAAGCATAACACAAATAACAGTCGCCGAAACATGCGGCTCGAGCACCATCAGCCCTGTCATGGAACCCAAAATGAGTATGTACGGCAAAACACCGTACCGAAAGGTATCCATCCGTTTAAAGTTCAGGGAAATCAAATGGGCGAACACCAGGATTAACGCAAATTTGGCAAGCTCCGAGGGCTGAAACTGGCCAAGCGGCCCAAGGCTGATCCAACGGTGCACACCGCTGATCGGTCTCATGAACAGCACGAGCACGAGCATCATATAGGAAAACAAGAGTATGGGAATCGCAAATTTATGCAAATGATGGTAATCGAAATAGGAAATCGCAATCATAGCCGCAACACCGATGACCGCGAAGAACGCTTGGCGGCTGATAAAGAAATAGCTGCTGCCGTGGCGGTAAAGCGCATTTGCAAAGCTCGCTGAAAAAAGCATAATCAAACCGATAATCAACAGGGTTAATACCAAAAACAGAAAAGGCATATCTAATCCGGAACGCACGGAAAAGACCTTGAACTTTTTCCGGATTCCCTTTGTTTTCGATTCATCTTGCTTTGTAACACGGGGGGCCGTATCGTTTTTTGTTTTTCTTCCTGCCATTTTTGTCCCCCTTTCAGTGCATCAGGGTAATTGTCAAAACGAATTTAAACATATGGATGCGAAAAATTTGTCATAAAAAAATGGAAGCAGCAACAATATAGCGCTCTTTCTATGGATATCCTTCGCATATATTGTGGAAATATTCAAGCTTAAAACCCGTAATAAACAAGTAATGCGGAACAAATGCCAAACACGACCGTCACCAGCGCGAACACCCTGCAGATTTTGATTTCACTCCAGCCGCAAAGCTCAAAATGATGATGGATCGGGCTCATTTTAAACAGTCTTTTTCCATGTGTAGCCTTAAAATACGAAACCTGCAAAACAACGGAGAGGATTTCGCAGATATAGACGATACCAAGGGGCAAAATCAAAATCGGCAGGTTCAGGCCAAAGCCCAGCGCGCAGACAATACCGCCCAAAAACAGCGAGCCCGTATCGCCCATAAACACCTTTGCCGGATTAAAATTCCAGATTAAGAAACCAAGGCAGCCACCCGCAGACGCCGCCGCGAAGATACTCAAAGCGTTTACGCCCATCATGCCGGAAAGCAGCATAAAGAACAAGCATACAAAAAACGTTACTGTCGCGTTCAGGCCATCGATTCCATCCGTAAAATTGACGGCGTTCACCATTCCGACAATGCCAAAAAACGCAATTATCCAGTACCAGATGCCAAGGTTCACGCTGCCCCAGAAGGGAATCAGCGTTACGGCAGTACCCCCTGCAAGATACAGCGAATAGAGGTATGCCGCCGCAATCAAAAATTGCAGGACCAGCTTCTGCCGCACATTTAAGCCCAAATTACGCTTTTTCACAACCTTTATGTAATCGTCGAAAAAGCCAACCGCGCCGAAAGCGACCGCCATTAATAAACCGCCGAATATCTTCGTGCGCATCAGCATGGCAAGCGAATTCTGTTTTGTATACGTATAATACATCGGCACGCAAAGGAGAATCGCTACCGCAATTCCTATGATAAACATAAAGCCGCCCATGGTTGGTGTTCCGTTCTTTTTGCTGTGCCATTTGGGACCCACTTCACGAATCGTCTGTCCAAAATTGATTTTGTGAAGGAAAGGCACCATCCACTTCCCGATAATTGCAGTAATTGCGAAAGAAAGCACGGCTGCTAACGCAGTCCAAAACAAATTCATAATATTCTAACTCCACCTTTAGTTGTTGTTGCCCGCCAAGCCGGAACGGACTTGTTTTTTATTATATCATATTCTTTCAAGCATTTCTCTTTCAAGATGAATGTTGTTTAAAGCCTCAAGCACATCTGCAAAAGAGATTCCCGCAGTAATCGCCGCAACAGAAGCCGCAAGGGCGTCGCCGACCGGTTCTAGCGTCGGCGAAGAAAGCCGCGCCCGGCCGATAACCCCCACGCCGATGATTTCAAACGCGGCAAATCCCTCCGGCGTTTTCCGAATATTTCTGGCGGTGAAATCCGCGTTATCGCTGGAAACGGAATACGTAATCGGATGATACTCAGCCACTTCCGGCAGGGCGGACAAACTGTATTCCGCCACACAGGCCGCAAAGCCGGAAGCGGAAGGAATGTCATCCGCGCCGCAAAGAAGCAGCACCGCCGGCTGTGTGTTTTCCATGGCAGGTTCTCCGGCGGGCTGCGCGATGTAATTCTCCCTTCCGCAAAACGCCAGAATCGCATTCAGTATGGATAAAGTATTCCCCTTTTTATCACTTACAGCAATCTGTTTTTTGACAGAATGAAGATTTTCCATGCGGCCATCTCCTTTATCCTTCTACTCAACCTGGTTCGGCTCAATAAAGCCAACCACGACTACCGTGCCCGGCGGTACCTTGGTTCCCGCGGCAATGCTCTGCGAGTTGGAAACCGGATTCGTTCCGGTCAGCGCCGCACCGGTAATACTGATATTCAGCCCGGCGTTTGCCGCCGTCTTATTTGCCGCTGCAAGCGACATTCCGGTGAGTTTTGGAACCGTCACTATTGTATCCGAGCTTTTCTCATCTGTGAAGAGTACCATTGTGCCGTTTTGGGGTATGGTTTTACCGGACTCCGGCACCTGGGAAACAATTTTCGATCCGCTGCCGTAAATCTTCGGCGTAAGCTTCTGCTTATTGAGTATGGATTTTGCCTCGTCAATCGTTTTTCCGACGACATCCGGCGCTTTTACGTCGAGCTTTGCCAATTCGCTGTCGGTATATTTTCGCTGCACGCCGAGATACGGAAGGATTTCCTCCATTGTCTTTGCAAAGACAGGCCCCGCTACGGCTGCGCCGTAGTAACTGCCTCCATGCGGTTCGTCGAAAAACACTAGCATGGCAATCTGGGGATCATCCGCCGGAGCAAAACCTCCGTACGAAGCGATGTACTGCATAACGCCCGTCTTCTGCTTAACGTCCATTTTCTGGGAGGTCCCTGTTTTTCCACCAATGCGGTACCCCGGCAGGTAACCGTTTTTCGCCGTGCCGATGGTAGCGTTCAACTGTAGAATTTTGCACATGCGGGCGGAAGTATCCGCCGAAATCACCTGGCGTTTGGGCGTTGTGTCCGCCGTTTTAACAATGTTCCCGTCTTCGTCCAGAATTTGACTGACGACATGGGGCTGCACCAGGTAACCACCGTTGGAAACCGCGGCGATTGCCGTAATCATTTGAATCGGCGTAATACTGAAGTTCTGCCCGAACGATTCGGTCGCGAGTTCAACCGGGTTCAATTGTTCGGGCGTATAGTAAATCGTCCGCAGCGGCTCGCCGGGAAGGTCTATGCCCGTTTTGCTTGTGAAGCCAAAGGCGGAGAAATATTTAAAAAATCTCTGCGGTCCTAGTTTTTCACCGATCTGGATGAAAACCGGATTGCAGGAATTGCATAAGCCTTGTACAAAAGTCTCACTTCCATGACCGTAGGAACGCCAGCAATGGATTGTTTCGGAAGCAACTTTAATCGACCCGTTGCAGAAAAACGGCGTATTTTCGTTGACAATACCTTCTTCCATGGCGGCTGAACCCGTAATCATTTTAAAAACGGAACCGGGGTAATAGGTATCGCTGATGGATTTATTCCGCCATTGCTTTTCCTGCGCGGCTTTCAAAGCGGCTTTTTTCGCATCGCCATCCGGCATAGCGGCAATTTTCGCCGCTTCTTCCTTATCAGCAATTGCAAACGGGTTGTTCGGGTCAAAATCCCCCTTGACCGCCATACCGAGAATTGCGCCCGTTTTCACATTCATAACAATCGCGCAGGCGCGGTTTCCAACCTTATTTTCTTTTACGCCTTCTTCAAGGTTCTTTTCCAAAAAATGCTGTACGACCTCGTCAATGGTAAGGACAAGGCTGTTGCCGTTCTGAGCATTCACCTTTTGTTCATACTGAAATGGCATATCCGTTCCGATTGCGTTTTTTGCAGTGACCAGTTTTCCCGGCACACCGGTCAAATAGCTGTCATACTGCTTTTCAAGGCCGTACAAACCCTGATTGTCCGTTCCTGTGAAACCAAGAACAGAAGCCGCAAATTCCCCATAGGGATAATACCTTTTAAAATCTTCGATTAAACGTATCCCGTTGTCAATTTTATGCTCAACTTTAAATTTGATAATCTGGTCTTTTACGTCGGTTTCCACTTTCCGTTTTAATTCATCATAGTAGGTTTTCTTCATGCTGCGCTTGATGATTTCGTTTTTATCCATTCCTAAGATTTTAGAAAGCCCTTCCGCAATCACCTCGCGGTTTTTATCCGTTATAAACGCGGGTTCCAGCACAACCTTCCAAACGCTGGCACTTTCGGCAAGCGGCTTCATATTGCAGTCATAAATTGTTCCCCGCTGTGCGCTGAAAACGGTGTCCTTCAGTTGCTGGTCAACTGCGCGCGTCTGCAAGCTGGAGCCTTCCACAAGCTGCAGCCTTGCCAGGCTGAATACAATTGCGCCAAAACCAACGATGATCAAAGCCAGCAGCACAAAAATAGTGCGGCGCCACATTCGTATTGTTGTGCCTTTTGACATTTTCTTTCCTCCAAATACATTGCGTTACAAAAATGAGAGTTAAGATTCGCTCTCAACTCTCCCTTATCGCATGCCTAACCGAACATCTCTCGAATTCGGGTAGTAATACTTATTGATCAACTATTTTTTTTATGACAACAAATGCCGGATCGCATTCCAAATGGAAGAAAGCCAGTTTTCCCCGGCGTCACTCTCAAGGACCTGTATTTTATCCCCTTTGGAAAGGGAGATCGGTTCCACCTGATTTTGTGCTATTTTTTGCAATCCGAGTTTCCCGGTTGCATAGTTTTCCACCGTTTCAAGGGAAAGCTTTGAATTCGCCTTCATCTGCGTCTGTGTGTACACGCTTTCACTTTCGCTCAGCGTTTTTGCCGCTGCGTTCAGGTTGTCTGTTAATTCGGTGAGCTGTACCTGGCCGTAAACATATGTACCGACAATCCCGAGCATAACGGTCAAAGCAAGGAAATAAGATACGGCCCGGAACGGCTTTGCCCCGGTTTTGCGGTTTTGTTCCAGTTTTTCCTTAGGAATCTCTATGATATTGTCTTTTTTCCGCGGCGCCTCCTGCTGCCGCTTTGGCTCAAATAACGCAAAATCATAAGCCCCGTTGCTGTTTGATGCAGCCATACTTCCACTCCCTTGTCTGAATATTCGTATTTACAGTTTGATGCAAACCCGGAGCCTTGCGCTTCGGCTGCGCGGATTTTGTTCCAACTCCGCCTCCGATGGTGCCAGACCCTTTTTATAAAGAAGCTCCGCCTGCGGCTTTTTCCCGCACACGCAAACCGGAAAATCCGGCGGACATGTGCACCCCGTGCACCACGAAGCCATTCTCTGTTTTACAATACGGTCTTCCAACGAATGGAAAGTAATAACTGCAAGCCTTCCGCCCGGTTTTAAAATGGAAAACGCGGCGTCCAATCCCTGTGACAGCCTGTCCAGTTCCCCATTCACCGCAATCCGCAGCGCTTGAAAGGTCTTGCGCGCGGGATGTCCCTGCTCCCGCCTTACCGCCGCCGGAACGGAAGCTTTAATCACTTCCGCCAACTGCAGCGTTGTTTCAATCGGCGCATGTTCCCTTGCCTTAACAATACCCTTTGCAATGCTGCGCGCATTTTTATCTTCGCCATAGCGGCTGATGATCTGCGCCAGTTCCTGCCACGTAAGGGTATTCACCAAATCCCTGGCGGAAACGCCCTGCTTGCTCATCCGCATATCCAGCGGCGCGTCGCTATGGTAGGAAAACCCGCGCTCCGGGTTGTCAAGCTGATAGGAAGAAACGCCTATGTCTAAGAGAACACCGTCGACGGGAACCAAATGAAGCTTCTCCGCCACTTCGGCCATCTCGGAAAAATTCGCCTGATAAACCGTAGAACAGGGATTGTTTTTCAATCTTTTGGTAACCGCGCGGATGGCATCCGGATCCTGATCAATGGACAGGAGCCTGCCCGTTGTGAGCTTGTCCGCAATGGCCTTGGAATGCCCGCCCCCACCGGCTGTACCGTCAATATAAATCCCGTCCGGACGAATCGCCAAACTTTGGATTGTTTCGTCAAACAGTACCGGTTTGTGTTGAAATTCCATAATATCGCCTGTTTACAGTTCAAGCATATCCATTGCTTCGGCTATGCTCTCTTCTGTTAAGTTCAAATTGAATTCGTTCCAGCGACCGGTATCCCAAATTTCCGCCCGGCTGGAAGCCCCGATGAAGGTTACGTCCTTGGTAAGATTCGCGTGCTCACGCAATACCTGCGGAATCAGGATGCGGCCCTGCCTGTCCGGCTCAGCCTCCGCCGCACCGGAAAAGAAGAAGCGCTGAAGACCCCTTGCTTTGGAAATCGGCATCGCTTTTACCTTATCCTGAAGCTTTGCCCACTCTTCGGGCGGAAGAACAAAAAGGCAACCGTCCAGACCCTTTGTGATATAAAAATGCTCGCCCAGATCCTCACGGAATCTGGCCGGAACAATCACACGGCCCTTCGTGTCAATATTATGTTGGTACTCACCGATCAACATAGCAAGCCACTTACCGAGCAATAGCGCAACATGTCATATTACCCACATTGTGCTACTTGTCCCCACCTTTCACCACTTGTGTTTTGATTATAACGTATTTATTGAATAATTGCAACTATTTATTTTTTGATTATTATTACCAATTTCCCTTGATTTTTCACGCTTTTACTTATTTTGAAGAAATAAAAAGCACACCACAAGATCTTGTGGTGTGCTTTGCAAAAAACGACAAAACATTTGTTAATTTTGACCTGACCGCTGCGACGCTTTGATGTTCTGGCGTGTCTGGCGAAGCTCCGCAAGGTTGGCAGAAAGACCGTCGTCCGTACGCTTCATCAGGTCGTCTATGTAATCATTGGAGGCTTTCCGCATTTCGCGGCACCTTGCCTGCGTCTGACTAAGGATATCGTTTGCTTTCTGCTGCGCCTGCTTCACAATTTCATCCTGATTCACCATAGCCTTAGCCCGTTCTTCCGCAACACGGACAATAGTTTCCGCCTCGCGCTTCGCATCAGCGATAATCTGGGCGCGATCCGCGCAGATTGCCCGCGCCTGGCGGATTTCCTGAGGAAGGCTGCTGCGGATTTCATCGAGGATTTGCCTTACTTCTTCTGCGTTGAGAACCGCACGTCCGCGGCTAAGGGGAAAACTCCATGCCTTTTCAACCATTTCATACAGTTCGTCAAGCAATTCTTCCGTGTTTAGCTCACTCATTCGTTTTTCCTCCCCCTGCGTATAAACGTTTTTTAATATCGTCCAAGATGCAGTCCGGCACAAAGTTAGAAATATCGCCGCCGAAACATGCAATCTGCTTTACAATACTGGAGCTTAAAAACATATTTTCCGAATTCGTGGTTAAAAACATGGTTTCAAGATTCGGATTCAATTTCTTATTGGTCAGCGCCTGCTGAAATTCATACTCAAAGTCCGACAGCGCCCGCAAACCTTTTACAATCGCCGTTACCCCGCGCTCCCGTGCGTAATCGGCCAACAGGCCGTCAAACCCGACGACTTCCACATCGTCCATATCCTTGGTGCACTTTTTCAGAAGAGCAATACGCTCGTCCACCGTAAACATGGTATGTTTTTCAGGGTTTACAAGAACGGCGACAATGGTTTTGTCAAAGACTTTACGTGCCCGATTGATAATGTCCAAATGGCCTAATGTAACCGGATCGAAGCTGCCCGGGCAAATTGCTGTTTTCATTGTGAGGTCACGTCCTTATGTCTGTAGAATGTTATCTGGATTTTTCCATAGCGGTAGCTACGTCCCCGAACAAATTCTCCTGCCGTTTCGGGTATGTCGTCATCACAAGGATACTCACAGATAATGATTCCGCCCTTGTTCATACGGCCGGCTACCATGGGCAGCGCACGCTGTAAAAGGCCGGTACGATACGGCGGGTCGAGAAACGCTATGTCAAAAGGTTCCTCATTCTGCATTAAAAACGAAGCAAAATCCATATTTTTTATATGGGCGCTTTCAAGCAGGCCCGTGTTTTCAAGGTTCTTCTGCACTACGGCAAGGGAGTTTTTATTTGCATCGACAAACACCGCTTCCCTCGCGCCGCGGCTCAGCGCCTCAATGCCAAGCTGGCCGGTTCCCGCGAAAAGGTCCAGAACCCGCCGCCCTTCAATTTCAAACTGTATAGCGCTGAACAATGCTTCTTTCACTCTTTCGGGCGTGGGGCGGATATCCTCCCCCTCCGGCGTGGTCAACCGTTTCCCGCGCGCCAGTCCGGTTATTACTCTCATTTATAAAAACTCCTTAAATTGCATAATACAACTTTATATCCGATATTATCCCATTTCACCGCCGCTGTGTCAACTTTTTTCCGCTTCCGGGTGGAAAGAATCGTACACTTTTTGCGCAGCCGGTTTCGTCATGCCCGGCACAGCGCAAAGTTCTTCCAAATCCGCATTTTTGATTGCTGTAATCATCTTAAAATGCCTTAGAAGCGCCTTTGCCCGCGAAGGGCCGATCCCTTCAATTGAAGTCAAAGTGGAAGAAATCGTGGATTTTTTCCGCGTCTGCCGGTGGTATCCGATGGCAAACCGGTGAACCTCCTCCTGAATGGAAGAAACCAGCGTAAAAGCCTTCCGGTTGGAATGAATTGCGATTTCCCCACCGTCAAAGGCGATCGCCCTCGTCCGGTGCTTGTCGTCCTTTACCATCCCGAAAAGCGGGATTTGCAGGCCGGCGGCTTCCAGCACGGGTTTTACCGCGCTCACCTGACCCTGACCGCCGTCCAGCAGAATCAAATCGGGCAGCCTTCCGAAACCGTCGGATATATTCTTCCCCTGCGCATCAAAATATTCACGGATACGCCGTTCCATGACTTCATGCATAGAGGCGTAATCATCCTGTCCTTCGACCGTTTTTATTTTAAATTTCCGGTAAGCGGATTTTAAAGGCCTACCGTTTTCAAAAACGACCATACCCGCCACATTTTCGCTTCCCGCCAGATTTGATATATCATACGATTCAATATAAATCGGCGGTTTTTCCATTCCAAGTAGCCGTCCCAGTTCATCCAGAGCCGACGCTTCGCGCACGGTGCGCCCCGTTGCCTGCGCCACCTGCTCGGCGGCGTTGTTGCGGCACATTTCCACAAGCTTCGCCTGCTCGCCTTTCTGCGGAACGGACAGAACCACTTTCCTTCCCGCTTTTTGCGAAAGCCAGTCCCTTAACAGCTCCATTCCCTCTGCTACCCCGTCCAGGCAGATACGCGGAGGAACACGGTCCCGCATGGAATAGTAGCGCTCGATGAATTCGCCGCGGGCGGCCTTCGGATTTCCCGTTTCCCCCACTAAAAAGGTTTCCCGGTCGCAAAGGCGTCCGTCCAAAAAGCGGAAAACCTCAAAGCAGCTTGTCCCCGCTCCCTGTGCCAGCGCGATCACATCCTGCTCCGGCACGCGCGTGGCAACAACCTTTTGGCGGTCGCCCATCCGTTTAATCGCCGCAAGGCGGTCGCGGATTCTTGCCGCGCGTTCGAATTCCATCGCTTCGGCAGCCTCCTCCATTTTCTGGGTGAGCTGCCGCACGCACTGCGCGCTGCCGCCGCGCAGAAAGTCAATCGCTTCCGCAACGCCTTCATTGTATTCCTCTTCGGAAATTTTCCCGCGGCAAGGCGCGCAGCACTGCTTAATATAATAGTTCAGGCAGGGTCTTGCCTTCCCGATATCCTGCGGAAATTTCCGAGTACAGGTCGGCAGCTTGAAAATTTTCAGCGCTTCATCCACGGATTGCTTCGTCGCCCACGAACTGACGTAGGGGCCGATATAGCGCGCGCCGTCGTCGGCAATCTGCTTTGCCTCGGATATCCGCGGCCACGGGCCCGCGGTTACCTTAATATAATGATACCCCTTGTCGTCCTTTAGCAGAATATTGTATTTGGGCATATGCTGCTTGATCAGGCTGCATTCCAAAACAAGGGCTTCAAATTCGCTGTCCGTAAGGATATATTCAAAATACTCGACATTCGCGACCATGCGGCGCACCTTTTTGTCATGGTTCTTTTCCGAGCCAAAGTACTGGCTCACCCGGTTTTTTAGTGCCTTTGCCTTGCCGATATAAATAATCTTTCCGGTTTTATCGTGCATAATATAAACGCCCGGATTCATGGGAAGCCGCATGGCACGCTTGCGCAGCTCTTTTATATGTTTTTCATGATCGGTCATTACATTCTCCCTCGAGGATAACAATACAAAAAAAGCACCGCTGACTAAGCGGTGCTATTTGTCGGAAAAATTACTCGGTGAAGCCGGACTCTACCAATTCTACAAGGCTATTTACAGCTTCTTCTTCGTCCGTACCATCTGCAATAATCCGGATGGTGGTTCCGCCGACGATTCCAAGAGATAATACACCCAGTAAGCTTTTCGCATTCACACGTCTTTCTTCTTTTTCAACCCAAATGGAGGATTTAAACTCATTTGCTTTTTGAATAAAGAAAGTCGCCGGACGGGCATGGAGTCCCACCTGATTCTGGACCAGAACTTCTTTAACACACATTACTTATTCACTCCTAACAGAAAATCCATTCCGCCTAACATCATTAGCTAAGTTTTAAGATTCAAGGCTATTATAGCACAATTCGGTTAACCGTCAACAAAATAAAAAAACTTTGGATTGATGACCGAATCGGAACGTTTATGTTTGGTCTTGCTTTGTGCAATATGCTGTTATTGTTGAAAACTTTTGGCCCCTTTGCTATGACGATCTTCCATTTTATTCGATTTCAGCTTTTTTATCTCCCATATTTTTCAATTTTTCCTGAAAATCAGATAAAAACTTATAGTCTTCTTCTGTCAAATCCGCCGCTTCCAGTAATTCCGGGCGCTTTAAAGCGGTACGGATTAACGACTGCTGCCTGCGCCATTTGCGCACGTTTTCATGATGCCCGGTAACAAGCTCCTCCGGTATCTTGATTCCTCTCCAAACAGCCGGCCGGGTATACTGCGGGTACTCCAAAATCGAATGGAAATGGCTTTCTTCCTGATAACATTCCGCACCCGAAAGCACCCCGTCGATCATGCGGCAGACCGCATCCGCCAGAACGAGCGCAGGAAGCTCCCCGCCAGTAACAACATAATCCCCAATCGAGATTTCTTCATCCACATACTGGTCAATAATGCGTTCGTCTATTCCTTCATAATGCCCGCAAAGCAAAGCAAGGTTCGGATATTCCGCCAATTCCCTTACCCGCTGCTGCGTCAGGGTTTTCCCCTGCGGGGACATATACACCAGATGCGGCTTTTCCCCCAGTTCCTCAATCAGGTTATCGATGCAGAGGGCGATCGGCTCCGCCATCAGGAGCATCCCCTTTCCGCCGCCGAAGGGGGCGTCATCGACCCGTTTATGCTTATCATATGCGAAATCACGGATTTGGTGGCAATGCACTTCGATTGCGCCTTTTTTACGGGCACGTCCGATAATGCTTTCGGACATTACCGCTTCGCACATATCGGGAAAAAGAGTTAGAAAGTCAATCCGCATCGTCAAAAATCCCCTTAAGCGGCCGGATTTGCATTTTACCGCCTTCTAAATTAACATGAATGATTACATCCGGTATAGCAGGAATCAAATAATTCTTCTTATCTACCGAAGTAATCTGATAAACGTCGTTTGCACCGGTTTGAAGAATATCGGTCAGCGTACCGTAGTAAATAAAGGTATCGGCATCGTACACATCCATGCCGATCAGATCCTGCATAAAATAAGAACCCTCATCCAGCTTCGCGTCCTCACGGCGGATATAAAGCACCTTTCCGCGCAGCGTATCGCCCTGTTCAACGGTATCGATCCCTTTCAGCTTCAGCAAAAGCTGATTTTTATGAACGCGTGAAGATTCAACAAGCCCTTCTTTTGCGCCCTTATCCCAATACAGCCTTTTAAACCCCGTCAAAAACGCGGCGGAATCGCACCACGGATCGACCCGGAGTTCGCCGTGAAGGCCATGGGTGCCCACGACCTTTCCCGCTTCTAAAAACTGATGCAGCATAATGACCTCCACAATTCTATTGCCTGTTTATGCCTTCCGCCGTTATCTCCTCTGCTTTCCAAAACGAAAGCTTGGAACTTTTTCAATAAAGCGAATCACGACATATAGCATACCGGTATTAATCGGAAGCATAATCAGATTTTTTATAATTCGTGCGGAAACAATGGCATAAAAAGCCTTCCCGTACGCAAGCGAAAGCCAAATGGTAGAAAGGAAAATATTAATCACAAGCATTACAACCGTATTCGCTGCAAAAACCTGCTTTACGGTTATCTTCTTTTTATAAAGAACCAGCGCATAGATAAATCCGGTTAAAAACGCATCCAGGGTGAAACCCGGGATAAACGGTCCCGTCGGGCGGACAACAAAATTCACCAGATCGCTCACGGCGCCAACAATACCGCCCACCAAAGGACCATAAAGAGCGCCCGATACCGCAATTGCAAGAAACGAAAAGCGAATCTGCAGCACATTGGATATAACAATGGAAAAAAGGCCAAGCACCACATTTAAAGCAATCAGCAAGCCGCAGACGGCAATGGTTGACGCATTTTTCAATTCTTCAGCGGATTGTTTTACAGACTGAAAAAAAGTATACATTAAAAAGCCTCCTTCATGTTTTTTTCTGCTACATAAAAGAGGCTTTCCCTCAAAGTATGCAGCAGCGGGATGCGAATTTTGAACCGCAAGTTTCCTTTTCGTCCACCTGACAACTCCCCGTTCAGGCGGCACTTAACGCTCAAAATTCTACTCTGCCATAATTTTAGGGTTTTAATTCCTACAAAGCGGGGCCGCAACAAAAAAGCGGTTGCAGCCCTGTTTCATACTTAGTCAATCTCAACGGATACCTTACCGTTGTTACGGGTCGCGGCAGCGCGCATAACCGTGCGGATCGCCTTGGCAATGCGCCCCTGCTTTCCGATCACCCTACCCATGTCGTCTTCAGCAACATGGAGGTGATAAACAACGGTACCATCCTCTTTGGGTTCGTCAACGTCCACACTAACGGCAGACGGATCTTCGACAAGCCCCTGTGCGATTGTAACCAGCAGTTCTTTCATGATTAACCCTCCGCGATTACAGTACACCGTTGCTCTTTAAAAGAGCTTTTACGGTATCTGTTGGTTGCGCACCGTTTGCAATCCATTTCTTGGCCTTTTCGGCGTCAACCTTTACAACAGCAGGTTGCTCCAACGGATTGTAGTAACCGATTTCCTCGATAAAACGACCATCGCGCGGGAAACGGGAATCTGCAACAACTATGCGATAGAAAGGAGCTTTTTTTGCACCCATTCTGCGTAATCTGATCTTAACGGACATAATGTTTCACCTCCATGAATTGATAAAATATCTTCACCAAAAATTCCTTCTTGGATGAATTCAGCTTAAAACGGCATACCTATTCCGGGGAACCGGCGTCTGCCGCGGCCTTTTAGCTGCTTCATCAGCTTCTGCATCTGCTCAAGCTGCTTTAAAAGCCGGTTAACGTCCTCCACCTTCATACCGCTTCCGGCGGCCACGCGCCTTTTCCGGGAAGGATTGATAATTGAGGGCTTGCTACGCTCCTCCGGTGTCATGGAAAGGATAATGGCGGCGATACGGTCCATTTCCCGGTCGTCAATATCCACATCCTTCAACTGCTTTTCCATTCCCGGCAGCTTGGAAAGCACATTTTTTAGCGGCCCCATCTTTTTTACCTGCATAAGCTGATCCAGCAGATCGTTGAAGTCGAACTTGTTCTGCATCAGCTTCTGGGCCGTTTTCTCCGCAGCCTTCTGATCCAGCTTGCTCTGCGCGTCCTCAATCAAGGACAGGACATCGCCCATGCCAAGGATTCGCGAAGCCATGCGGTCGGGGTGGAACACCTCAAGATCCTGCAATTTTTCGCCGGTACCGATAAATTTAATCGGCTTCCCTGTTACAGCGCGTACGGAAAGCGCCGCGCCGCCGCGGGTGTCGCCGTCCAGCTTCGTCAAGATAACGCCGGTGATATCAAGCATATCATCAAAAGTTTTCGCAACATTGACCGCTTCCTGCCCTGTCATGGAGTCCACCACCAGTAGGATTTCATGCGGGGAAATCGTACTCTTGATATCTTTTAATTCGTTCATCAATACTTCGTCGATTTGCAAACGACCGGCGGTATCAATCAACACCATATCGTTTCCGTAATCCTTTGCGTGGCGAATGGCGGCTTTACAGATTTCCACCGGCTTTTCTGTTCCCATTTCAAAAACGGGAACGCCCGCTTTTTCGCCGACAACCTGCAGCTGTTTGATCGCCGCGGGGCGGTAAATATCGCACGCGACAAGGAGGGGGCGGTGCCCCTTCTTTTTCAGCATTACCGCAAGCTTACCCGCATGGGTGGTTTTACCGGAGCCCTGCAGGCCGCAGAGCATGAGGATGGTCGGCGGAGAAGAAGGGCTGGCAATCTTCGCGTCACTCCCACCCATCAGAGCGGTCAGTTCCTCGTTGACAATCTTAATCACCATCTGCGCCGGCGTCAGGCTTTCCATAACTTCGGCGCCGACGGCGCGCTCACTAACTCTGTTTGTAAAATCTTTTGCTACCTTATAGTTAACGTCGGCCTCCAGCAAAGCAAGGCGTACTTCGCGCATTGCCTCCTTTACGTCGGCTTCGTTCAGTTTTCCTTTTGATTTCAGGCGCTTAAACGCGGCTGACAATTTTTCGGCAAGTCCTTCAAATGCCAATGGAGCCCCTCCTTCCTATTCGCAAAGCTTTTTGGTAACTTCCAATATGAGATTTGCATCCCTTTCGAGTTCATTGGAATAGATGGAATGTTGGTTAAACTCTTTTATGCGCTGCGCGGCTGCATGAATCTGTTCCAACCCTTTACGCACTTCACGGAAGCGGCGGGCAAGGCCCAAACGCTCCTCCATGTCGAGAAGCTGGAATTCCGCGCGCTTTATGGAGTCGCGGACGCCTTGACGGGTAATCCCCTGGTTGTCCGCAATTTCGGAGAGTGACAAATCCTCGTTATAATAGCATTCAATTACTTCGCGCTGCTTTTCCGTCAGCATATCACCGTAAAAATCGAGCAGCAACGATATTTCCAAATTTTTTGTCACAGCTCGCCCTCCATTCGCCTGTAAAGTTAATTGCTTTACAGGTATGCATTATACAATAAAGCGTAGTGCTTGTCAAGAGGAAAAGCACCGCACCTTTTTACCTACGATCGCTTTAAAAATTTCTCAAGATAATTTCTTAGGGTATTCATATCCGCTGTAATATTTACAAGGAAACCATCATCCGATACGGACAAGCCGCTGAGATACAGAATATTGCCGTTTGACAGGGAAAGCCCGCTCGGCAGGGGGGATTGCACCAAGACGGTATTGCCCTGCACTTGAAAACGATCCGGAACTTCCCTTTTTACCCGGGACAAAAACCAGCCGCGCGGCACCGACAGCCGCCCGATCCGGACGGATTGCACGGTGGCGGTTATCTGTTTTGAAGCGCTGTCCCAGCCGGGCGCTACGACGGTGCTGATGCCGAGGCGCATTTGCTTGTAAAGCACGGGAACATAGACGTTTACCGTCTGATCATCATTGATGGAAAGCCGCACGCCCTGAATCCTTTCGTCCCGTGTGAGGCTACGGGACAAGAGCAAACTGGCTTCCTCCTCCGTTAGGAGCGCAGGCTCTCCCGTAACGGCGGCCTTCATCATTCTGACGGCAATGCCGTCTGTATGCTCCGCCGCGGCAAGTGGCGGATTTGGGTCGCTTCGCGCAAGGGCATATGCGATTCCAACTGCGGACAGCAGGAATACAAAAACGGAAAGCATGATAATCGGTATTTTACTGCGCTTTCGGGCTGTCTTCATAGAAGTCCCTCCCGCAAATATTATTCCCGCCCAAGGCCGCTTACTCACCCGCTTGCTTACTTCAGCTCCACAACGGTTACGCCCGCTTCGCCTTCGCCGAATGTACCGAGGCGGAAAGCGCGCACGTTCGGATGGCGCTTGAGATGCTGCTGTACTGCGGCGCGCAGGGTGCCCGTTCCTTTGCCGTGAATGATGGTAAGCTGTTCGATCCCGCTGAGCAGCGCGGAATCGATGAACCGATCGACGTTCATAAGGGCTTCTTCGACGGTCTGCCCACGCAGGTCACACTCGGTTGTGACCTTTGCCTCCGCCCGGCTTGTCATGCTGCGTGTAACCGTTCTGCGCGGTTTATTGGCGATTTTCTTTTTCTCGATCAGGCGAAGATTGGAAAGCGGAACGCGGGTTTGGATAATCCCGGCCTGCACCAGCACATTCTGCCCGTTTCCTTCCGGAAGCTGCAGCACGGTTCCCTGTTTGTCAATATCGTATATCAAAACCGAATCGCCCACCTTCAGCGGACGCGGGAGGACATAAGCGCCCTGTTCCTCGCGGCTGTGAACCGGGTCGGCGGTTTCCTCAAGGCTGCGCAATCCGGACTTCAGCCTTGCTTTTTGTTCGGCGCTGAGCGCTTTATCGCGCTGCTTTTTCAGCTCTTCCATTTCGTTCAACAATGCGTCAATCTGGCCGCGTGTGCGAGAAACAAGCTCGGAAGCCTGGCGGTGTGCCTTTTCCAGCTCCTGATCCGCTTTTTTCTGAATGCTGTCGCGGATTTTCTCCGCTTCCTGCCGTGCGCGCTCGGCCTCCAAGCGAACCTTCTCGGTTTGCGCGCGCTCGGCCTCCAATTTCTGGCGGCTGGTTTCCAAACTTTGCACCACGTCTTCGAAAAGGACGTTTTCGCTGGACACCAGTTCCTTTGCACGCTCCACGATTTCCTCATCCATTCCAAGGCGCTGGGAAATTGCAAACGCGTTGGAACGCCCCGGCACGCCGATAAGCAGGCGGTAGGTCGGGCGAAGTGTGTTTACGTCAAATTCACAGCATGCGTTTTCCACGCCCACCGTTTGCAGCGCGTAGGCCTTCAATTCGGCGTAATGCGTGGTTGCAGCAATCCGCGCACCCTTCCTGCGCAATACCTCCAGAATCGACATGGCGAGCGCCGCACCCTCGACAGGGTCGGTTCCCGCCCCCAGCTCATCCAGAAGGATCAAACTGGTTTCGTCCGCCTGTGCGATAACTTTAATGATATTCGTCATATGCGCGGAAAACGTGGACAGGGACTGCTCTATGCTCTGTTCGTCGCCGATATCCGCCAGCACCTTCTGAAAAACGGAGATGCGGCTGTTTTCGGCTACGGGTAGCAGCAGGCCGCACATAGCCATCAGCGTTAGAAGGCCGACGGTTTTCAGCGATACGGTTTTCCCACCGGTGTTCGGGCCGGTGATGACGAGGGTATCAAAGCCGATTCCCAGCTCAATATCGGTCGGCACCACGCGGTTCGGGTCAATCAGGGGGTGGCGCGCTTTTTTTAACAGGATTTCCCCTTTATCGTTTACAAGGGGCAACGTTGCTTTCATTTTATAACCGAGGTTCGCTTTTGCAAAAATAAGGTTCAGCTCTACCGCCGCCTGATATCCGCTGATAATGCCGCTTGCGAAATTCCCTGTTTCAGCCGAAAGCTCCGCGAGAATCCGCTCGATTTCCGCCTGTTCCTCCGACTGTAAGACTTTCACCTGGTTATTGGCTTCCACCACGCTCATCGGCTCCACAAATACGGTTGCGCCGCTCGCGGAGGTATCGTGCACCAACCCGGCGATTTCCCCGCGGAATTCCGCCTTGACCGGAACGACAAAACGTCCTCCACGCAACGTTACGATCGGGTCCTGCAAGTATTTCTGATAGGCGGTGGAATGAATCATCTGATCCAGTTGTTCCCTTACACGGGACGAAGCGGAACGGATTTTGCGGCGGATGGAGGCAAGTTGTGGGGACGCGCTGTCCGCCATCTCCTCTTCGGAAAGAATCGCGCCAAAAATACGGTCTTCGAGATATTTATTGGGCATCAGGGAATCAAAGCGCCAATCAAGGCAGGTTTTCTGCCCTGCGCTTTTCGCGCGCCAATCTACAATCCCGCGCAGCGTACGAAGAACCCCGGCGATACGCAAAAGCTCCGCCATCGTAAGGGTGCCTCCTGCTTCCGCCCTGCGCAGGGAATTGCTGACATTTTTCAGCCCGCCGAAGGACGGCGCGCCAAATCGGGCCATCAGGGTATGGGCTTCATCCGTTTCCTGTAAAAGCCGCTGAACCTCGCTTAAGGAGTGGGACGGCGAAAGTTGCAAGGCGAGCTCCGCGGCATCGTCGCAGGCGGTTTCCCCCGCCAACATTTTGAGTATCTTATCGAGCTCAAGTGACCGGTAATGTTTTTGCATGTCTTCCATAGGTACCTCTTTTATTTCTATGTTCTTCCTTCGATTTTATTAATAAATAATTTTATTTATAAAAAAACAGACGGAATCAAAAGCATAGGGAGCAAAGCTCCGGTAAAACGGCTCCATTGTGCTCCTGTTACTCTTGCCCCGTTTTCATCTGGCGGTAAAAATCAAGCGTTTGAAAACCACGTTCCAGCGTACACAGCGTAAAATATTCGCTAGCTTTTGCAAGCTCCTTTAATCCCTTTGGCGAAAGGGTGAAAGAAAAAAGCTTTTCAAACTCAGAATAAATAATGTGGCGCATCCCAGTCAGCGCGCCGCGGCCCAGAACGACCGCCTGCTCGGAGGAAGGCCGATAGCAGTCCCCGCAGTAAATCAGCCCGCTGCGCGGAAGAAAAAACATTTGATCCGCTTCATAGCACGAACAGCCTGCACAACAGACCAGATTCGGCATATAGCCCGCCAACGAGAGCATCCGCATTTCCACAATCGCCTTTATCAGCGCGTTCGGCCGTGTTCCCTTACTTAAAAAATGCAGGGAATTCAGCATTAAACGCAAAAAATCCCCCGCCTCCGCTTCCTGTGGAGCCAGCGCACCCGCCAACTCGCAGAAATACTGGGCAAGGGACAGGCGCTCAATGTCTTTCCTCAAGTCAAAAAAGACTTCGATGGGCTGAGCGTCATCGATTATGTATTTATCCCGCCCTTTAAAAATGGAAAGGCAGGAATAGCTGAAAAGCTGCGTAGCGGAAAGCTTACTGCTTTTTAATTTTTTCGCCTGCTGGGCAAATGCGCGCAGAACGCCTTCCCGATCCGTCAAAACGGTTACAAGGCGGTCATTCTCACCCACGCATTTCTCCAGAATCACCAGGCCCTTGGTTTCGATTCGCATCCAAGTCCTCCCGCATCTGCATTTCCTCATGATTGTGCTTACATTGGCTGTAAATTAGATAATCGCTAATATTTCCCGTATGTTGAAAACAATTCCATGCAGTATTTTCATCCATTTTTCCCGCTCCTTTTTCATTGTGCTAATCAAAGTATTTGCCTTAAATCCTCTTATATGAGCGGTAAATAAATGTTTTATACCCATAAAATGACAAATTTCACTCTAAAAATATGCTTTTGCTATTGGTCAAAGCTGTTGCTGTCAAAGCCGAAGCTGCGCAAAACCTCCGCGCGGTTGCGCCAGTCTTCTTTTACCTTGACCCATAATTTCAGATTGATTTTGCAGTCAAAAAAGCGTTCCATATCCGAGCGCGCAAGGGTACCAACCTTCTTGAGCATCGCGCCTCCGTGTCCGATGATAATCCCTTTATGGCTGTCTTTTTCGCAATAGATGGTCGCATCGATATCGGTTATGCCGCTTTTGTCGCCCCGCTCATGCATCCGCTCCACCACAACAGCAACACCGTGGGGAACCTCTTTGCTGCACAAACGAAGAATTTTTTCCCGTATAATTTCCCCGGCCAGAACGCGTTCCGGCTGATCGGTCAGCGTGTCTTCCTCAAAGAAATGGCCGCCGGGCATGGCAAGTTTCTCCAGCTCCGCCGTTAAATCCTTTATGCCGTTGCCGTCAATCGCGGAAACCGGTACGACCGCTTCAAACTCATAGAGAGCGGAAAGCTCGGAAATCTGGGACATCAGTTCGGTTTTCTGCGCCAGCAGGTCGATTTTATTGATTGCAAGAACCGCCGGCATTTGGAGCGCCTTGAATTTTTCAATCAGCGTCAAATCCGCAGGGGACGTTTTTCTCCCCGCTTCCACAACCAAAAGGCATGCATCCACACCAGCAACAGACTCGCTTACGGAACGCGCCATATACTCGCCGAGCCGGTTGTGCGGCTTTAAAAGGCCGGGCGTGTCAATAAAAACAAGCTGATATTCCCCTTGCGTCAGCACGCCCATAATGCGCGTGCGCGTTGTCTGCGGCTTATTGGAAACAATCGCAACCTTTTGCCCGAGCATCGCGTTCAAAAGGGAGGATTTTCCTACGTTCGGACGGCCTACAATCGCGATAAAGGCCGATTTCTGCCCTGTTTGCTCTACCATGTGCTTCTCCTTATTCTTCACGTTTTCTGCGGATACGGTCACGGATTCCAGTCGGACCCGATATGATAAAGACAATGCTAATTACGAGGGACACGGCAAGCGCAAGAAGCATCAGCGGCTTTGAGGTGAAAAACTGGAAGATCTGCAAAAAGGCCGCCGGCTGCCAGAATACGCATATTCCAACGGCAACGGCAAAAACAGCACAAACCAGAACCGCCCCTGCCGCCATATCCTTTACGATACGGACAACTGGGTTAAAGCTGGCCGCACTCATATCGCAAAGCTCCTCCGCCACCGTGTTGAACAGTTCCGCCGCCATCACCATGGCAACGGCCAAGAATACCACCGCATAGCTTGTCCGCGACATTTCGAAAAAAAGCGAAAACACGAATACATACAGCGCTGCTACTGTATGTATTCGCATATTCCGTTCATTGTTAACACAGTAAACGATCCCTCGAAAAGCATATTTAAAGCTTTTAAAAAGTCGCAAACCTTATTCCTCATCCTCGTCCAGTACATAACTGCTTGTTCCCGGAAGGCCAAGCTGCGTCATGACCAATTCTTCTTTTTCGCGCATATGGACTCTTTGAATGCCACCGTTCACATGGTCGTAACCAAGAAGGTGCAACATGGAATGTACAGAAAGGTACCCTACCTCGCGCTCAAGGCTGTGCCCGTAACGCTCCGCCTGTTCCACGGCCTTTTCCATGGAAATAACGATATCGCCCAGAATCTTTGCGCCGGTGGAATGATTAATATCGTAAACACCGTTTTCCCCCATTGGGAAAGAAAGAACATCCGTTGGAACATCCTTATTCCGGTACTGTTTATTCAGCTCCTGAATCTGTTGGTTGTTTACAAAGGTTACGCTGATTTCTGCAGGCGAATCAAATTTTTCCAGCCTAAGTACGGCGTTGCAGCACCTGCGAACCAGCATGCGTAAGCCCGTTGGAATCTTTACTTCTTTTTGCTTGTTTTCAATAATTACTCTAATCTTTTCCATAATTAATTAACGCCCGGCCTCCTCGTTTTTTTCATATGCTTTAATTATGTCCTGCACCAGCTTATGGCGCACAACATCTTTTTCATTAAACCTTACTTGTGCTATATCGTCCACATCCCGTAAAATTTTAATAACATCTTTTAAACCGGATCTGCGGCCGTCGGGCAGATCAATCTGCGTTACATCGCCCGTTATGACCATCTTCGAATTAAACCCCAGCCGGGTAAGAAACATCTTCATCTGCTCCGGCGTGGTATTCTGCGCTTCATCCAGGATAATAAAGCTGTCGTCCAGCGTCCTTCCGCGCATATATGCCAGCGGGGCCACCTCAATGTTACCCCTCTCGACATACCGCTGATACGTTTCTGCTCCAAGCATATCGAACAGCGCGTCATACAGGGGGCGCAGATAGGGGTCTACCTTCTGCTGGAGATCCCCCGGCAGAAACCCCAGTTTTTCCCCGGCTTCTACCGCCGGGCGCGTCAGGATGATACGGTTCACTTCCTGCGCACGGAACGCCGTTACCGCGAGCGCCACGGCAAGGTAAGTCTTGCCGGTTCCTGCGGGGCCAATCCCAATCGTAATCGTATTTTTCTTAATCGCGTTGCAGTATTTTTTCTGCCCCAGCGTTTTCGCCTTGACCGGCTTCCCTTTCGATGTTATGCAAATGCAGTCGCCTGCAAGCATTTCAATTTTTGACTCACTGCCTTCGTTTACTAACGAATTACAGTAGCGTACATTTTGCTCGCTCAATGCTTCTCCGCGGTTGATCAGCGTTAAAAGGCTGTCGATGGTGCGAACCGCCAAAGCCACCTCTTCCGGTTCCCCGGAAACTTTTATTTCGCTGTCCCTTCCAACGATGCTGACATGGTACTCTTTCTCAATCAGCTTGATATTTTCGTCAAAGTTGCCGAAAAGGGCAACCGCTTGCTCCATACGGTCTATATTAATCCTTTGTTCAAACATCCAATCACCTTAAAGAAGTATCGGCGGCAAATGTCACTCGATAAATTGTTTTTATTATAACACAACAATTCAATTTCGTCACCACAATAAATGTTAAAAATTGTTTCTATTCTATTAATATTTCTGATTCTTGGGCAATATTTTCTTCACATTTTATAAACAAATCATAATTCAGTCTTGTTCCGGTTATCCTTTCCGTCGTACTGGAGGTAATGATTTTTGCATCTTTCAGTTCCCCCTTTATCTTCTCCTGTATCATTTTCTGCGCCTGCGCCACCGCTTGCTCCTTTGTAAGCGTGACCGCTTGCATCTCCTCCTGCGTCCACGTTTCTTCGTAGATGCTAATCGGCAGAACCGAGTTCATAAGCTTTATGTCGGTATGTACCCCTTCCACCTGATAGCTCGCGTCCGGTTTCCCAACAAAAGTCAGCGGTATGCGGGCACCAAACAGGCAGAAGCTGCGCCTGGTTACCGTCTTTCCCGTCGGCTTTTTAACCATCTGTTTTAAATCGACTTCTGTAGTAAAATTGTGTGATGTTTCCGCAATCACCTTCCCTCCCGCATGCTTAAGGGAGACCTCGCCCGCATTATTTTCCACCACACCGCTGATCAGAAGCTGCCCTTCGACGACGGCGTCGCCTTCCTTCACCTGCGGAGTACCTGTATAAACCTCCATGGAAACGATCTGTCCCGTCCGGGAGGCTTTTATATTGCAGAAATTCTGCTTTTCCTTTTCGATTATGGGCGGCCGATCGATCTTTTCCTGAAGATGGATTTCGGCGCAGCAGCCTCTTGTGTTCACCGACATCCAGCTGATTTTCGGAAATTTCAGCATTAGCTTTTGCTGCAGCTCCAACGGACGCACCCTTGACTTCAAAGTGCCGGTGGTTATCCCCTGCTGGGTGAGCTCCAATTGGATCTGCTGGGTTGGGATGGTTTCATTCCCAACAATTTCGATACTCCAGACACGAATGGAAAGCAGATACAGCACAAGGAAAAACAGAACCGCACCGTAAAGAATCCCTTTGCGCTTCCGGATTCCCTTTGTCGCGAACGGAAAGCCGTGTTTATCCAGCACCTTTAGCTTCGCGTTCGCCTTTCGCGCGCAGGAGCGAAGGTCGCGGTAGTTTTGAACGGCCACGCAGGCTTCGCATTCCCTGCCGCCCTTAATATTCCATAAATTGATTCCGGAACGGGCGCAGTGATTCAGAAAACGTTCGGAACTGCCGCCGGGCGCTTTGAAGTGCACGTAGCCCAGAAGCCAGCGCGTCAGACGTAAAGAAATCATCCCTCCACCTCACACAATAAACTCAATCCCGGTTAAAAAGCCCGTCACCACCAAAGAGTCTGCGGTAAGGCATTTAATCACAAGGCCACGGCCGGAAAAGCGGACAATCAGCTTGCCCGTTTTAATCCGAACTACATCGGTATCATACTCAAGCACGCCGCTGCAGCCGTCTACAATTACTTCCTGATTCCCGTTGATTTCCATATGGGACGGCATTTTCAGCGGCGCCGTCAGCTTTTGGATATTCACTTTTTTAACCAATCTCATCGCCGCCCTCAACGTTTTGTCACATAAAGCCTATGCGAACGGTGGCGTAAATATCCGCGCGGCGGCATATATATAATTTTGTAGTGCTCAGATAAAGCAGGGAATAATGGTAGAAATGGTGGTAGATATATGAAAATCAGACAGAGCCTTCTGCTCATTCTTACATTTCTCGCCGCGTGTGCGCTGCTCATTTTCCCGGCGGAAGCGGCAACCGGCGCAAAAAACGGAATCTGCTACTGCCTGCAAATCCTGGTTCCATCCCTGTACCCATTCATGGTATTATCCGTATTCATTGTAAAATCCGGACTTTCCGATAAAATTGGAAAAATATTTGAAGGCCCCTGCCGCACGGTCCTAAAGCTTCCGGGAAGCGCCGCCGCGACCATTCTTATGAGCGCGGTCGGCGGGTACCCCACCGGCGCGCGCGGGATCGCCTCCCTGTATGAACGCGGCTCCTTAACGGAAAAGCAGGCGGCGCGCATGCTGTGCTTCTGTGTAAACGCCGGGCCCGCCTTTGTAATCAGCGCGGTAGGCGCCGGTTTTTTAAGGAATGCCCGCGCAGGCGGGATTCTTTTTGCTTCGCAGCTGATTGCCTCCTTTTTCCTAAGCATCCTGTGCAGCATCCCGGCAAAAAATGAAACGGTGCCACGCGGAACCGGAAAGCAGCGGAAAACCGGGATGGCGGACGCGCTTGTGCTTTCGGCGGCAGACGCCGCTCACGCAATGGTCGGGATGTGCTGCTTTGTCATCTTATTCGCCGCTTTTTTAAATCTGTTCCGAATCTGGGTAACGCACCCGGCTGCCTCGGCGGCACTATCGGCATTCATGGAGGTAACGGGCGGATGCTCCGACCTTACAAAGCTTGGGGTTCCGCTGTGGGCGTTTTCGCTTGCCATCGGCTGGGGCGGGGTCAGCGTCCATTTCCAGATTCTCTCCTTTTTTACCAACGTCAAGGTTCCTCTTGCCCGATTTGTTTTTTACCGCGTGCTGCACGGGCTGCTCGCCGCGCTGACCACCGTACTGCTGATACGGGCATTTCCGGTTGATACCGAAGCGTTCAGCAATATCGCAAAACCGCTTACTCCGGCTCTTTCCGGCTCGGTTCCCGCTTCTGCGGCATTAATTTTTCTTTGCATCGCACTCATAATCTGCCTTCCTCGTGAAAAACTGGAATTTGAAGATACCTAATGCTATAATAGGGTTGTCAAAGAAATTCTATACACCCGAAGATTACATTTTTGAATTTTAGGAGAGCAGAAAATGTTTGGGAAGAAAAAAGAAAAGTTATTTGGCAATAATATTGAAATCAATTGCAAATACTGCGCAAACAGTACCGACTTTGACGGAGCGGACGTCTGCACCCTTGGAAGGTATCTTCAGCCGGACGGAAGCTGCAGCCGTTTCTCCTACGACCCGCTGAAACGCTCACCGAATAATCTTCCGCCTTTAAAGCGCTACCGCGCGGATGATTTTAAACTATAAACAGCACCTCTATGGTATAAAAAACCACCGCGAAATTTTCACGGCGGTTTTTTTTAGCCCGTATCGATGAAAAACCTTTGCGGGAAATCGGGTTTCTCCATCCGGTTTTCGTTGTATTGAATTATAACATAATCGGGGCCGTCCGTCTAACCGACTCGGGTTTCCAAAGGATATATAATTCTTCATTGCCATATGCACGTCTTTACGCTATACTAAAAAAGAGGTGATAAAATTGAGAAAAGGCTTGTCCATTGCCGAGTTTGTGCTCGGAATCATTACCGCATTATGCGGCGCGGCGGTTGTTGCGCTGAGCGCCGTCAGTCTGAAACAGGAAAACTGAACGATTTACTGAAACCGCACCGTTGTTCCATTGGAACACAGGTGCAGTTTTGTTTCTACAGGATTCTTCTTCCGGAGCGGTATAAAAACATAAGAAAAACATAAACTATTCAAATAACAATAACAGAATCGGAGAAAATAATGAACGAAAAACGCTTTAAAAGGCTGCCCCGGCATATTGGAATTATTCCCGACGGAAATCGAAGATGGGCGGTAAAAAACGGATATGAAAAACAGGACGGATACCGGTTCGGCATCCAGCCCGGTTTTGAGCTTTACAGGCTTTGCCTGGAACTGGGCATTCAGGAAATGACATTTT
This sequence comes from Caproiciproducens galactitolivorans, assembly GCF_029266045.1. NCBI lineage: Bacteria > Bacillati > Bacillota > Clostridia > Eubacteriales > Acutalibacteraceae > Caproiciproducens > Caproiciproducens galactitolivorans. The sequence continues at coordinate 32,404 of NZ_JAJUFJ010000003.1, read as the reverse complement.
ATGGCTTTACGATTGACAATACCAAACGCCCAGCTGTACAGACCTGGGCGTTTCAGAAAGCCTGCGTGGACGCGGTTCAGAATTTGGCAAATCAGGACGCCGACCTTCTGATCGTCGGCAATACGAATTCCCCTTTGTTTCCTCCGGAACTGCTTCCCTATTCCGAGCGGGTCAAATTCGGCCGCGGGCTTATGAAAATCAATTTTCTCGTAAATTACGGCTGGAACTGGGATCTTAGCTGTTCGCTGAAAAATACGGATGCAAAATTTAACGGAAATCTGGCAAATACGATCGCATCCGCCGATATTTCAAGAATCGACCTGATTATCCGCTGGGGCGGTCGGCGGCGTTTAAGCGGTTTCCTGCCGATCCAGTCGATCTACGCGGATATTTACGTTTTGGATGAGCTTTGGCCCGATTTTAAACCGGAACAGTTCTACAGAGCATTGGAATGGTATCAGGAACAGGACGTCACGCTCGGCGGCTAAAACAGCATTCCATAAATGCCAAGAAGAATGACAATCGCGCCAGACAGAAGCGAAACGTAACGGGACAGAAATTTTGGGATGCAGCGTTCTCCCACATGGTATCCCAGGGCAATAAACAGCATACTTACGATAAAAGTGCAGAGGGTTGTGGTATAAATTTCAAGGCCTGCAAAGCTTGCGCCTACGCCCATTCCGAAATTATTAATCGTTAGTGCCAGAGCGAGAACGGCGGATTCCTTTGCATCAATCGTGCCCGAACAGTCCATATCCGCTTTTTCAGGCTCTTTCAGCATACGGTTCAGATCGATTTTTTGTCCTTGTTCTTCCGGTTCCTTCTTCTGCGGCTTTTTAAAAAAATCCTTTAAGAACCAGATCCCAATTCCGATCAATAAAATACTGCCAATTCGATTGGATGCGCCTGCAGGAAGATATCCGGATACCGTTTTCCCAATCGACATAGAAAAAAAAGTACCGGCGCCAATAATGGCGGCAATGAAAAAATTAATAAAAAATCCAATTTTAATCTTACGCATGCCAAATGTGATTGCAACGGCAAAATTGTCTAGATTTGCAGAAAGAGCAAATAGAAACGCAGAAAGAAAATTCACATGCATTCACCCGCCAAGCGCTTTTATTTCTATAATAATGCAGCAGGCGAATTTTTGTGCAAGGCCTCGATTCCATATATTCTTTTCCATTTTCCTATAACAAAATATACTAGCGGTTCAGAAGGATAGTGCTCGCGATTCTGGCAAAGCTATATCTGTTCGCAGACTTTATATTTAGGAGGAGAAGCGAATGACGACACATGAAACGCGTACAGAAACCAAACCATCAAGCGGAGGTTCAGAACTTTTACGGTGGATAGGAAGGTTTGTCATTGTAGCAATTATCCTTATGGTTGTATCCTTCTTAACCCCCGGATTTACCATCCAGGGATTGTGGTCGTTCTTACTGGCTGCGGTAGTGATCAGCCTACTCGATTATCTTGTGGAAAGAATCATGGGCATTGATGCTTCGCCATTCGGCAAAGGATTAGCTGGATTCTTCATTTCCGCGGTCATTATATACGTCACACAATTTTTGGTGCCCGGTATGAGTGTTTCCATTATCGGCGCAATACTCGGTGCCTTGGTAATTGGTGTTCTGGACGCCCTGTTCCCGGTCAGGGTAATGTAAAACGGGGTTAAAAAAGGGGGCTGCCAAATGGCAGCCCCCTGATTTTTTACTTACCCGATAAATTGCTGTGTCCAGATATACTGTCCTTTTGCATTTTTTGCAATGCCTACGCCGATCTGCGTAAAGGAGGAATTCAGAATATTGGCTCTATGGCCCGAGGAGTTCATCCAGCCCTGCATAACCTGCTGGGGAGAAGTCTGGCCCATTGCAATATTTTCACCAGCAGTACGGTAGCTGATGCCAAACTGCTTCATCATATCAAACGGCGAACCATAAGTCGGGGAAGTATGGTCAAAATAGTTTAACTTCGCCATATCTTCGGACTTCAGGGTTGCTGTTTTAGTAAGCTGAGAATTTACCGTAAGCGCTTTTAAACCGGCTTTTGCTCTTTCCTGATTGACAAGCTGAACGACCTGATTCTGGAAAGAGGAATAGCTTCCGGTTAAGGCTGTGTTTGAAGAATCACTCTGGGAAGCAGGTTTGGAGCTGGTTGCGGATTTGGAGCTTGAAGAATTCGGTTTTGACAAAGAGCCGGAGCCCGACGTGCAATTGAATTTCGACAGGATTTCACTAACCGTTATTTTCTTGTTGCCAATAACACATATACCGTTCCCGTTTGCGTTTTTCGTGCAATTGCTGCTTGCGCTATTTGTATAATTTCCCAAGCTGCAAGTGCTGCCGCAGGTATTCCCTGTCTTGCAGTTTGCAGTCACACAACTTCCGCTGCTGCATACAGTATTCCCCGCACAGTCAGAAGCCGTTTGGCAAGCTGTATCTGCTGTTTTGCCCGCCGCCTGTCGGCAGGTGCTTGAAGTACTGGCGTTCTGTTTCGTGGAAATACAGTTGCTGTTTTGTGTGATTGCCGCTACTGCAGGAGAATTCTTCGCAACGGTACTTGTTACCGTGTTACCATTGGTTGGTATGGCCGATGCGTTGTTATTAATAATCGCGCCTACTGTACCGGACACAAACACACAAGCTATTAAAGCAAGTATTTTCGTTTTCATGTATTATCTCCTTTTCTTTTCTTCTGGGGTCCCCGATTGAAAGGTTACATATTTGTAACTTTTCTTATTACCAATAGTAACACCATCGGGTTAAGAAGACAATACTGAAAATTATGTAAACTAATCCATATTCTGGTTAGGAATTCAATTTCCGAATAATATCATACGCCTGATCCGTATTTTTAATAAAGCCCTGCACAGTCGTATCAATGCCGCTGTAATCATTGAATTCCACAAAAGCGTTGCTCAGCATATCCGCAAGCTCCTGCGGGAAATCCTTTCTTGCGGCAAGCGCGTCCTTCGGAATCTCTTCGGTGCGGGCGATAATACAGATCTCATCCGTAAACAAACCGTCTGCGCGGGCCTGGTCATAAACCTCGTCATAGGTCGCTCCGGCATCCACTTCCCCGGAAAGAACCGCGTTTAGAACATTATTATGATTCCCCAAAAAGACAACCTTTTCGAAGATCGTATCAGGATTCATATGGTTTTGCTTGATCATATCCCTAGCATACAAATAACCGGAAGCGCTTTTTTCATCGACATAAGCGAAAGTTTTTCCCGGGAGGTCGTTGATGGAGCGCACCCTGCCGTCCTTGCGCGCGATGATGAAGCCGTTATAGGAACAGCGGCCATTGACCTTCGGCGTTACCAGAACATTCGCACCGAATTTTTGGTGTGCATTTACATACGCAAAAGGAGAAAACCAGCCGATATCAATAATCCCTTTTCCAACACTTTCACTCAGCGCGTCGTAGCTTCGTACAATCAGCGTGCGGCATTTCAGCCCGATGCTGGAACAGACACGCTCCAAAATAGGCACATAAGTCTTTTTTATGCGCTCTGGCTCAACAAAAGGATTGACTCCAAAGATGATTTCGTTTGCCTTTTTAAAATGCAAAGCGTTAAGCTGCAGCGATTCCGACGTTTCCCCGATTTTGTTGCAGAAATCAAGAACCGTCTGGTTTTTCTTTTGCTGTACATCCACCATCTGTATCGCTTTGTAGGAAACATCGTGCGTTTCCTGTACGGCGTTCGCAACAGTACTGACGGCGCTTTCAATCTCGCTGGCCGTGTTTTTCTGCATGATGGACTCTTCCGTAATGGCAACAAGCGAACTTTGAACATCTTTTAAAATTGAATTGATGCCTTGAATAATTTCCGTCGACTCATTGACGATATTATCCACATTCTTCATCTTATCCCGGATATCGGACATCGCCGTATTGGACGTATCGATTTTTTCGATAATGTTTTTAACAACGCCTTCAATAACAGAAATCGCTTCGTCCGTCTGAACCGCAAGCCTTCTGATTTCGCCGGCAACCACCGAAAACCCGCGCCCCGCCTGCCCGGCTCTGGCCGCTTCAATCGCGGCGTTCAGGGCAAGCAAATTTGTCTGGCTGGAAATTTTGCGGATATAATCCACAATTTCATTAATTTTATTGGAGGATTCCTGAAGCTCAAGATTGCTGTCGGAAGCCACTTTCACCCTGGAGGTAAGGTCGAGAATAAAGTCGCCGATCCCGCGCAGGGTTTGTTCGTTTTTATCCAGCATTTCCACCGAGGTTTCGGAATGCTCCTTGATTTTCACGATACCGGAATTTAGCGCGTTGCATATGCCAGCCAATTCATTGATGCTTGCATTGATTTCTTCGGTACTGGCGGCATTCTGCTCACTCAGCCTTTCAATATCATAAGAAATCTCCGTAAGTTTCTCAAACGTTTTCATATTATCCTTTGAAAGCCAAATGAGCTGCTGGGAATCAAACCCCATCGTCTCCGCCACACGAAACAGTTCCTCGCCTAAATCACTTTCGTTTTGCGGGTTCTGCGCCGTAGAATAGGAAACTTCGCCCGTTTCGCCAAAGATAGCGTTGGCGCCGAAAAGAATAAGAGCGCTGCCGATAACAGAGAAAAGGAACCCCGCCACACCGTTAAAATGGAATAGCAATGCTATTCCCTGCAGGAGAACAATTCCCGCTAAGGAAATCAGCAAAGGTTTTTTGAAAGTCGTATTCATTTCCCTACCGCCTTGAAATTCAGTTCAAAACTGATTAAAATTTTACTCTTTTACGTTTATTCCATGTTTAAATTTCACAACGACAAACTTATATGTATTATATTTCAGGTGTAAAATTTTGTCAATTAAAATTACCTTATGAATATTTTTTTAAATTTTGGTGAAATATACTGAATATTTAAACAGATTAGTAAAAAAGCTTCCAAAGAAATGGAAGCTTTTTCTGAATTTATTTGCTACTTTAGAATTTTATCTAATATGTTCATAATTTCATTCAATTTTTCATTTGAGTCGGTGGAATCCCCCTTTTCAAGGGCTTCCCGCACACAGGAATCCAGATGCGCATGCATAATTTCAAGGTTTGTTTTGCGCAAAATCGCCTGCGTTGCCATCAACTGGTTGGATATATCAATACAGTAGCGGTCGTCCTCCACCATTTTCAGAAGCCCGTCCAGCTGGCCTCTGGCCGTTTTCAACAAGCGGGTTATTTTCGCTTTATCCGCTTTCATTTTTGCCCTCCGCCTTTTCTTTCATTATTTCCCGAACAATCCCTTTTTCTCTTGAATAGAAACCGCCTCGTAGCCGGCTTCGCTTACCGCATTTTTCAGAACCTCGTCGGAGACATCCGCTTTCAGCGTTACTGTGGCTTTTTTTTGCTTCAGATCCACCTTCGCCACGACCCCCTCGATGGCGTTCAGGGCTTTTTCCACCCTAGCCTTACAGTGCTCACAGCTCATGCCGTTGATTTGAATTACTTTTTTCATCATTGAATCTCCTTCCGTTTCTGATAATAATTGTTGCTTCCGCACGCCCCAGTCAGGCCGGAAAAACTTCAGCCGGAGTGCGTTTGTCACCACACAGACCGAGCTCAGGCTCATTGCCGCCGCGGCAAACATCGGGTTCAGCTTCCAGCCGAACAGGGAATAAAACGCGCCGGCCGCAAGCGGAATGCCTATGCTGTTGTAAAAGAACGCCCAAAACAGGTTTTCCTTGATATTCCGGATAACCGCTTTGCTAAGCTGAATGGCGGTTACCGCATCCTGCAAATCGTTTTTCATAAGCACAATATCCGCCGATTCCATTGCAATATCCGTTCCCGCGCCAATGGCGATGCCGATATCCGCCCTTGCTAGAGCCGGCGCGTCGTTGATGCCGTCCCCCACCATGGCAACCTTCCGGCCGGACTGCTGGATTTTACGGATTTCGCTTTCCTTATCCTGCGGGAGCACCTCAGCCACAACCCGGTCGATCGCAAGCTGTTTCCGGATGGATTCGGCTGTTTTTTGATTATCGCCCGTGAGCATGACAACATCCAGTCCCATGGATTTTAATTGCCGGATTGCTTGTTCACTAGTGGGTTTTACCACGTCGGCCACGGCGATGATGCCCATCGGCTTTTTGCTTTTTGCAAAATACAGAGGTGTCTTCCCGCTTTCCGCGAACGCATCCCCCTGTTCCCCAAGAGACGACACATCCACTTCCATGCGGTTCATATAGGCCAAATTCCCGGCGAAGTACGGTTCTCCGTTGATTTCCGCCGTGATTCCCAGCCCGGACAAGGCGTTAAAATTCTGTACGGGTTGAGGGTGGATTCCCATTTCCTCTGCTTTCTCTACGATTGCCTCTGCCAGGGGATGCTCCGAAAGCTTTTCAATGGATGCCGCCGCTGTAAGCAATTCCTGCTCCGTCACACCTTTGGAAGCGACCATATCCGTTACAACCGGCCTGCCCTCCGTTATGGTTCCCGTCTTGTCGAGGACAATCGTTTTTACCATATGGGCGGTTTCCAGCGCCTCGGCGGATTTAATAAGGATACCGTTCGACGCCCCCTGACCGGTTCCTACCATAATCGCCACCGGCGTGGCCAGCCCCAGCGCGCACGGACAGGAAATAACCAGCACGGAAATTCCTATGGACAGGGCGAAGGGAAAGGATTGTCCTACAAAAAGCCATACGGCTGCGGACAGCACGGCAATCGCGATGACCACCGGAACAAAAACGCCGCTGATTTTATCCGCAAGCTTGGCAATCGGCGCTTTGGAGGCACTTGCGTCCTCCACAAGCGCAATAATCTGCGCCAGCGTGGTGTCGTTTCCTACTTTTTCCGCCCTGAATTTTAAGAAGCCGGACTTATTCATAGTTGCGGCAACCACCTTGTCGCCCGCTTGTTTTTCTACCGGAATGCTTTCGCCCGTAAGCGCGGACTGGTCAACCGCCGAGTTTCCTTCCATGACTGTGCCGTCCACCGGAATACTCTGTCCCGGCCGGACAAGCACGATATCCCCCACTACAACCTCTTCGACCGGCACCTCCGCTTCGGTTTCCCCGCGCAGGACGGTCGCCGTTTTCGGAGCCAGGTTCATCAGCTTTGCAATCGCCTCGGATGTTTTTCCCTTTGACCGCGCTTCCAGATATTTGCCAAGCGTGATCAATGTCAGAATGGTTGCGGCCGACTCAAAGTACAAATCCATGCTGTACTGCATTACCAGTTCCATCTTATGGTGCCCAAGCCCGTAGCCGATTGCATAAAGGGCAAACACACCGTACAGCAGAGCAGCCGACGAACCGACGGCGATCAGCGAGTCCATATTGGGCGCTCCGTGAAACAAGGTTTTAAATCCAACCTGATAATATTTCCGGTTGACATACACAATCGGAAGGGTGAGCAGGAACTGGGTAAACGCGAAGGCAAAGGCATTCTCGGTCCCATGCACCAAATCCGGCAGGGGAAAGCCCAGCATATGCCCCATGGAAAGATACAGAAGCGGAATCAGGAACGCGAAGGAAACAAGCAACCGGAATTTCATGGATCGGTACTGTTCTTCGACGGAATTGCTGCGCGTATCTTTTTGGGCCTGCACTTCCCCCCGGTGAAAAACCGACACGCCGTAGCCCGCTTTTTCTACTGCTTTTATAATGGCGCTGTCCCCGGTCAGCGCGGGGTCATAATCAACAGTCATGCTGTTTGTCAGCAGATTTACATTAACCTTTTGCACGCCTTCCAGCTTGCTGACGCTCTTTTCCACATTCGCCGAGCAGGCGGAACAGGTCATCCCTGTAACTTGAAATTTTTGATTCATCAAAACACCTCCCACCCCGGTGGGGTGTATAGTCAGTATAAGCTCGGATATCCCTTTTGTCAACTGGATTTTATCTAAATTTTTTTAAAAAAGCTCCCCATCTTCGTGCGTTTTCAAACGCCCGCCGCGTTGCATAAATCCTGTTTTGTGCTAAACTTATATATTGGCTATTACGTTAGGAGGTCTATTTTTTGAAGAAAGGCTATCTTTACATCATTCTCGCAACTTTCTTTTTCAGCTCAATGGAAATCGCCTTGAAAATTTCCGCCGGTAGTTACAACCCCATTCAGCTAACTTTTTTAAGGTTCTTGATCGGCGCGCTGGTGCTGCTGCCGCTGGCGGTGCGTGAAATCCGGAAAAAGCAGATTTCTTTCCGCTTTAGCGACTGGAAATTCTTCTCATTAACCGGATTCATCTGCGTCGTTGTCAGTATGATTTTATATCAGCTCGGGATTGTATTTTCCAAAGCCTCCGTAGTTGCTGTCCTGTTCAGCTGCAACTCGGTTTTTGTTATCCTGTTTGCTTATCTGGTTTTAGCGGAAAAAATATACCGCCATACAATCCTTTCGATTGTGATCAGCGTCGCGGGTATGCTTGTCATTATTAATCCCGCCCACCTATCCGGCAATGCGGCGGGGATTGTTTTTTCCATCGGCGCGGCAATCACTTTCGCTCTATATAATGTAATCGGCCGGACAAGGAGCGACCGTTACGGAGGCATTACGCTGACCTGTTTCAGCTTTCTGTTCGGATGCGCCGAAATGCTTATTTTTATTGCGGTTACGCACATTTCCGCCGCAGCAGATTGGTTTGCCGGCGTGGGATTCCCCATGTTCGCAAACGTGCCGATCCTTGCCGGAATCCAACCGTCTTTGCTCCCGGGGCTGATCTACGTCGGTATATTTGTCACCGGTCTGGGATACACCTTTTACTTCCGCGCAATGGAGGAAACCTCAGCCGCAACCGCTTCCCTTGTTTTCTATATTAAACCTGTGCTTGCGCCGATCTTTGCTTTTATTGTGCTGAAAGAACCCATCTCAATGCAAATGTCCATCGGCATTCTTCTGATTATTATTGGTTCCTTTCTTTCGTTCATACCCGGCATCCGTCTTAAAAAGGCAAGCGAAGAGCGCAAAAGCCTTTCGGAAGATATTTAAGAAATCAAAAGTGCATTTAAGGCGGAAACTGGTGAAACAAAACACAGCCAAAACGGGCCATCCGCGGGAATTGCTCCCGCGGATGGCCCGTTCTTTCTCTTTCTTTATTCCAGTTCAAACTGCCCTGTATAAAGCTGATAGTATTTCCCACGCTGCTGAATCAGATCGTCATGGCTACCGCGCTCAATGATTTCCCCGTTCTCCAGAACCATGATGGCATTCGCGTTATGAACCGTAGACAGGCGGTGCGCGATTACGAACACCGTACGCCCTTTCATCAGCTTATCCATTCCCTTTTCAATTAGGGCCTCTGTCCGGGTATCAATCGAGCTTGTCGCTTCATCCAGAATCAGTACCGGAGGGTCGGCAACCGCCGCGCGGGCAATAGCCAGAAGCTGGCGCTGGCCCTGGCTCAGGTTCGAGCCGTCGCCGGTCAACATTGTATCGTAACCCTGCGGCAGATGCCGGATAAAGTAATCGGCGTTTGCCAACTTTGCCGCCGCAACAACCTCTTCGTCGGTGGCATCCAGCTTACCGTAGCGGATATTTTCCCGCACGGTCCCGGTAAACAGATGGGTATCCTGCAAAACCATGGCAAGCGAACGGCGCAGGTCGTCCTTGCGGATCTTTTTGATATTTATGCCGTCGTATACGATCTTTCCTTCGTTTACGTCGTAAAAACGGTTAATCAGGTTGGTAATGGTGGTTTTCCCCGCTCCGGTGGAACCCACAAACGCAATCTTCTGCCCCGGTTTCGCATAAAGGGAAACGTCATGCAGAACGGTTTTCTTTCCGTCATAGCTGAAGGTAACGTCTTGGAAACGGACGTCGCCGTTCAGCTTCGTATACGTGGTCGTACCGTCGCTGTGCGGATGCTTCCATGCCCAGAGCCCTGTGCGCTCCGACGTTTCCGAAAGGCTTCCGTCCTCATTTTCTTTTACATTGACAAGCGTTACGTAGCCATCATCCGTTTCCGGCTCGGCGTCGATTACTTCAAAAATACGCTCCGCACCGGCAAGCGCCGCCAGAACCACGTTGAATTGCTGCGAAATCTGGGTAATCGGCTGCGAAAAGGTTCTTGTGTACTGCAGGAAGGAGGCGATCGAACCGATGTCCATTCTTCCGGTAATCACAAGCGCCGCGCCGACGGCGGCCGTCATTGCGTAGTTTACATAGGTAAGGTTGCCCATAATCGGCATCAGGACATTTGCGAAAAAGTTCGCGTTAGTCGCCGCCCGGCGCAGATTTTGGTTCAGTACGCCGAATTCCTTCTTCACCTGGTCTTCATGGCAGAAAACCTTAACCACCTTCTGCCCTTCAATCAATTCTTCAATATATCCGTTTGCGGCGCCGATCGCCTTTTGCTGTTTTTTAAAGTAATCGGCGGAATTGCCACCGACTTTCTTAATAATCAGCAGCATAACCGCAAGCATAAGCACAATAAGTAGCGTCAGGATCGGGCTGAGCACGAGCATAATGATAAAAGTTCCTACCACGGTAATCGCGGAGGACAAAAGCTGCGTTACGCCCATGGAAATTGCCTCGCGCAGGGTATCGACATCACTCGTAAAACGGCTCATCAGTTCCCCGTGCGTATGCGTATCAAAGTAGCTGATTGGAAGGTCCTGCAGCCGGTTGAACAAATCCGTACGCACAGCATTCAGCGTCCGGTTTGCCGCCTTTACCATAAGCTGGGTATATAGAAATGTGGCGAGGACGCCGACAAAGTAGACGCCACCCATTATGAAAACCATCTTTACAAACAGCAAAAGATCCTGGGCCGTAACCGGTTTGCCGATCAGCGGCACAATGCTGTTCACCACAGGTTTTATAAAATACGTACCCGCAACATTTGCGCAGGAAGCAATCAAAACAAAAAGAATGATAAGAATGAACCTTACCTTCTGACGGACAATGTAGCCCATAACTCTGGATAAGGTTTTCCGGATGCTTTTCGGCTTTGCACCCGTTGCAGCTCTTCTCGGTCCCGGCATCAGTCAGCAACCCCTTTCTGTTGGGATTCGTATACCTCGCGATAAATTTCGCTGGTGTGCAGCAATTCCTCATGGGTTCCAACCGCGCTGATTTCTCCTTCGTTCATTACGATAATCCGGTCGGAATCGCATACCGAGGTAATGCGCTGTGCAATGATAATGGTGGTAATATCCCGGCGCTTTTCCCGAAAGGCTTCGCGGATTTTTGCGTCCGTTGCGGTATCCACCGCGCTGGTGCTGTCGTCTAGAATCAGAATCTTCGGGTTCTTCAGCAACGCGCGCGCAATGCAAAGGCGCTGTTTCTGCCCGCCGGACACATTGACGCCGCCCTGCCCCAAGTCGGTTTCGTAACCGTCCGGGAAGCTCATAATGAAGTCGTGCGCCTGTGCTGCTTTACAGGCCTCCACAATCTGCTCGTCCGTCGCGTTTTCATTTCCCCACTTCAGGTTTTCCTTGATCGTTCCGGAAAACAGCACATTCTTTTGCAGCACCATGCTTACCGCGTCGCGAAGCTCCCTGATTTTATAGTCCCGAACATCTCTGCCGCCGACAAGCACCCGGCCCTCGGTCGCATCGTACAAGCGCGGAATCAATTGGACCAGCGTGCTTTTCGCACTACCCGTCGCGCCGATAATGCCGATGGTTTCCCCCGATTTAATATCCAGATTAATATGCTTGAGGATATTCTCGTGCGCGCTGCGGTTGTAGCGGAACGAAACGTCCTCGAAGCAAATGGAGCCGTCCTTGACCTTAAGCCCTTCCTCCGCTCCCTCGTCCGTTATATCAATACGTTCTTCCAGCACTTCCACAATGCGGCTTGCGGAAGCCCTGGATATAATCATCTGAATAAACACCATGGAGAGAAGTATCAATTGAATGAGAATCTGTGTAACATAACTGACAAAGCCGATCAGCTCACCGGTCTTCATCCCGCCGACGATAACCATGTTGCCCCCGAACCACATGATGGACACAATGCAGGCATACATGGTCAACTGCATGACGGGCATATTCAATTGAAGGATGCGCTCCGCCTTAATAGAGGCGGTCATCAGGCCATCGTTTGCATTTTTGAATTTCATCTTTTCATGCATGGAACGCACAAAAGCCTTTACCACACGGATGGATATCAGGTTTTCCTGCACCGAAGCGTTCATCGCGTCGTATTTCCGCAGCATCGCCTGAAATTTTGGAAATGTGGCAATTCCGATGGTAAACAGCATGAACGCCAGTACGGGAATCGCCACCAAGAAAATGGTTACCAGCCTGGAATTGATATAATACGCCATAAAGGTAGCACCCACCAGCATAATCGGCGCGCGCACCGCAATGCGAATCAGCATCATAAACGCCATCTGCACATTGCTAACGTCCGTTGTCAGCCTGGTAACCAGCGACGCGGTACTGAATTTGTCCACATTCGAAAAGGAGTATTCCTGTACTTTTTCAAATAATCCGGCGCGTATCTCGCTGCCGAAGCCCATACTGGCAACCGACGAAAAGCGCGCGGAAACAGTTCCCATCAAAAGGGATAGCAGCGCCATGATAACCATAATCCCGCCGGTCCTAACCACATAGGAGATATCCTTGCTGGAAATCCCTTTATCGACAATCTCGGCCATTAACACCGGGATCCGAATTTCAATTAACACCTCGCAAATAATGGTTGCCGGCGCAAGGAGCGTAGCCCACCAATATTTACGCACAAAAGGTGCAAGCCTCTTTATCAAATGGATCCTTCCTTTCCCCGCAATTGCGCATGTTTTTCATTTGTCATCGTTTGAATAAGAGAGAACATCGTTTTACCTCGGAATTCATCCGTTGTCAAGTTTGCTATCACACGGCTCAGATACTCTTTAAACAGAGCGGTCTCCTCTTCCGAAAAACCTTCGAACATCTGCAAATCAATCATATCAAACGCCCGGCGGCATTGATTCATCTGAGCCCTTCCCTTTTCGGTAATCGAAATACGGGTGCGCCGCAAATCATTTTCATCGTTTTCTTTTTCCAGCAGTCCGGTTTTCTGCATACGCTTAACGGAAGTCGCTATGGAAGGCGGGGACACTTGAAGCGTATCCGCAAGCTCTCTCTGCGTGCATTTCTCGTGCTTTTCCACATATTCCAAAATTGGAAATTGCCCAAAATAAATATCCGTCGCCGAAAGTGCGCGGTGAACGTATATTCGGTGAAGGATATGGATCTGTCCCAACAGACCAACGATAAAGCGTATATCGTCATTCATCAAAATCCCCTCCTTATAATTTAACCGGTTAAAAATTAACCGGTTAACTATTTTAATCCGATTATTGTGAAAAGTCAAGATAAAAATTAATCCTTATTTTGCATAGCGGCAAGTACAAAAGTATGAAAGCATAAATCGGGCGTCCCGTATGTACGGTACGCCCCTTTGATTGTCTACTTTTGCTCCGCTGTTTGCATTTTACTTCGGTTTTAAAATTCCGAAAAGAGAAACCGCCCCGCAAAACGCGGAGCGGCTTTGTATATTATGGCTTAAATTATACCTTCTGTAATTTGCTTGTAAGTACTTTTTGTAATATTTCAGAAATAAATACAATCTGTATTTATCTTTTCAGCACCCGCTTTACGATTGCAATTTCTTCCTTGCTGGGGAAAAGCAACTTGTAAAACGGCGTCTGTGTAAAACGGCAGAAAATAACAATGGAGGTTACCCCCTGCGCTGTCAGGGAAACAGAGGTCGACAATGCCGCGCCATTGATCCCCAAACCGGGAATTAGCAAAAAACTAAAGATGATGTTAAACGCCACGCCGATGGCAGTAGGGATAATGTTCAATTCCGGTTTGCCATAAGCCGCGATGGAATTATTAAGCACCTTCGCGTAAGTGATAAAAATAGAACCCACAATCAGGATGCGTAGCGCGGGAACAGCCGCAATATATTTCGGAAATATAATCGGTACGAAAACCTGTGCGACTACAGTCAGCAAAAAGGCACAGATGAAAGTGATATAGGTCACGATTTTACAGGACATCAGCGTCAGCTTCACCTTATCCTCCTGTACCCTCATTCCGGCAATCCGCGACATGATGACCATGCTGACAGCATTCGGCAAGAGCCAAACCTGCTCCATCAAAGTGGACGCAAAGGAATAAACGCCGAGCGCAGCGACTTTATAATACCCCTTTACAATAAAATTTGCGGCGTAAGTATTTAGGTAAGTCAAAATATTGGAAATATGGGATTTCAAGCTGTATTTTACAATCGCCCCGGCGCCGACAACAATGTCGTTTTCCTCCGGAATCTCTTGCTCCGGGCCGCGACGAAGTGCAAAAATGCACATAAAAATCATCGCAACCATAATCAGGATGCTGGAAAGGATAATCACCATCGGCGTTTTCCAGAAAAATACGCTGAACGCGAAAACCGTCGTCAGAATCCGCTGAATCAGCGTAATGATATTGTACGCGCTGAATTTATTTTCCCCGCGCAGAACACAGGTGTAAATCGTGGATAAAAAGGAAAAGACACCGTAAACAACGGCGAGCGCGCTGTAAAGAAACGGAGTATCGGCAAAGTAACTGTCCCGAAGGATGAACACGCTGGCAAAGCCCACAACGGCAATCAGCACAATAATCCAGATACAAATGGTTGTGAGCGCCTTTCTCACATTTTTCAAGCCGTAGCGAGAGGTGTAATAAATAACCGCCGAGCTGACGCTCATGGATAGGAAAGTAACCAAAAGCGTGCCTACATACTGCAATTGGGTAATATACCCTTTGGAAGCCGGATCCAGAATGCCGGTGATAACAAGCGAGGAAACAAAGCCCATAACCGCGCCGAAAAGGGTGGTTCCGAAGGTACTGAGTGCATCACGCACGATCGAACTTCTGATTTTCGGTTCTTTTTTATCTTTCATCAACGAAACTCCTAATACCTTAATCTGTACAAACATGCATAAGGTATATTATAGCATGGCAGATGAAAGATAACAATATTTGGGGAATTATTGCCGCAGGCGGCCGGTAATTTTATAATCAAACAGAGCCTTAGAGATGGCAAGGAATAAGGGGACCGCCACGCAGTCCGCGATAATGGCATTGGTCAGGCTTGCGCAGCCCTTGGTTATTAGGAGCATCTGAATCGCCTGTGCGGAATTTCCCAAAAGCACCGCTTCAATATAGGATTTGGTCAGGTACAAAATACTATAGGTAAGGGACCCGGAAACCGCGGCTATGATCAGGCGGGAAAGTTTTTTCTTCGCCTGCTTCCCGCCGTTTGCTATGGTTCCGCACACAAACGCCATGATAAATTTAAAGACAAGCGTAAAAGGCGCGCTGGAGGCCCAGCCTCCGGTTATGTCGAAAATAAACGAACCGACTCCCGCGGCAAGACCCCCGTAAAGCGGCCCGAGCACAAGGCCGGACAGGATACAGAACACATTTCCCAAACTGAGCATCGTTCTATCGCCCAAAACAGGAATTGGGATATTCATATAGGTTCCAACCAGCACCAAAGCACCCATCAGCCCAGTTAAGGCAATACTTACCGTCGTTTTTTTATTCTTCAGCATATTCATAAAAAGTCCTCCTTAGCCACGCAGTTCCGTCCCGCCGAGGCGGTTTTTGATATTCACCCTGTCCAGCGCATTGCCGGCAAGAATATAAATAACCGCGCTCGAACCAGCCTGAACCAGGTTTGCGGGGATTTCCACCAGCGGGGATACAAAGCTGTGGTAGAGAAACACTTGCGTAAGATAGTATCCGCCGACACAGATAGCACCTGCAAAAACCGCAGCGGCAATATTCCGCTTCGTAACAATTTTCCTGCCCGCCGAAGCAAAGCAAAGAACCATTGCCGATTTTATCAGGAAGGTCGGAAGGGCGTAAACAACGCTTCCGGTCATCGCATCGGACAGCGCCTCCCCGATTCCTCCCGCCGCAACGGCAAGCGGCGTAGGCAGGACGCTTGCCGCAAGGTAAAGCACCGCGTCGCCCAAATGGATATATCCGCCCGTCGCCGGGGTTGGAATGTGAAGAACATATGCTGTAACCAAAAAAATCAGTGCGGCAAACAAAGCCGTCAAAACATAGGTTTTTGTATTGTATTGTTTCGTCTCCATAAAAACCACTCCTTTTCTTGAACTGCTTTAAAGCTGTGCTATAATAATAGCGGATAACTGTTCGTATTAAAATATACAGTTTATAAAAATTTGACCAGTACAGTTCAAGGAGCAAAGCATGACATACGACTTTCTTCTTTTAGATAATCAATCCGATACGCCGCTGTATCAGCAGCTCTACCTTTCCATTCAGTCTGCCATTCATGCGGGACATCTGAAAAAAGGGGACCGGCTCCCTTCCATACGGAAACTGGCGGAAGATTTGAAGTTAAGCTGCACGACGGTCGAAACGGCCTATCAGCAGCTCAGCGTGGAAGGATACATTCAATCCCGCCCTCGGCGCGGATATTTCGTGCTGACCTCTGTCCGCGACGAAACCGCAAGACAGAAGTCCGTACAGATCAGCCCGAATCCGACCCGCCGCGCAAAAATCCGCTACAATTTCGGAAGCGACAGCGTAGATAGTGAAAACATTGACCTCAAAGCCTGGCGCCGCCATATCCGCGACGTGCTGAACCGACATGATGTCTTAGCTTCCTACGGCGAGCACCAGGGCGAGCAGGCGCTGCGCGAAGCCCTTTCGGCGTACAGCTATGGCGTGCGCGGCGTTGTCGCCGCCCCAGAGCAAATCGTCATCGGCGCGGGTACGCAGCCGCTGCTTTCCATTCTGTGCGGCCTGCTAGGCAAAACCAGCCGTCGCGTTGCGATGGAAGAGCCCGGCTTTTTACAGGCGGAACAGGTATTCGGCGATTGTGGCCTGACGGTTGTGCGTCTCCCCTCCGACGAGAGCGGGATCCGCATGGACGCACTAAAGGAAAGCGAAGCAAAAGTATTGTTTATCAGTCCGTCCAACCGGATTCAAACCGGGATGAGCCTTCCGATGAACCGACGCTACGAGTTGTTAAACTGGGTGCAGGAAACCGGAGCGATTATTATTGAGGACGACTACAACGGCGAACTGCGCTATAAGGCCAGACCCATCCCCGCTATGCAGGGCATGAACGGGGAGCAGATCGTCTATATTGGTTCGTTTTCCAAACTGCTTCTGCCCTCCGTCCGAATCGGATACATGGTGCTTCCCCCGAAGCTGTTGGAACGCTACCGCGCGCGGGCAAACCGCTACAATCAAACCGCTTCAAAAACCGAACAGCTCGCCCTGAGCAATTATATTAAAAGCGGGCAAATGGAGCGCCAACTTCGGCGGCTGCGCAAGCTTTACGCCGCAAAAAGCACGCAGCTGATAAAGGCCTTAAAAAACGCATTCGGAGACCGAATTGAAATCCTGCTGGAAGAAACCCTCCTTAGTGTAATCCTGACGGTAAAAACCGATAAAACCGCGGCGAAGCTGTGCGAGCTCGCGGAAAAACAGGGCGTTGCCATTATGCCGGCAAAGGGTTCCAGTTTTCCAAAGGTGATGCTCGGATTTGCGGGCATTCCCATTGATGACATTGAAGATGCGGTTGCGTACCTGAAAAGCGCATGGAAATTTGCCCTATAGCCATTGCAAATAGAAATCGAATCATGAAGGGATGTACTTTTGCAGCTCTGAATTGTTATTTCCTATTCGAAGGAGTAAAATAGAAAAAAATACCGACAAAAGGAGCATTAATGGATGAAAGCATATGAAAGATTATTAAAATATGTGACCTTTGACACGACCTCGGACGAGAATGCGCCGGAGGACCGCTGTCCCAGTACGGACAACCAAAAGCTGCTGGCAAAGGCGCTGGTGGAGGAAATGAAAGCCCTCGGCATCAGCGACGCCGAAATGGACAAGGACGGCTACGTTTACGGCACGCTCCCCGCCAACTGCGGCGAAAAAACGCCTGTAATCGGGCTGATTGCCCATATGGATACAAGCCCCTCCGCAAAGGGCGCGGATATCAACGCCCGGATTGTGAAAAATTACGACGGCGGCGACATTCTGCTCAATAAGGAACGCAATATTGTCCTTAGCCCGGCGGAGTTCGGAAGCCTTGTGGATTACAAAGGCAAGGACCTGATTGTGACGGACGGCACCACTCTTCTGGGCGCCGACGACAAGGCCGGTATTGCGGAAATCCTGACCGCCGTCGAACAGTTGCAAAACAGCGGAATAAAACATGGAAAAATCGCGGTTGCCTTTACGCCGGACGAGGAAATCGGGCGCGGGGCGGACAGGTTCGACGTAAAACGCTTCGGAGCGGATTTTGCCTATACGGTGGACGGCGGGAAGCTGGGCGAAATCGAGTACGAGAATTTTAACGCGGCGTCCGCCGTCGTAACGGTTAACGGCGTAAACATTCATCCGGGCGACGCGAAAAACCGGATGAAAAATGCACAGCTCATGGCGATAGAATTCAATTCCATGCTTCCGCCGAACGAAATTCCTTCCTGCACGGAAGGTTACGAAGGCTTCCATCACCTGTGCCACATGGAAGGCGACGAAGAAAAGGCAGTCCTCCACTATATAATCCGCGACCATGACATGGACAAATTCACCGAAAAGAAAGCCCGTTTCGAGAAAATCGCCGTGTACCTGAATGAAAAATACGGGAAAAATACGGTTGAACTGAACCTAAAGGATTCCTACTATAATATGAAGGAAAAAATCTCACTGCATATGCACATCATCGACCGGGTAAAGAAAGCCATGCGCGACGCGGGCGTGGAGCCGGAAATCGTGCCGATCCGGGGCGGAACGGATGGCGCGCGCCTGTCGTTTATGGGGCTGCCCTGTCCCAACCTTTCCACCGGCGGGCACAATTTCCACGGCCGTTTCGAGTACATCCCGGTACAGGCAATGGACAGCATGGTCGAAGTAATAATTAATATCTTGAAAGCATTTTGAATTTTTGTATCGCATTTTATTCAAAAATATGATATAGTAAAGTGATAAAGTGCAGTTGCTTTTTTCCCGAAGATTATTGAATTTTCATTGAAGCGCAAGGTACTTTATGGTATAATTTTGTTTTATAATATAGAAATGCTAAAGGGGACTATGGGATTATGATTTGTGTCAACCAATATCGCACGCATCTGTGCGGTGAAATCAGCGAGAATGACATTGGCCGCGAAGTACGCGTCGCAGGCTGGGTCGAAAATATCCGCGACCACGGCGGCGTAAAATTCGTCGATCTGCGTGACCATTACGGCATCGTTCAGATCGTCATCTACGACAATAATCTGCTGAATAATGTCACAAAAGAATCCACTGTTTCCGCCGCCGGTAAAGTCGTGCTGCGTGACCAGGATACCATTAATCCCAAAATAAAGACCGGTACTGTGGAAGTGAAGGTAACTTCGCTCACCGTTCTGGGCAAATCGCTTTCCAACCTGCCGTTTGAGGTGGAAATGTCGAAAGAAACCAAGGAGGATCTTCGCTTAAAGTACCGCTTCCTTGATTTGCGCAACCCGAAGGTGCACAAAAATATTGTTCTGCGTTCGCAGATTCTTTCCTTTCTGCGTAACAAGATGACGGAGCTGGGCTTTCTGGAAATCCAAACCCCGATTCTTTCCGCTTCATCTCCGGAAGGCGCGCGCGATTACCTGATTCCAAGCCGGAAGCACCCGGGCAAATTCTACGCGCTGCCGCAGGCTCCGCAAATTTTCAAGCAGCTTCTGATGGTATCCGGCTTTGACCGCTATTTCCAGATTGCGCCCTGCTTCCGGGACGAGGACGCCCGCGCGGACCGTTCTCCGGGCGAATTTTATCAGCTGGACTTCGAAATGGCCTTTGCCACGCAGGAGGATGTTTTCTCCGTTGCGGAGGAAGTTCTGAGCGAGACATTTTCGAAATTTTCCGATAAAACCGTATCCAAAGCGCCGTTTCCGCGCATTCCGTTCCAGGAAGCCATGCTGAAATACGGCACAGACAAACCGGATCTGCGCAATCCGCTGGAAATCATCGATATTTCCGATTTATTTGAAAACACGGACTTTGCCCCGTTTAAGGGCAAAACCGTCCGGGCAATCAACGTGCCGGACTGCGTTTCCCAGCCGAAGAGCTTCTTTGAGAACATGCTGAAATTTGCAACAGATATCGGCATGAAGGGGCTCGGCTACATCAGCGTAACCGGTGAAAACGAATATAAAGGCCCAATCAACAAATACCTGTCCGAGGAAGACCGTGCAGAGCTTATCCGCCGCGCAGGGCTAAAACCCGGTTGCGTCATTTTCTTTATTGCAGACGACCGCGAAAACGCGCCGAAGTTTGCCGGGCAAATCCGCACCGAGCTTGGTGAACGGCTGAACCGGATTGACAAGGATTCCTATCAGTTGTGCTTCATCGTTGACTTCCCCATGTATGAAATCGATGAGGAAACCGGCAATTATGTCTTCACCCACAACCCGTTTTCCATGCCGCAGGGCGGTATGGACGCGCTTCTGAACAAAAAGCCGGAGGATATCCTTGCCTACCAGTACGACATTGTCTGCAACGGCGTTGAGCTTTCTTCCGGCGCAGTTCGCAACCACGACCTGGAAATCATGGTGAAAGCCTTTGAAATTGCCGGCTATACGGAAGAAGACATTAAAAATAAGTTCACTTCGCTTTATCACGCCTTCCAGTACGGCGCGCCGCCGCACGCGGGTATGGCGCCGGGCGTGGACCGCATGATTATGCTGCTTACCGGCGAGGAAAACATCCGCGAAGTTATCGCTTTCCCGATGAATTCTAACGCGCAGGACGTATTGATGGGCGCGCCGAACGAGGTAACCGAGCGGCAGCTGCGCGAAGTGCATATCCGCCTGAGAAAGTAAAGCCGAAGGAGGCATTTTTATGGTCACGCATGAAGACATCCTGAATATTGCAAATCTGGCGAAGCTTTCCGTCAGCCCCGAAGAATTAGACGAGCTTACAAAGGATATGAATGAGATTATCGGCTTTGCCAATACCATTAACGACGCCTGCCCGCAGGCAACCGATTTTGATAATATCAACGGCCTGTCCAATGCCTTCCGTGAGGATATTGTCGTTCCTTCTTATGACCGGGAGGAAATTCTTAAAAACGCGGAAAGCCAGGACGAGGGATATTTTCTGGTTAAAAAACGCATGTAGGAGGTACGGATGGAAAGTCGGATTAAAAAACTAAGCGAACAGATGGCTTCCGGGCAGATTAGCTGCCTAGAGCTTACAAAGGCCTACCTTGAGGCAATGGAAAAGGACAATCAAAAAATCAACGCCTACGTCCGCTTCACTCCGGAAACGGCACTTGAAACGGCAAAACGCGTCGACCGGAAAATTGCGTCCGGCGAACCCCTTCTCCCTTTGGAAGGGATTCCGATGACCCTCAAGGACAATATTTCCACAAAGGGAATCGAAACAACCTGTTGTTCCAAAATTCTGACCGGTTATGTGCCGATCTATGACGCGACGGTTTGGGAATTGCTGCAAAAGCAGAATGCCGTTCTGCTCGGCAAGACAAACATGGATGAGTTCGCCATGGGCTCTTCCTGTGAAACCTCCTGCTTCGGCGGCGCTTTGAATCCGCACGACACGTCCCGCGTCGCGGGTGGAAGCTCCGGCGGCGTCGCTTCGGCAGTCGGCGGCAATCTTGCCGTTTACGGGCTGGGTTCCGACACCGGCGGCTCCATCCGCCAGCCCGCCAGCTTCTGCGGGCTGACCGGCCTAAAGCCGACCTACGGCGCGGTTTCGCGCTACGGCCTGATCGCCTATGCGTCGAGCTTCGACCAGATCGGACCGATTACGCAGAACGTGGAAGACGCTGCCATCGTTTACGACACTATTTCGGTCTATGATGAAAAAGATTCCACTTCGCGCGGAAAAGTCAACGCGCCGGTCTGCGAAAGCCTAAAAAACAGCATCAAGGGCAGAAAAATCGGCATTGCGAAGGAATATTTCAACGGCATCCGAGACGACGTGAACAGCGCGATACAAAACGCAATTAAGGTTTTCGAATCGCTGGGGGCACAGATTGTCTATTTTGATATGCCCTCTTTGAAATACAGCCTGCCGGTGTACTATATTCTGGCCTGTGCGGAGGCTTCCTCCAATCTGGGACGTTACGACGGCATTCGCTACGGCTACAAAACCGCCCATTACGCCGACCGCAACGAAATGGTGTGCAAAACACGCAACGAGGGCTTTGGAAAAGAAGTGAAGCGCCGGATTCTGCTCGGCACTTATGTGTTGAGCGCCGGGTATTACGACGCTTACTATAAAAAGGCGCAGAACCTGCGCGGCGAGCTGATCAAAGCGTTTGAAGACGCGTTCCAAAAATGTGATGTCATGCTGGCGCCCACCGTCCCCATGACCGCCTTTCCGCTGAATTTCACAGCGAAGGACGCAGTCGAAACCTATCAGACGGATATCTGCACCGTTCCAGTGAATATTGCCGGGCTCCCCGCTGTTTCCATTCCCTGCGGGTTTGACACTGCCGGGCTTCCGATCGGCATGCAACTGATCGGCAACCGCTTCTGCGAGGCAACCATCCTGAATGTCGCGCACCAGTATGAAATTGCCACAGACGGCCAGATGTTCCGCACGGCGGAAATGGGGGTTAAGCTATGACAAAGTATGAACTGGTCTGCGGACTGGAAACACATATTGAACTCGCTACCAAAACGAAAATTTTCTGTTCCTGCACCACCGAATTCGGCGGCGAGCCGAACACGCACTGCTGCCCCATCTGCATTGGGCTTCCCGGCACGCTGCCAAAGCTGAACAAACGGGTGGTGGAGTACGCAATTTTGGCCGGTCTTGCAACGAACTGCGAAATCAGCCGCATTTCCAAAATGGACCGTAAAAACTATGTCTACCCGGACTTGCCAAAAGCGTACCAAATTTCCCAGTACGACATGCCGCTGTGCAAAAACGGCTGGGTGGAACTGAGCAATGGCCGGAAAATCCGGCTGACAAGAATCCATATTGAAGAGGACGCCGGTAAGCTGGTCCATCAGCGCAGCAACACCTATGTGGATTACAACCGCGGCGGCGTGCCGCTGATTGAGATTGTTTCGGAGCCGGACATCCGCAGCATTGACGAAGCGAAGGAATACCTTGAAAAATTGCAGCTCATCATGCGTTTTATCGGCGTTTCCGACTGCAAAATGCAGGAAGGCTCCATGCGCTGCGACGTAAACATATCCGTACGCCCGGTGGGGTCGGAGGAATTCGGTACACGGACCGAAATCAAAAATATGAACTCTTTCGCCCACATGGCAAAAGCGATGGATTATGAAATAAACCGCCAGATTGACCTTTTGGAAAGCGGAGAACAAGTTGTGCAGGAAACGCGGCGCTATAACGAAGAGGAAGAAAGCACCGAAAGCATGCGCGGCAAAGAGGACGCGCATGACTACCGCTATTTCCGCGAGCCGGATCTGGTCACCATTCAGGTATCGGAGGAAATGATCAGCGAGCTTAAGAAAAAACTTCCCGAACTTCCGCAGCAAAAGGCGAAACGCTATATGGAAGAACTTGGGCTTCCGGAAGCCGACGCCCTGCTCTTGACGCAGTACCGCAGGATCTCCGAATATTTTGAAGCGGCCATAAAGGGCGTAAAGAATCCGAAAACCGTCGCAAACTGCATAATCGGCCAGATGTTCAGCCGTCTGGAAGGCGAAGGCGCGAAAGAAAACTTCTCGGTAAAGGTAACACCTGAAAATCTGAACGCTCTGGTACGCCTTTTGGATGAAGGAAAAATTCGGATGAACCTATTAAAGGCTACGCTTGAAAAAATGCTCGACACCGGAAAAAAACCTAGTGAACTGATCAGCGAAAGCGATATGGGCGGCTTGGATCCGGATGCGCTCAGAGCCGCCTGCGAACAAGCAATTTCCGCGAATCAAAACGCGGTATCCGATTACCTTGGCGGCAAAGAAAAAGCCCTGAAGGCCATTCTGGGCACCGTAATGAAGGCTACACGAGGAAAAGCAGATGCAATCGAAGCGGAGAAGCTTCTGGTCCAGCTTATTAAAAAATAAAACTGCCGCGCGGAATCATCCGCCGGCAGCCGGAAAGTTAAGAAATATAAGAGAACGGGGGCGCCGATTGCGGCGCCCCCGTTTTTCAATGCTTTACTGAATATAACTGATGTCGTCGGTGCAGCGTTCCTTGGGAGGCGCCGCGTGCTCCTTTGCGTAACCTACCGCAACGCTGCCATATGGGACATACCCCTCCGGCAGCTTCAGACGGCTAAGAATTTTGTCGCTCCGCAAAGCATCCAAAGCGGAACAGATATAGCACGTGCCAATCCCCAGCGCCTCGGCAGCAAGCATAATATTCATAATTGCACAGGCACAGTCCTCGCGCCCATACTTCGCCTCCTGCGGAGCGGAGAGCACAATGACCGTCGGCGCATGATAGAACGGGGAATCGTTTTCGTTTCCAGTAGCTGCGGCAGCGATTTCCGCAAGGAACTGCTTATTCTGAATAACGGTAAAATGCCTCGCTTGAAGCCCCCTTGCCGTTGGTGCATATTTTGCTGCATGCAGAATATCGGCCAGCTCTTCTTCTGAAACCTGTTCCGGCCGGTAGGAGCGGACAGAGCGCCGTTCGAGCAATGTTTCAATAACGCGGTTGTATGACATTTTCTATTTCCTCCTTTACTCGCGCGCATCCCCGGCGCGCTTTTCCAAGTTATAATTGTTACCATTATAGCGTAGCTGCTCTCTTTTCGCAATTACATTTTTTGAATATATTATAAAATCAGGAGTAAGCAAAAAAAAGCGCAGAGCGGTGTAAATTTCCGCCCTGCCAATGGAAAACAAGTTCAAAGGCGGGTGCAAATGCGCCCGCCTTTTGCTTGGTTATTCGTAACGCAGTGCTTCGATCGGATCGAGCTTCGCCGCCTTGCTTGCGGGGTAGTAGCCAAAAAATATGCCGATGCACATGGAGAAGCCCACGCTGATGATGATGACCGGTATGGAAATCTTTAAGGTGGCATGGAGCAGGTTCACGCCGATGGACGCTAACCCTATTCCTAAAAGCACGCCGATAATTCCACCGATTACACAAATGATAATCGATTCCACGATGAACTGCATTTTAATATAAATGCTTCGCGCGCCCAGCGCCTTGCGGGTACCGATTTCGCGCGTCCTTTCGGTTACGGAAACCAGCATGATATTCATTACGCCGATTCCGCCTACCAAAAGCGCAATCGCCGCGATCGCCGCAACAGCGACGGAAATGGTATTTAGTGTAGAGGTAGCTTGTTCCAAATAACTTTCCATATTCTGAATCTGGCAAGTGTATTTCTCATTGTTGGCATAAAGCCCGTCAAAGTACTTCTGCACGGTATCCGCGAATACGGCTGTGTCGACGGTCGGCTTCGATTTTACCATAAAGTACTGGAAATTCTTATTTTCCGCCGTCTGTTGCGCGACCGTAACGGGAATGTACAGCGTGGTGCTGATATCCTTATCCGAAGCGGTCTGCCCCCCTCCCTGAAAGGCGTTCTGCTCGTACTTGTACACGCCGACGATCGTATAGGAATCAACGCCGTCATCCTTGTAGATATTGATTTCCTTTCCTAGTGGGTCCGTTTTATCCTTGAAGATATTGTGTACCAGCTTATCCGATACAACCGCCGCCTTGCGCATGGCATTGACGTCCTTCGCCTTCAGAAAGCGACCCTTGAGCATTTTTATATTACTAATTTCCTTGGTGCCTTCGTTTGCGCCCTCAATGCTTACATTTGCGTACAGCCGACCATCCTTTACCTTGCCGCTGCCCCCGCCGCACGTAACCGACAGCGCGCCGATCTGATCAGCGTACCGCTCCTGAAACCGCTCCAGCTGTTCCAGGGAGATTAAATCGTCATCGTCGATTTTTCCGCTCGGGCCCCTGCCATCCTGGTCGTCCCGCTCCGCCACGTTCACCATGATATTGTTGGCGCCCATGGACGAGAACGTATCCGACACGCTGGAAGTTACCGCATTTCCGATGGTAACGATGGCAATGACCGAGCCGATGCCGATGATGATGCCGAGCATGGTAAGCAACGCCCGGACTTTATTTGATTTTAATCCTGCAATCGCAAGAAGTATGTTTTCTTTCAGGAACATGAAGCTTCCACCTTTTCTTCCTGCTTCGGCTTATTGGAAACGTCGGATATGATCATCCCGTCCTTAATGGTTATAATCCGTTCTGTTTCGGAGGCCAAATCATTGTTGTGGGTAATCAGGACGATCGTCTTGCCGCCTTCTTTATGAACCTTATGCAGAAGATCCATGACCATGCGGCCGGTTGAAGAATCCAGCGCGCCGGTGGGTTCATCCGCCAGTATCATTGCCGGATCGTTTGCAAGCGCCCTTGCGATGGCCACCCTCTGCTTCTGTCCGCCGGACAGCTCATTGGGCTTATGGTGGATTCTCTCCTTCATTCCGACCAGATCGAGCAGCTCTTTAGCGCGCCTTGTGCGCATCTTTCTGTCCACGCCCGCATACAGCATCGGCAGCTCCACGTTTTTCAATGCGCTGCTGCGGGGAATCAGGTTATAGGTCTGAAACACAAACCCGATTTTCCGATTGCGAACGTCGGACATTTCATTGTCCGACATTTGTGCAACCGGAATACCGTCCAGCACATATTCCCCCGAAGTGGGGCGATCCAGCACACCGATCATATTCATCAGGGTGCTTTTACCGGAACCGGAAGCGCCGACGATCGATACGAAATCCCCTTCGTTTACCGTCAAGCTGATATCCTTAATAATATGCAGCTCGTTCGGTGTCCCGATGTAAAAATTTTTTACGATGTGCTGCATATCAATAATTACTTTACCGCTCATACCTCAGCCCCCTTTACAGGTTTAGAGGGGAACCGGCTTTTATATTATCCGGATTGCTGACAACCTGCACCCCGTCTTTGACGCCGGGACCGGAAATTTCAATGGAAATATCGTTGGCAAGCCCGGTTTTAACCGGCAGCTCCTTGGCTACGTAAACGTCCTTTTCCTTTACCGCTGTGTATACGAACGCGCTGCCGTCTTCCTTGTACTGTACAGCATCGTAAGGAACGGTGTAAACATCGGTTCTTTCATTGATAATAATATTCATACGCGCCTTCATTCCAATTTTGATTTCCTTGCTTTTGTCAGTAATCGTAATCTCGGTCGAGAAAGTAACGTTGCTGGTTCCCTGTGTGCTGGCCGTTGCCGCAGGGGCGATTTTCGTTACGACGCCGGAAAAAACCTTATCTCCGGTGGAGTCTGTCTTAATATCCACTTTTTTGCCAACAGCAACCCTACCGATATCGAATTCCTTCACTTCCGCGATTACCTTTAAATTGTCTGTGTCGTCAATGGTAAACAGAGCGCCATTTGGCGTGGAGCCGACGGTTGCATTGGAAGCGGTAACGGTACCGTCCACAGGCGCCCTGATAATGGAATCCTGCAAGGTTTTCTGCTGCTTTTCCAAAGTAATTCGCTGGCTCTTGTCCTTTGATTTCGCCAACGTGGCTTCATATGTATTTTTCGCTGTCTGCAAATCCTGCTGCACCTTATTTTGTGTAGCTTTCAAGTTAACAACAGCTTTGTCATATGCATTCTGCGCATTTTGCAGCTTGATCTGTTCCTGATCCAGCGCCATTTTGGAAAGCTGCCCCTGATCATACATAAATTTATTGTAATTATAGCTATTCTGTGCTGCTTTCAGATCCTGCTGGGCGGCATCGACAGCCGATTTCGCATTAATCAGCTCGCTGTTCAGGTTGTTTTTGTACTGATAAAGGGCATTGTCATAATCCGCTTTTGCCTTTTCAAGAGTGAGCTTATTGGTCGCCTCCACGGAATCTGTACTAGATTTGGCGCTTTCCAATTCCTTATCCAGCGTAGAGGTATCCAAAATCGCCAGTACGTCACCGGCTTTCACCTTATCCCCTACCTCGACTTTTACTTCCTTTATCGGAAAGGTCAGCGTTGTATAAACATTTTTGGACGTTTTGCTTTTTACCGTTCCGGACACATTCACGGTATCCCGAAGGTTCCCTTTTTGCAGCACCGTCGTGCTGGTTTTCGCCAGCCCCATCTCTTTGCCGGCAGCCGGTTTATTCAGCGTAAAAAATCCCACTACAACAAGTATAAGAACGCCAAGTATAAGAAAACGTTTTTTCTTTTTAATTTTTTTGAAGTTCAATTTACCGAACAATTTACTGAAAATATTCAATTTCATCCCTAAAATACTCCTATTCAACGAACACCATTCTACTCATTAATGAAAGGATTGATATTCGTCGGGGTTATTGCGCAGGAAATCATATTTCAAATATGCGGCGTACAGATTATTCCTGTTTATATCCACCGTGATTTTCATTGTGGAAAGCTCCCGGTTAATATCGTCAACCTCCTGTTTGGTTGCGTATCCCTGCTGGTACTTGGACTGCGTCAGCTTGGCGTCAGCCTCTTTCTTCTGGTAATCCGCCAGCGAAGTCTGATACGTCAGGCTGGCCTGATATAAGGCGTCATACGAACGCTTTAACGCTTCCACTTTCCCTGTAAGCTCCGTGTCGGTCGCGTCGCTGCCGGAAAGGTCATTCAAATCATTGTCCTTTAAATCTCTCTTATAGCTTGCGTTATTGATTTTATTAAGGTTAATTTTGCTGTAGTCCGCCGCCTTAACGATCATCTTGTCATCGTCGTCCAAACCGAACATATGCCGAAGGCTCAGCAGGTTCTGGGCGCGGGTGTTGGTATCCGTTACCTGGCTGGTGGACGTATCTTTCAAGCTTTTTGCTATGTCTTCATACTCCTTCTGGGAGATATAGCCAAGTTCCAGCTTTTTTTCTGCAATGGCCAGTTCCTGCGCCTTGCTGTCATATGTATTGGCATTGGTAGCAGTTTTCAGCGCGTCATTGCAGCAGGTGAGGTATAGCAGCTGAGCGTTTAGCAGTTCTTCACTGGTTGGGTTTATCAGAAGATCCTCTATTTTGTCCAGCGATACGGTAACGGTTTCCGATTTTGTTTTTGCATACGCCGGAACCGTGATGGACAACACAAACGCAAACATGATAAGAAAACTGACGGCTTTTTTCATATTCGATACCCTTCCTTTCATGGATGAGATAAAAATTCGTGTTCAGTCCTTTTCCTGTAAAACAGTATGGCTACCCCACTCCTTTCACAAGAAATCACCTCTTTATGTCGTATTTTTCCTCCAGTGTATTGTAGTATAGCGCATTTATTTTTCAAAGTAAATAGGAAAGTAAACCATGGTTGAAAGTTAACAAAAAGTTAATTATTGACATTTGTTTACTTTAAGTCTATAATACGTAAGCAAATAAACACAACCGGCAGGTGAATATAGATGGATTCCGCAAACTTTAACGAGCTGATTGCCGCTTTATTAAGCATTGTTCCGCAGATTAACGAAACCTTCTTACGGCCGATCGAACAAAAGTCGCTGGGCAATCTTACCCCTACGCAGGTTCGCGCAATCCGCATTTTGGAGTCAAGGGAACTGCTCAGTATGACACAGCTTTCAACCGAAATGGATATTTCCAAGCAGCATATGACCAAAATCATCAATGCGTTGGTGGAGAAGGGGTATGTGGAACGGGTGGAAGATAAAACGAACCGCCGCCTTGTTCTCATCCAGCTAACTAAGTTCGGGCGCGTCCAAATACAAAAATCAACGCAGCAGGCGGTCGAGCTTCTCCGGTTACAGTTTAAGCAAATTTCCGAAGAAGACAAAGCCGCGCTGATAGAAGCTACGCAGACAATCAAAAGCATTGTGAAAAAAATTATGCCGGGAAAAGGGCAAACGCGAAATACGGAACCCCGTGTAGAAGCAAAAATATAGGTATAAAGGAAAGCGTCCGGATAACGGGCGCTTTTTCCATTTAACAACAAACGATATGAAATTACGAAGGAATATCCCTTGCAATGTTTTCAAGTATATCCAGAACCGTGAGCACCTGTTCGCGTCGGACATAGGGAGAAGGGACACCATTTTTTACGCACTCGATAAAATGGCTCAATTCCCTGTAATACCATCCGTCGGACAGGGCTTTCTTTCGGTCCGTTTGCACTTTATCCTCTGCAACCAGCACGAGCGGTTCGTGAGCTAACAAATATGCTGTAACCCGCGTTCCATCATAGATGACCATTGCGTTTTCAAAATAGACCCTCCATCGGGCTATGAAGGGAATATCCGCATGCAGCCATGCCGCTTCGGCGCAAACATTCCGGTCTTTATAGGAATACAGAAAGCGGCAATGCTCCGGATAATCTCTTCCCCTGCCGGCGCAGCTGGTATAGGAAAAAGCCTCCGGTTTTCCAAACAGGCTGACCATCAGGTCAAGATCATGAATATGCAGGTCAAACGGCAAAAGGCCGCTTTTTTCCCTGTCGAACAGCCATCCTCCCTGCGACCAGCGCGGGCAAGCCGAAAGGCGCTCAAACTGCGCGTCCAATGCCAAACCGTATACCCCGCTTTGCACCAGATTGCGCAATATCTCTGTTTCTTTCGTAAACTGCAGCACTTGTGCTACGTATAGCTGTACCCCCTTTTCCGAAGCAGTACGATACATTTCTTCCGCGTCCTTTTTTGAAAGGGCAAGCGGCTTTTCCGAGATAACGTGCTTTTTCAGTTCCAGCGCTTCCATGACCTGCTGTTTGTGCAGGAAAGTCGGCGTACAGATATCTACCAGGTCGATCGTTTCCTGCTGAACCATCTCGGAAATGGAGTCATACACCGGCAATCCCCACTCCTTCGCCCTCTCTTTTCCCCGGGAAGATTTCCCTACCACCGCAACAACCTGACAGTCATCCATAAGGGCATAATTGCTGCGATGTACGGCTCCCATATTGCCCGTACCTACAATTCCGATTCGTACCATGATGCATTCTCCTAACTGTGAAATTCGCATTTTATAAACGTATGCTTACGAAAGAGCGATCCAGTACCCTTGCGGAAACAGGATGTCCAGTCGAGGATTTATTGTTCTCAGCCGGATAAGGGAATCGTTCCTATAGTATATCGGTTCGAGAAAAAAGAAATTTACTCCCATACACATTTCAGTTTTGTACCGAAAAACCCGCCCCAAAAAAGGGCGGGTTTCCAGACTTCTGAAACAAATTTTGTTTTCTATACGGACTTATGGGCTTTTGTTTTTAACTGGGAAGTATCCCGATTTTGTTTTAACGTATGCAGTTTAGGGAACATCACGCCGAATAAAATCAAGGCGACTCCGGCCCACCGCACAAAACTGACCTGCTCGTGTAAAACGGTGGAAGACATAAATACAGCAACCGGAAGCTCCACAGCCCCTAAAATACCGGCCATACTCTCACCGATGTGCGGCACCCCGAAGGCATATAATAAAGGTGGAATAAAAGCCCCGAATGTTCCTAATAGGAAACCGAATAACATCAATTTCCCACCAAAAAAGCCCTGAAACAAAAAGCGCGGCGGAAAAACAATACAGAGAACGGTGAATGCTCCGGTTATCATCCAGGCGCTACGGTAAGCGGGATGGGCGTCCGGCACGGCTTTTCCGTTAAACAACACGAACAGGGTGTAAGTGACTGCCGAAAGAAGCCCCAACACGATCCCTGGCATGCTTAGGTGCGTTGAACCCTGTTCCAGTAATCCGGCAGCAAACACGGTTCCTCCAAGAAGAATCAGCAGCGTCAGTATCATGACGCGATTAGGCCGCTGACGCCTGGAAACCGCCTGAATTAGTGTAGTCATCCACGTAAACTGGAATAGTAGCACGACCGCCAGCGACGCTGAATTGTAGCGGAGTGATTGATAGTATACCAAACTGGTTGCAACGGTCGCCGTTCCGGCCAGCATAAGGAGCAGCCGATTTTTCCATGTTAAAGCCTTAGCAGAACCGCAGGATGTTGACAAGGCGCCCTTCCTGCGGCAATACCGTTCTTTCATTTTGATAAAAAATGCCAGCAGCCATGACAAGACGAAGCCCATGAACATTTGGGAGCCTACCACCTCGCCGAGGTGATACCCTTCTCCATAGGCCAGCACAACGATCGTTGATAAAATTCCATAACTCATTGCTCCTAAAAAAACTGAAACGTAATACTTCATTCATTTCCCTCCTGATTTATGTAAAAAGCTTTCAATAGACAAAAAAATCCTAACTACCGATAAAAGTATCCGTAGTTAGGAAGTTAAGGCTCCCTGTAGAAACCCCCGCCCTACCAATTTGCGGGGTTATACGTGGAATTATTTTATTTTTTTACAGCACATATTTTATAATACCGAAAAAGCAAGTTTATGTCAACCCATCACGGGGTTTAAAAAAATTTCATGTATAAATTGATGCAAAACAAAAACATAGGGACATCCTTTCGGGCGTCCCTATCGCTATGTGTTGGCACCTTCCTATTGTCCCGGGCCGTTGCCAGCCAAGTATCTTCGGCATCGATGAGCTTAACTTCCGTGTTCGGAATGGGAACGGGTGGACCCTCA